>JBEDUQ010000206.1:0-5704 GCA_040414855.1 Actinomycetota bacterium
CTCCAGCACAGGTGATCCGTCCTTGCGCCACTGCACCAAGAGGCATTGACGGCCGGTCTGGCAGTGGCGAAGATCCGGCCTGGCGGCCGTCACCACGGTGAGGCTGCGCATTGAGGGGAGGCCACCCGTGGAATTGCCCGACGAAATTCTGGGTCGCCTGAAGACCGGCGACCTGATCCTGGCGAGCGACACCTACCAACCGGTTCGTGAGATGGGCGATGTCAGCGGCCCGCAATGGTCAAAGCTCGGTATGGTCGTCCGACCAGCCGACTTCGGCGTCACCCCAGCCGATCCGGACCAGATGGTGCTCGTCTACTCCCCCGACGACGGCGAGCTGCGTGCGGTCAACGAGCTGGTCGCCCGCCTACCCGAGCAGACCGAAACGGTGGTTGCCTGCGAGCTGGACCCAGGCTCCACCGGGAACGCGATCAAGGCGATCGCGCAACAGGTGAGCGCTGGGCACCTCGGCGCGGACCCGATCGGAGACTCGGTCCGCCAGGCACTACGCCAGACCCAGACGCCCGACGCGACCGGAGTACTGCCAGGATGGGAGCAATACCGCCAGCCAATACCGCTGGCCACGCGGACCTGCCGTTACGACGGGAACCCACGGCCGTGCTCCGTCCATGACTGAGCGGGTCACCAGCGTCTGGGACAGCCCGCGCGAGCTCGGCTCGGTCCAGTCGATCACCGCGGTCGGCGGCACCCCGATCTCGGTGCTGGCGGGGTTCTCCCTCACCTCGGCCATCATGGCCGCGACCGCCACCGGCAGCGTCTGGCGCGACATCGCGGTCGCCCTGTTCGCGATAGCGGAGGGCGCCTTCATCCTTGCGCTGAGCCTGATCGTGGAGGCCATCAGCTATGCCGCCAGCCCCGACATCCGCCTGACCTACCGCCCGGAGGCCAGGGTCTCCGAGGACGCGCTACAGGAGGAACGCGGGCTGCAGCGCGAGGACGAGTGGCTCCTGGACATCTACAACCGGCGCATCGGCTGGAGCACCACCGCCGGCGTGGTCGGCTCATTGGGCGGGCTGGCAGCCGCGCTGCTCAGCGCACACATCACCTGGGGCGTGGCTGTCGGCGTCGTGGTGGTACTGCTGGTCGCCAGCGTGGTGGTCCTCAACCAGGTCGGCAAGGCGGGCTGGCTGTTCCCCCGGCCCCACCAGGTTCCCACGACACGGCGTCACCCACCCCCGTTGGACGACCTCGGCCGCGCGGCCATGTTCAGCGACGCCACCCTGCAACCGCCGGGGCAGCCGCCGGCCAGCCTACCGCCGCCTACCGGTGCACCATCCCCATAGCGGTCCAGATCCCGGCCATCACGTGCGGCACGTCCGATCGTTCCACCGGCCGCGCCCAGGTCACGGGTCGCCATCCCGGTTCCAGCGTCGCGGCCCGCCGATCGAACCGACCGTCTGAGGTTCGTAGTAGCCTGCGGCGATGAGCGAAATCGACTGGCTATTCGAGGGCGACCCCGCCATCCGCTGGCAGGTGCTGCGCGACCTCAGGAACGCGTCCCGCGACGACGTCGCGGCCGAGCGGGCCCGGGTCGAGCACTACGGTTGGGGTGGGCGCCTGCTCGCGCTGGAGGGTCCCGATGGGCTCTGGGATGGCGGTGCCTGCTTCCCGGCGTCCTACACCGGCGGTGGAACGGGGCAGCCCTGGACGGCCACCATGCACACGCTGCAGACGCTCCAGCTGTTGGGGCTCGACCCGGCGTCGAAGTCCGCACGCAAGGCGATCGCGCTCGTCGTGGAGAACGGGCGCTGGGAGCATGACGGGCAGCGCTACTTCGACGGCGAGGTCGAGCCGTGCATCAACGGCCGGACGATCGAGACCGGGGCCTACTTCGGAGTAGATGTCGCGGCGATCGTCCAGCGGATCCTCGGCGAGCGGCTGGACGACGGCGGCTGGAACTGCGAGGTCGAGAACGGTTCCGTGCGCTCCTCCTTCGACACCACGATCAATGTGCTCGACGGGCTGCTCGAGTTCGAACGAGCGACCGGCGGGTCCGCGGAGGTGCGCGCGGCCCGGCGCAGCGGTGAGGAGTACCTGCTGGAGCGCGGCCTGTTCCGCCGCAAGAGCACCGGCGCGGTCGTCGACCCGGCATATCTCGAGTTCGCGTTCCCCTACTACTGGCATTACGACGTGCTGCGCGCGCTCGATTACTTCCGCTGGTCGGGCGCGGACCCCGACCCTCGGATGGCCGAGGCCGTGGAGGTCGTGCGATCCAAGCGGCAGCCCGACGGCCGATGGCTGCTCGACCGCATCCACCCGGGTCGTGTCCACTTCGACATCGAGGGCGGCGTGGGGACGCCGAGCCGCTGGAACACCCTCCGCGGGCTCCGCGTGCTCAGCTGGTGGGACAACGCCGCCTGACACCTCCGCCACGCAGGACGAGCGGGCTCACCGCTAAGGACCCGTCACAGAAGTACGTGGTCATCCGCAGACGTGGGTGACGGCCCGGTCGGCGCGCTCGTGGCCGAGGTTCCAGGCAGCCCAGCCGGTGAAGCGGGACGGCGGGAAGCTGTTGGGCTCGAGGGGGCAGAACCTGGCGCGCAGGTCGGCCCTGGCGACCGGGTCCAGGTCGGGCAGGCGGGCGGCCACGGTCGGGATGGCGTCCTCGGACAGGCGGGCAACGTAGCCGACATCGGTCTGCTGGACCTGACGGGTGCCGGCGAGCTGGTCGCGGGCGACGACGGCCTCCGGATTGGCGACGTTGAGGGCAAGCAGGAGGGCGAGGCCGGTGGCGGCCGCCGCGCCAACAAACCAGCCCCGACCACGGCCGACGCCGGCCAGGCCAGCGCCCAGAAACAGGAAGACGACGCCGATCCAGTAGCTGAACAGCTCGCTGTAGAGCCGGAGCATGGTGAGCCCGAAGGCGTCCTCGTAGAGGTTGAGACGGCGCACGGCGACCACCACGACCACCACGGTGAGGGCGACGGCCACCTCAGCGACGGCGGTGAAGGTAGCCCGCTGGCCAGGGCTGGTCAGGTTGGTGGTGGCGCGCAAAAGGAGCAGGACACCCAGGGTGATGACGGCGACGGCGAGGAGCTGGAAGAAGCCGGAGCGGGCGTACTCGGCGTAGGTGAGGCCGGCGGTGGCGAGCACGTGCCGGCCACCCTCGGACAGGGCGACGAGCTGGGCGGCGGTAAAGGCGGCGAACAGGGCGCACAGTCCGGCGAGAACGACGGTCGCCTCGACGGCGCCGATCGGGGGGCGCCGGGCGGGCGGCCGGCCGGGCGGGATGACCGAGGTGACGCGCAGGAGCGCGGCAGCACCCCAGGCGCCGGCGGCGAGCGCGGCGACGTGCTCGGCCAGCGTGACCGGCTGGAAGTCGACGCGGAAGAAGCTGGCGAAGACGGCGTCGGCCGAGGCGAGCAGCACGCCGAGCAGGACCAGCACGGGGGCGGCGAGCAGCAGGCCACGGCCGATGCGAACCGCCAGGTTAGTGCGGCGGTCGCTGACCTTCTCGCGGGCGGCCCGGACGGGTGCGGCCACAAAGGCGGGTGCGGCCACGGCGTGGACGCCCGCGTGGATGGCGCGCAGGGCGACTCGGGGGATGGTCAGGTCGGCGAGGCTGCCGCCGCGGGCCAGGGAGGCGCCGAGCGCGAGCAGGCCGGCGGTGGCGAGCGCGTCCAGCGGCACCAGCCAGGGGCTGGTGCGGATTGCGAGCCAGGCGCCGAACAGGGGCGCGGCGATGGTAGCCAGCCGGGCCGACCGGGTGTGCAGGCGGCCGCTGGCCAGCAGTGTGGCGGCGGCCACGGCGACCAGCAGGGCGCCGGCCAGGCCCGCGGCGCCCGACCGGAGGGCGAGGTCGGTGGCCACGGCGGCGGCCGTGACGCCGACCAGGACGCGGGCGTCGGCTGGGTCGACGATGGTCTCCACCACCCCGGGGACGGCAAGGGGCTGTTCAGCGGTCTGGGTCATGGTCTGCCTCCGGGAAGAACGACGACCATCCGGCAGCCGTGCGGCTGGTTCCGCTCAGGCCGGATGCAGCCGCCGTGCAGGTCGACGATCCAGTGGGCAATGGCCAGGCCGAGGCCGGCGCCTCCCTGGTTGGAGGCGCGGGCGGGGTCGGCCCGGTAGAAACGCTCGAAGACGCGCTGGGCTTCGCCCTCGGGGATGCCGGGACCCTGGTCGGCGACCTCGATGACGACCTCCGCAGGTCGCCGGGGGGCTCCGGCCCGCTGCGACGGGCTGGTGCCGGCCCGGGCACGCACCTGGACGGCGCCGCCGGGGGGTGAGTATCGGACGGCGTTCTCGAGCAGATTGGCGACGACCTGGTGGATGCGCTCGGGATCGCCGTTCACGGCCAAGCCGGGCTCGGCGGCGACGGCGACGGCGACCCCGGGGGCGGCCAAGCGGGCCTCGGCGGCGGCGTCCTCGAGCAGGAGGCCGACCTCGAACACGCGGCGCTGCAGAGGGACGGCACCCGACTCCAGGCGGGACAGGTCGAGGAGCTGGGCGATCAGGCCGCCGAGGCGCTCGGCCTGCCTGAGCATGGTCCGCAGGGTCTGGGGATCGGGCGGCGCGATGCCGTCGACGAGGTTCTCGAGCTGGGCTTGGAGGGCGCTGATTGGCGTGCGCAGCTCATGGGAGACATTGGCGACCAGGTCACGGCGGAGCCGGTCCACCTCGGCCAGCGCGGCGGCCATGGCGTTGAAGGCGCGGGCCAGCTCGCCGACCTCGTCGCGGGAGCTGGCGGTGACCCGGCGGTTGTAGTCGCCGCCAGCCATGGCCCGGGCGGCGGCCGCCATCTCGCGCAGGGGGGAGGTCATGCCGTGGGCGAGGAACTGGACCATGCCCAGGGCGAGCACGGCCGCGCCGACCGTGGACACCCAAGGGTTGACCCCGATGAGCAGACCGACGTACTCCACCACGATGGTGACGGCGACGGCGGCCAGGATGACCACGCCGAGCTTGACCTTGATCGAGGAGAGCGGGTCGAGCGGCCTCACCGGGCGCCCTCCGGGACGGCATAGCCGACCCCGTGGACGGTGCGCACCACGCCCGCGCCCAGCTTGCGGCGAAGCGCCTGCACGTGAGAGTCGACCGTGCGCGTGCCGGAGCCGTTGGGCCAGCCCCAGACCTCGGCCAGGAGCTGCTCTCGCGTGAACACCACGCCGGGCCGGACGGCAAGGAAGTGGAGCAGGTCGAACTCGGTCGGGGTGAGGTGGACGGGGTCACCGCCGCGGTGGGCGCGGCGGGCGGTCGGGTCCAGCTCGACATCGCCAACACGGACGGGCGTGCCGGGCGGGGCCTGGGCGCGCTCGATGCGGCGCAAGATCGCGTGGACGCGGGCGACCAGCTCGCGGGGGCTGAACGGCTTGGTGACGTAGTCGTCGGCGCCCAGCCCGAGCCCGACGAGCAGATCTGTCTCGGAGTCGCGGGCGGTCAGCATGAGCACGGGCACCGGTTGCTCGTCCTGGACGCGGCGCAGCACTTCGAGCCCGTCCAGGCCCGGGAGCATCAGGTCCAGCACTACCAGGGCCGGGCGTAGGCGCCGGCACGCCTCGACCCCGTCGGGGCCGGAGTGGGCGATCTCGACGCGGAACCCCTCGCTGCGCAGGCGGACGGCCACGGCGGCGGCAATCGGAGCCTCGTCCTCGACGACGAGTATGGTCCTTGGCTGCATGGCCCGAGCGTAGGCACGCCAGGTCGAGGATCAGCATGCACTTCGTGGAGATTGTGTGGAGATTCC
>JBEDUQ010000207.1:0-2000 GCA_040414855.1 Actinomycetota bacterium
GGGTGGACAAGAGCCATGTGCCGTTCGGCGACCAGCTGACCTCGCGCAGGCCGGCGACGGCGAGCAGCTGGCGCACGGCGCTGCTCGCCGAGCCGGCCCGCACGACCACGACCCGATCGCCACCCAGTACGAGGGCGACCCGCGTGCCGTCCGGCGACAACGCGGCGTCGCCGGCGGGGGCGCCGGGGAGATGGAGAGTGGTGGGGCGCCCGCCGCCCCCGGCGTAGGTCTGCACCGCATGCGCGCTGACCACGACCAGGCGCGACCCATCGCTCGACCACAGGAGCTCGCGCGGTCGCGCGCCGCCAGACCGTGTCCAGATCAGCTGGCCCGTGTCGGCGTCTCGGACCACGAGGCGGTTGCCCGTGGTCACGTAGGCGAGCTGGAACGAATACCCCGGACGCCAGGCGGGCGCGACGTCGGCCGCTCCCACCGCCAGCAGATGATCGCCAGTCCCATCGCCGGCCATCACCCTCAGCGTGCCCGCCGACAGATAGGCGACCCGGTACCCGCTCGGCGAGAACCAGCGCGGATCACTCACGTCGGGCCGGGCGACCGCCCAGCGGATGTTGCCCCGCGGGTCGACCGCGGCCAGGCGATCGCGCGAGGCGACCGCGACATACAACCCGTGGGGGGACCAACTCGCCTGCTGCCAGTCTCCGAGGTGGCGGAGCGAGCCGTCGGCAGCCGCGGTCCAGGTACCGCCCGGGCCGGCCAGGAGGACCCGGCCGGCCGACGGTAGGGAAGACAGCATGGGCGCCGCATGGCGGACGCCGAGCGCCTTGGTGATCAGCCGTCCCACGGTCGCGCCGGCGGGGGAGAGGACCAGGCCGGCAGCGACCACGGCGAGCAGGGGGGCGAGGGCCAGCCCAAAGCGCGCGCGCACCGCACGGGGAGCCGGCTCGCGTTCGAGGTACGCCTCGCGAACCACGCTCCAGGCGCGTCGCTCGGCGCCGCCCTCGCCGGGGGCGCGGAACTCGCGGAGCGCGCGCTTGGCGTCCGGCGTCATCCGAGTTCCACCTCGGTCAGCCGCGTCTCGAGCGCATCGAGGCCGCGGCGCAGCCTCGAGTTGACCGTGCCCCGTGGGAGCTCGAGCGCCTTGGCGATCTCGCCCGGGCTGTACTCGAGCAGGTAGCGCAGCACGATCACCGCGCGATGCTCGGGCGAGAGCGAGGAGAGCGCGGTCAGGACCTCCTGCGAGTAACGGCCGACCGGCACCTCGGGCGGAGACGGAGCATCGGCCGGCTCGGTGCCGCTCTCACGCCGAGCTGTGCGAGCCCGCGCCCAGTCGATCGCCCGGTTGACCACGATCGCGCTCAGCCACGGACCGAACCGCCGGCGGCGGTCGAACCGGTCCAGGCGGCGGATCGCGGCCAGGAACGCCTCCTGCGCGATGTCCTCGGCGGCGGCGTGGTCGTGGACGACCAGGAACGCGGCCCGGTAGGCCCGCGGCCAGAAACGCCGAAACAGCGCTTCGAGGTCGGCCTCCGAGCCGGCCAGCGCGCCATTGATCAGCGCCTGTTCCGAGCGCGGCCGTCGCGGCCGGCGCCGGCCGAGTTCGCCGCCGATCACCAGGCTGTCCGCCGTTGACATGGGTTCACCCTGCGAGATGGACACCGTCGATGCGCATCGTCCTCCTTACGAGGGACAGCCCGCAAGAGGTCCCTGGCCGTGCATGCGGGCTGGCGTCACGCCGTCCGGACCGGGTAAGCGCATTCCGGCACAACACCGACGGCACGAGGAGGTGCACAGTGGCCAAGGACCACGGATCAAGCGTGAAGGACGACAAGCAGTACGAAGGACTGCGCAAGAAGGGCATGAGCAAGTCGCGGGCTGCGGCGATCGCCAACTCGCCGGGATCCTCGAGCCGCGGCGGCAAGAGCAGCGGCTCGAGTCAGAGCAAGAAGAGCAGCGGCAGCGGTAGCGGGGGCAACAAGGCCCAGAAGGCGGCCGCCGGTCGCAAGGGCGGCAAGAAGTCGAGCTGATTACGGCGCGATGAC
>JBEDUQ010000208.1:0-18875 GCA_040414855.1 Actinomycetota bacterium
CCCCGACCTCAGCCCGGCGGGAGGACCGAATCGATGGCGGCGGCGAGGAGGTCGATGGTCTCGTCGACCTCGAGGTCGGTGATCACCAACGGCGGGCCGAGGACGATCAGGTCGCCGTCGCCGCCGGTGGCGCACCCGGTCGATGAGTACACCAGCAGGCCGCATTCGCGGGCGGCGCCAACGACGCCTTCGGTGACGCGGTCGGTGCGGGCGAAGGGCGCGCGGGTGGCCCGGTCGTGGATCAGCTCGACCCCGACCAGCAGCCCGGCGCCGCGTACGTCGCCGACGGCGGGATGGTCGGCCAGGCGCGCCCGAAGTCCCTCGCGGAGGCGCTTGCCCCGTAGCTCCGACGCTGCGACCAGGTCGCGCTCGCGCAGGACCTGGAGCACCGCGCGCCCGGCGGCCGCGCCGACCACGTGGTGCGAATAGGTGAATCCGTGGGTGAAGCCGCGCGCCGCGATGGTGTCGTGGACCCGGCCGCTGGCGACCGCCAGCCCCAGCGGCCAGTAGCCCGAGGCGGCGCCCTTGGCGGCGACCAGGATGTCGGGCCGCACGGCCCAGTGGTCGCAGCCGAACCAGCGGCCCGTGCGGCCGAAGCCGGTCATGACCTCGTCGGCGATCACCAGCACGCCGTGGCGCCGGCAGACCTCGACCACGGCGGACCAGTAGTCGTCGGGCGGCACGGCGGCGCCGAGCGCGGCGCCGGCGATCGGCTCGGCGACGAACGCGGCGACCGCCCCCGGACCGGCGTCGAGGATGGTGCGCTCCAGCGCCTCGGCGTAGCGGGCGCCGCAGGCACGCGGATGCGTCCCGGGAAACGGGCAGCGGTACTCGTAGGCGGCGAGGGTGTGCCGGGCCTGGCCGAGCCAGGGCAGGTACGGCGCGCGCAGCGGGTCCCTGCCGCCGACGTCGAGGGCGGCGCGGGTGTTGCCGTGATAGGAACCCGAGCGCCCGATCACGACGTGGCGGTCCTCGCCGCGGGCGAGATGGTAGGCGCGGGCCATCTTGAGCGCGGTCTCGACCGCCTCCGCGCCACCCGAGACCGGATAGACGTGCGGGTCGTCGACCGGCACGACCTCGGCCAGCTCGTCGGCATAGACCTCCAGGGCGGTCGAGGTGAACATGCTGGCGTGCGCGTAGCTCACCTCGGCGGACTGGGCGCGGATCGCCTCGACCACCGAGGCGGCGCCGTGGCCGATCCCGACCACGATCGCCCCGCCGGCCGCGTCCAGGTAGCGCCGCCCCCGCTCGTCCCAGAGCTCGCAGCCGCGGCCGCGGGCGATTCGCGGCAGCCGCTCGCCCCGTCCGAAGACGTGCCCGGCGCGGGATCCGGCCCCGTCCGCCGGGTCAGCGGACGTAGGTGCCATCGGGATCCAGCTCCTCGCGGATGAGGCGCAGCTCCTCGGCGGTCGGCTCGGGGGTGGTGCCGAGGTCGTCGGCGATTCGGAGGTCCCAGCCGGTGGCGGCGCGGACCTGGTCAATGGTGATCCCCGGGTGGACCGCCACCAGGCGCATCTCGCCGCTCTCCCGGTCGAAGTCGTAGCGTCCGAGGTCGGTCACCACCACCGAGGGGCCCTTGCCCTGCCAGCCCCGCGCGGCCCTGGCGCCCTGGCCGCCGAGGTTGC
This sequence comes from Actinomycetota bacterium, assembly GCA_040414855.1. GTDB lineage: Bacteria > Actinomycetota > CALGFH01 > CALGFH01 > CALGFH01 > DASVXQ01. Next base: position 1,626 of record JBEDUQ010000208.1, read on the forward strand.
CCGGGCTGGTGCGGAAGTCGATCCGCTCCACGAACGAGCGCGACGACTGGCGCATCAGCACGAAGACCTCGCGGGCGTTGATGGCGATCTCGCAGGCACCGCCCGAGCCGGGCAGCCGCACCCGCGGCCGCGCGTAGTCGCCGATCACGGTGGTGTTGATGTTGCCGTAGCGGTCGAGCTGGGCGGCGCCGAGGAAGCCGACGTCGATCAGGCCGCCCTGAAGGAAGTACTGGAACAGCTCGACCATGCTCATCACCGAGGTCGCTCCGGTGACCAGGCAGGGGTCGCCGATCGAGAGCGGCAGGCGCGCCGGGCGCGAGCCGTACACGCCCGACTCGTAGACCAGCTCGATGTCGGGCGCGACCGTGCGCTGCGCCAGCGCCACGGCGATGTTCGGCAGCCCGATGCCGACGAAGCAGACGCGTCGCCCGGCCAGCTCTCGCGCGCCCGCGACCGCCAGCATCTCCGACGGCGACCACGACAGGCCGACCCTGGACGGAAGCGGCTCTAGTCGCCGTCGTGTCGCGGGAGGGCTGGCGCCCGCCTGGCGGCCCACCGGGGCGCTGGCGCCAGCCGGGCGGCCCACCGGGGCGTTCACCGGTAGCTCCCGAAGTCGACGCTGCCGGACGGGGCCGGCTCCGGAGTCAGCGACCGCCAGCGCTCCTCGCCGAGCTTGGCCACGTACTCGCCGTGGTCGGCGGTTGAGCGGACCCACTCGTCGAGCCAGGCCTCGAGCCGGTTGTGGTCGCGGCTGATCGCCTCCCATTCGAGGTAGAAGCGGTTGTCGCGGTCGTAGTAGCCCTGCGCGAACGAGGGGTGGGCGCCGCGCGGGCAGACCACCACGGCGTCGACCTTGATCCCGGGGATCAGCGTGCGGTTGGGGTCGGCCCGCACGACCGCCTCGTCGACCAGCTCTTCGACCACCACGATTACCCGCCGGGCGGCGAACGCTGCCTCGCGCTGGCAGCCGACCAGGCCCCACACCTGGGTGTTGCCGTCCCGGTCGGCCCGCTGCGCGTGGACGATGGTGACGTCGGGCCGCAGCGGCGGGACCGCGTAGACCGTCTCGTCGCCGAAGGGCGAGGCGACCTCGCGGATGTTGGGATTGACCGTCGGCAGGTCGCTCTCGAAGTACGAGCGCAGCGGGAAGAACGGCAGGTTGGCCGCGCCGGCGGTGTAGCGGCCGGCCATGCCGAAGTGCGAGTACTCCTCGAGCTCGAGCGGCTCGGGGTCGGCGCGCTCGACCCGGCGGCGGATCGCGTGCAGCGAGCCCGCCCCGGGGTTGCCCATCCACGAGAAGGTCAGCTTGCGGGCGACCCCGGCCGCGACCATCTGGTCGTAGATGAGGTCCGGGGTCAGCCGGCACAGCTCCAGGTCGCGCTTGCGCTGCCGGATGATCTCGTGGCCGGCGGCGAACGAGATCAGGTGCGTGAACCCCTCGATCGCGACCGTGTCGCCGTCACGCACCAGCTCGGCGATCGCGTCCCGCATGCTCGCCACCTTCGCCGACGACCGCGCTCCGCCGCGGGGTCCAGGGGACCCTGGGGACCCGGGCAACACGCCGGCCGCGCCGCCAGACAGATCGGTGGTCGCGGTCACGGTGGGGTGACCCATGGGGAGTTGGCGACCTCCTCGACCGACTCCGTCAGCAGCCGCAGGATGGTGTGGCACTGCTCGCCGTCGATCACCAGCGGCGGGGAGACTCGGACCGCGCTCTCCCCCGCCTCGAGCACCAGCAGGCCCCGGCGGAAGGCGGCCATCTGGAGCTCCTCGGCGACCCGCGCGGTCGGCAGCTCGATCCCGAGCATCAGCCCGACCCCGCGCACGTCCTCGATCAGCCACGGGAAGCGGGCGTGGAGCTGCCGCAGGCCCTCCGTGAGCAGCTCGCCCTGGCGGGTGGCGTTCTCGAGCAGCCGCTCGGAGCGCAGCACCTCGAGGGTGGCCAGCCCGGCCGCGCAGGGCACCGGGCTGCCGCCGTAGGTCGAGCCGTGCGCCCCGGCGCTCCAGCGCATCAGGTCCGACCGGGCCATGAAGGCGCCGAGCGGCAGGCCCGAGGCCAGCCCCTTGGCCGAGCAGACGATGTCCGGCTCGACCCCGCTGTGCTCGATCGCCCACATCTTGCCGGTCCGCCCGACGCCGGACTGGACCTCGTCGGCGACCAGCAGGATCCCGTGCCGCCGGCAGGTCTCGGCGAGCTTGGCGAGCCAGCCTGGCGGCGGGACCACGTAGCCGCCCTCGCCGAGGATCGGCTCGACCACCACCGCGGCGACCTCGCTCGGGTCGACCTGGTAGCGGAACAGGGTGTTCTCGAGGTAGTCGACGGTCGCCAGCCCACAGTCCGGATAGGTCAGGTTCAGCGGGCAGCGATGGCAGTAGCCGTATGGCGCGTGCAGCACCCCGGGCAGCAACGGCCCGAACCCCGCGTGGTACTTCGCCTTGGAGGCGGTGAGGCTGACAGCGCCGTAGCTGCGCCCGTGGAAGGCGCCGAAGAAGCTGATCACGTACTGGCGGCCGGTGGCGGCCCGCGCCAGCTTGATCGCGCCTTCGACCGCCTCGGTGCCCGAGTTGGTCAGGAACACGCGCACCGGGCCGGGCATCGGCGCGGTGGCCGCCAGCGCCTCGCACATCTCGGAGTAGATGGGCAGGTAGAAGTCGCTGGCCGAGTAGTGGAGCAGCTCCCCCGCCTGCCGCCGGACCGCCTCGACGACCGCGGGATGGGCATGGCCGGTCGAGGTCACCGCGATACCGGCGTTGGCGTCGAGGAACAGGTTCCCGTCGACGTCCTCGATCACCGCGCCGAAGCCGCGCCTGGGCACCAGCTGGTAGGCGCGCGGCAGCGACGGGCTGGTCACCCGGCTGTCCCGCTCCAGCACCTCGCGTGCCCGCGGCCCGGGGACCTCGGTGACCAGGTCTGGAACGGAACGGGCGGGGTCGAGCCAGGCGCCGGGCGGCGACTCGGCCCCCTGAGGGGCCCCGGGCGGAGCCGACGGGGTGGCCCCGCCCGGGGCGGTCGCCGAGCGGCTCACTTGATCACCGTCTGTGACTGTTCGCGCATGAACTGCTGGACGTAGTACAGGCCGCCGCCGGCGCGGCCCGAGCTGCCCGAGCCCTTCCAGCCGCCGAACGGCTGGACGCCCGGCCACGCGCCGGTGGTCGCGCCCGCCCGCCGGTTGACGTAGACCACGCCGGCCTGCGCCCCGACGAGGAACCGCTGGACCTCGTCGTCGTCGGACGAGTAGAAGCCCGCGGTCAGCCCGTACTCGGTGTCGTTGGCCAACTGCATCGCCTGGTCGAGCGAATCGACCGGCGCCACGGCGACCAGCGGCACGAACAGCTCGTCCTTGAACAGGCGGTGGTCGGTGGGCAGGTCGCCGATCACGGTCGCGGCGACGTAGTTCCCGTCGGGGATCTCCTTGGTGCCGCCGAGCAGCTCGCCGCCCGCGAGCACGCGGCCCTCCTTGGCAGCCTCCTCGACCGCCTGGCGGTAGCGGTCGACCGCCTCCTGGTCGATGACCGGGCCCATGTAGACAGTGCGCTCGACCGGGTCGCCGACCACCACCGAGCGGGCGCGCTCGGCCAGCTTGGCCTGGAACTCCTCGAGGACGGGGCGCTCGACGTAGACCCGCGAGCAGGCCGAGCACTTCTGGCCCGAGAAGCCGAACGCGGAGCGGGCGACACCCTCGGCGGCGAGGTCGAGGTCGGCGTTGGCCGAGACGATCGCCGGGTTCTTGCCGCCCATCTCGATCACGGTCGGCTTGGGGTAGTCCTTGGCGAAGGTCTTGTAGACGTGCATGCCGACGGCGTACGAGCCGGTGAAGGTGATGCCGTCCACGCCCGGGTCGCTGACGATCGCCGCGCCGACCTCGTCGCCGCCGGGCAGGAAGTGGAAGGCCCCCGCCGGCACACCGGCGTCCATGAAGCACTCGTAGACCTTGATCCCGTTGAACGAGCCCTGTGGGGAGGGCTTGAAGACCACCGTGTTGCCGGCCATCAGGGCGGCGCCGGAGGGGCCGGCGGCCAGCGCCATCGGGAAGTTGAAGGGGCTGATCACCGCCCACACGCCGTAGGGCCGCAGCACGCTGCGGGTGTGCTCGTAGTCGAACAGCTGGTCCATCGGGTGGTCGAAGCCGTCGTTGCGCTCGATCTGGTCGCAGTAGTAGCGGATCATGTCGGCGGCCTCTTCGACGTCGCCGAGCGCCTCGAGGCGGTTCTTGCCGACCTCGAGGGTCATCAGCGCGGCCAGCTCGTTGGAGCGGTCGCTGATCAGCTCGGCGGCGCGGCGCAGCACGGCGATGCGGTCCTGCCACGGTGTCCCCGACCAGGCCGGCGCGGCCGCGCGGGCGGCGGCGATCGCGTCCTTGACGTCGCGCTCGGTGGCCGAGTGGAAGGTGGCGAGCTGGAGGCCCTTGTCGTTCGGACTGGTCAGCTCGAAGGTCGGACCGTCGGTGCGCGGCTCGCCGTTGACGTACGCGGGGAAGGTCTGGCCGAGCCACGAGCGAGCGGTGGCCACGCCCTGCTCGTAGGCGGCGTGCAGCTCCTCGTTGTCGGCGGACAGAGTGGCGTAGGTGACGCGGAACTTGGCCATGCGCTGCTCCTTCATCGGGCGTGGACGACGATTGGCGGCAACGGCGGACTGCTGGCCGCCCCACGACTGGTCCGAGGGTGGGGTGTGCGGGTGTGATCTGGAATCGAGTCTACGACCGATTGGCCGGGCCACTCCGGTTATCCACAGGGCAGAGTGGCCGGCGACCCGGAACCGGGGTCAAGTCCAGCCGCCGAAGCTGAAGGCGGCGTCGGTGGCCAGGTCTTCCGGGCCGTGGACGACTCGCCCTCCGACCATGGTGAAGACCGCGTCGACCTGCGCCAGCTTGGCGGGATCGGTGGCCAGCACGTCGCCGGGGAAGGCGGTGAGGTCGGCGCGCTGGCCAGGCCGGATGCGGCCGGTGACGCGCTCCTGCCTGGCCAGGATGCGGCCACCGAGCGTGAACAGCTCGAGCGCGACCGGCAGGCCGAGCCGCTGCGCCGCCCGGTGGTGATGGACAGCGGCTGCCACGCCATGCCATGGGTTCAGCGGAGTGACGTTGGAGTCCGACGATCCGCCCATCGGCACGCCCCGGCGCCAGAGGTCGGCGAAGGGGTTCATGCTCTTGGCCCTGCGGCTGCCGAGCCGCCGCTCGTACATCCCGTTGGGACCGCCCCAGGCGGCGTCGAAGGCCGGCTGCACCCCGGCGGCGAGCCCGAGGTCGGCCATCCGGTCGGCGCCGTCGGAGCCGAGCAGCTCGACGTGTTCGATCCGGTGCCGGCAGGCGGCGAAGGCGGTGTGCCCGACCGTCCGCACCGCCAGGCGGGCGCAGCGGAGCGCCTGGCCGATGGCGCGGTCGCCGATCGCGTGGACGCCCACCTGGACGCCGGCCATGGTGGCGCGGACGTAGAGGTCGGCCAGCTCGGCGTCCTCGTGGTAGAGGGAGCCGCGCGTCTGCGGGCGGTCCTGGTAGGGCGTGGAGAGGGCGGCGGTGTGGGAGCCGAGCGAGCCGTCGAGGAACAGGTCCCCGCCGACCTGCGACAGCTTGCGTTCGAGCACGTAGTCGAGGTCGAACGCGCCCCAGTAGCCGATGACCTCCAGCGGCAGGGGCTCGAGACGGTCGAGCAGCAGCTCGAAGTCGCGGCGGCTGGCGACGTCCGGGCCGCCCATCTCGTGGACGCAGACGACCCCGCGCCGCGCCGCCAGCGCCAGCGCCTGGTCCTGCGCGGCCACGATGGTGGCGTCGGAGAGCTGGTCGATGGCGTGCCTGCGGGCATGATGGTTGGCGTCGTCGCGCACCACGCCGGTCGGCTCGCCGTCGGCGCCGCGCTCGCAGCCGGGCAGCAGGTTGGCGCCGGCCTCGGCGAGCACGTCGAGGGTGGCCAGGGCCTGATGGCCGTCCACACGCGACAGGTAAACCGGGCGGCCGCCGGCGGCCTCGGCGATCTCAGCGGGGGTGGGCAGCTCGGGAGCGTGCCAGGTGGTCTCGTCGTAGCCGTCACCCCAGACCAGGCCACCCTCCGACCGCGCCGCCGCGGCGCGCACGCGTTCGAGCACCTCGGCGGCCGAGCGGGCTCCGCGCAGGTTGGCGCCGTGCAGCGCCAGGCCGGTGGTGGTCAGGTGGACGTGGGAGTCGACGAAGCCGGGCAGCAGGGTGACGTCGCCGAGGTCGACGACCCGGTCAGCGCCCAGCGAGTCGACCTCGTCGGCCGGCGCGACCGCGACGATGGCGCCCTGATCGATCAGCACGGCGACGCCGCAGCGCCGGCCGGAGGGCGGGCGGGTGCCATGGACCCGCTCGCCCCCGCCCCAAGCGGCGGCGGCGACGAGCGCAAGGCCAGGCACGAACCAACGACCTCCTCAGGGGACGGCCGCTCGGACGGCGCGGCCCCGCAATCTCGAGCCATCGAACCGGCGGCTCGCCCGACGTTGGAGAGGTTCCGACAATATGGACGAACCTGTCCCGGTTGTAAAGAGTGGGATCCGCGGCGGCGAGCGGGAGCCGTGACCCGATGGTAGCGAGTCGCCGTGCCCCGGTCATCAGAGGGAGCCGGGGCAGTACCATGCTCCGGGAGGTGATCCAGGGCCCATGGCGCGGCTGCTCGGCGTCGGCGGGGTGCAGCTCAGGGTGGCGCCGTTCGACCTCGAGGCGACCTGGCAGCGGGCCGCCCGGCTGGTCGGCCAGCTCACCGCGACCTGGAAGTGGATCGACCTGGTGCTGCTGCCCGAGCTCAGCCTGCACGCGGTCACCAGCTTCGCCGAGTCGACCCCGCGGGACTGGATGGAGCGGGTCGCCGAGCCGGTCCCGGGGCCGATGACCGAGCGCCTGGGCGCGCTCGCCAAGCGGCGCGGGGTCTGGCTGGTCCCGGGTTCGATCTACGAGCGCGACGGCGACGCCATCTACAACACGGCGGTGGTGCTCAGTCCCGACGGCGAGCTGGCCGCCAGCTACCGCAAGCTGTTCCCGTGGACCCCCTACGAGCGGATCGAGCCTGGCCGGGAGCCGTGTGTCTTCGAGCTGCCCGGGGTCGGCACGCTCGGCCTCTGCATCTGCTACGACATCTGGTTCCCCGAGGTGACCAGGAGCCTTGCGTTCCGGGGCGCGGAGGCGATCCTGCACCCGTCGCTGACCGCCACCTGGGACCGGCATCTCGAGCAGGTCCTGGTCCGCGCCGCCGCCATCGCCAACCAGGCCTTCGTGCTCGACGTCAATGGCGTCGGCGAGCTCGGCGGCGGGCAGTCGGTGCTGGTCGGGCCCGACGGTGACCTGCTCCACGAGGCCGGCGTGGGCGAGGAGCTGTTCGCCCGCCAGCTCGACCTCGACGCGGTCAAGCGGACCCGGGAGGACGGCACCCTGGGGCTGAATCGCCTTGTCGATTGGTGGCCGAAGGCCGCTGAGCTGCGCCTCGCCGACCCGAAGCCGCCAGTCCCCGGCGGCGGAACTTCCTCCGGAACTTCATGAGGAAAACCGCCGCGGGGTGGATTGCCTGGAGTCCGGCCGGGGATCAATCCCTAGGGGCCATACGCCGATGGCCCTATACTGCTACACAGGGGTCCCAGGGTTAGGAAGGCGGGCAAGCCTTGAACAACGTGCTGCGCTACACATTCAAGAAAACCCTCAAGATCTTACTCTGGGCGCTGGTGGCCTATGCCATCGCCATCCCCATCCTCTTCTGGATGTACAGGTCGAACCGCGGATTCGACTGGTGGAACATCCTCGGCGGCGACCCCCGCGTGTCCCCTGAGTTCAGGGGCTACCTGATCCAGACCCACCACCCCCTGGCGCCGCCCTTCGACCTCTGGAAGGTCACCAAGGCGATGCCGTTCCAGATCGTCGGCATCCTGTCCACGCTGCTGCTGCTGATGAGCTTCATGATCGTGCAGTTCGTGGGCCTGTTCTGGTTCCTTTCGCGTGGCCGCACCTACGTCATCTACCCGCGTGAGTACGACGTCACCTTCGACGACGTGCGCGGCCAGCCCGAGATCGTGGCCTCCACCAAGGAGGCGCTCTCGTTGTTCCAGGGCTTCAAGAAGTTCCGCGAGGCCGGCGGGTACCCGCCCCACGGCATCCTCTTCGAGGGCCCGCCGGGCACTGGAAAGACGCTGCTGGGCAAGGCGATCGCCGGGTCGGCGAAGGTGCCCTTCGTCTACGCGTCGGGCACCAGCTTCAGCAACATGTTCATGGGCGTGGGCAACCTGCGGATCGCCTCTCTGTTCCGCAAGGCTCGCAGGCTCTCCAAGAAGTACGGCGGCTCGGTGATCTTCCTCGACGAGCTGGACGCCGTCGGCGGATCCCGCGGCGCCGTCTCCTCCGCGATGACGGATCAGCCGCGGAACCCCGGCCCGCTCCGTTTCGTTATGCCGGGCGGCATGAACGGCATGGGCATGGGCGGCATGCTGGTCAACGAGCTGCTGATCCAGATGGACGGCATGACCATGCCGAAGGGGTTCTGGCGGCACGTGCGGCGCATCCTGCACCTCGGCAAGCCGAAGATCCCCACCTACAACCTCATGGTGATCGGCGCCACCAACCAGGCCGCGACCCTGGACCCCGCGCTGCTGCGCCCGGGCCGCTTCGACCGCAAGCTCCACGTTGGCCTGCCCTCCGGCGAGGGGCGCGAGGACATCCTCACCTACTACCTGAACAAGGTCCCCCACGACTACGTGGACATCGGGCGGCTCGCCCGCGCGACCTACGGGTTCAGCCCCGCGCAGATCAAGAACCTGGTGAACGAGGCGCTGATCTACGCGCTGATCGACGGTCGCGACAAGCTGAACTTCGCCGACCTGTGGACCGCCAAGGTCACCGAGGAGATCGGCCTCAAGGAGGCCACCAAGACCTCCTGGCGCGACCGCCAGATGACCGCCTTCCACGAGGCCGGCCACGCGGTGCTCGGCTACGTGCTCGAGCTGGACGACCAGATCCAGGTCGCCTCGATCATCAAGCGGCGCGACGCGCTCGGCGTCGTCTACCGCACGCCGCTCGAGGAGCGGCACACCGAGCTGCGCGAGGACATGCGCCGCGACATCGTGGTCGCGCTCGGCGGCTTGGCGGCCGAGGAGATCTGGTTCGGCGACATCAGCGGCGGCCCCAGCTCCGACCTCCGCAACGCCACCATGCTGGCGGCCGCGATGGGCGGCTTCTACGGCATGGGCGACAGCCTGATCTCCTACGCCGCGCTCGGCGGCGGGGCGTTCGGCGAGGGCCCGATCCCGGCGATCCTGGGGAACGAAGAGGCGCGCGAGTGGATCGGCAAGCTGCTGACCTCCTGCAAGAACGACGCCGTCGAGCTGCTGCGCCGCAACGAGCCCGCGGTCCGGGCGCTGGCCGAGCGGCTGCTCGAGAAGGACGAGGTCCACGGCGAGGAGATCGAGGAGCTCATGCAGGCCAAGGGCGTCGCGCGGGCGACCCCGTCGTTCCGTCCGGTGCTCGAGCTGCTCGGCGAGAACTGGCACCAGCCTGCGCTGGTGGACGCGCTGCCGCCCAACCGCGACACGCCGAAGCCGCCCACGGGCGACCACGGCAACGGCAGCCGCTACGCCGGCAACGGCTCCGCCGGCGCTCCGGTCGCCAACCAGTCGGCACCGGTGCCGCCGCCGCGGCCCGCCGGCCCGGCCGTCGGCGACCTGTCGACCTCGTCGTCGCGGGACTTCGACTTCGAGTGGTGAGCGGCGGCCGGCAATGACGCCGGCTCCGCTCACGGGGCCCTTCAGGGAGCTTTGGCGAGCCCCGCGACGCTGATCGCGGCCCAGATCACCTCGGGGTGGAAGATGTCGCTGTGGGCGCCGGACGGTGGGTCGCCGACGGCGATCACCGCGTTGCCGTCGAAGTTGGTGAAGCGGCCGGTCGCCAGCTCGTAGGCCTGCCCGACCGGACCGAGGGTCACCTGGCTGGCGACGACCGCCTGGGCGCCGTCGTGGCCCATGCCGCCCCAGCGGTACAGCAGGTCGTCCGCGGCCGCCGCGTCGTCGTGGCTGGTCAGCGAGGCGAGCGGGTAGAGCTTGCCGACCGCGAGGTCGTGGGTCGAGAAGGTGGCGGCGAGCGGACCGTCGACCCGGCTGGCCAGGCCCTTGAGCGCACCGCCGCGGCCGGGGTCCTCCGGCAGCGCGTCGGCGAAGGCGAAGTGCGAGAACGCGCCCTGGATCAGCAGCAGCGACTTGACCGGCGAGGCCCCGGCGCCCGGGTCGGGCAGCCCGGCCAGGGTGAACGAGGCCAGCCGCGCGCCGAAGCTGTGGCCGAGCAGATGGACCCGGACCTCCGGCGCCGCCGCCGCGAGCCGCCCGACCAGCGGCCCGAGGCCGGACTGGCCGACCACGCCCGCCCGCTTCTTCATCTCGAAGTAGGTGAGCTGGCGCAGGGCCTCCTTGGCGCCGTTCCAGAGGCGCTGGAAGGGGTTGCCGAAGCCGGCGGCGCCGCCCTCGTCACGGCCAGGCCCGACCGCGCGGGCGAAGCGGCCGAACACCGCCTCGGCGTCGTCGGTGACCATCGCCGTCTCGCCGTCGTCCTCCTCGGCCGGGCGCGCGTCGTCGCCGACCGACAGCTCGCCCATCACCGACTGGAAGCGGCGCAGCTCCGCCGGGTCGTCGGGGCGGTCGGCGAGCAGCGCGGCCAGCTGGTCGAGCGCGGCGCGCTGCTCCGGGGCGGTGAACACGTCCTTGAGGTCCTCGACCAGGTCGCGGTCGGGCGGCGAGGGCGGCGATCCAGCCGCGCCGCCCGCCTCGGCCCCGCCGGCCGCGCCCGCGGCTCCGGCGAAGTCGGCGGCTCCGGCGAAGGCCGCGGCGCCGCCGGCGGCCGCCGTGGGGATCGCCTCGTCGGCCCAGCGCTTGGACGGCCAGATCACGCCCGCGAAGCCGAGCCCGACCCCGGCGCCCGCGGGAAGCAGGCCGGGGACCTGCTCGAAGAACCGCCGGTAGAGGCTGGTCGCCTGGGCGCGGTCGTTGTTCCAGCCGTGCGCGAACACCATCAGGTCGGTGATGCCGAGGGCGGGCACACCGGTGACCAGCGTGTCGGCGTCGTCGGCGTTGACCTGTCCCCGCTCGTCGAAGGCGACCTCCCAATACGGCAGCCCCGCGATCTCCCCCATCGTTGCCCCTCCTCTGTGCAGTGGTGTCCGGCCCCGGAACGCCCGGGACCGCCGCGCTTGGCTCACACCGACTGGATCGCCCGCATCAGGTCGACCAGCCCGCTGCCCTGGAAGTACCGTTCCCGCCCGAGCGAGGTGGCGGAGTCCAGGAAGATCCGCTTCACCTGGTCCGGCCGGCCGATGAACTCGCGCCGGATCGACAGGAAGGCGGCGATCGCCCCGGAGACGTGCGGCGCCGCCATGCTGGTGCCGCTGTCCTCGACGTAGACCGCGATCTGCTCAGGGTGTGGCGGCGGCACGCCCTGGTAGACGCTGGCGAGCGCCCTGCCCGCCGCGCACGAGGTGATCCGCTCGCCCGGGGCGACCAGGTCGGGCTTGTACCTGCCGTCGCCGGTCGGTCCCTTGGACGAGAAGTAGGACACGCCATAGGTGTGCGGCATGTCCCGGTGGGTGGCGCCGACGGTGATCGCCAGCTCGGCGTTGCCCGGGTCGTTGATGGTCATGGTCAGGCCGACGTCGGTCTGGCGCTGGAACGAGCTGAGCGAGCCGTAGCCGGTGTTGCCGGCCGCCACGACGACCACCACGCCGGAGCGGACCAGGCGGTCGACCTCGGCGCAGACCGGGCTCTGGCCGCAGGCGAACCACTTGGGGTCGAACTCGTAGCCGACCGAGAGGTTGACGCCGTGGACCCGCTGGAGCTTGCCCGAGCCGTTCAGCTCCTTGCGCACGTACTCGAGCGCGCGCACCACGTTCATCGAGCTGCCGCCGCCGTTGTCGTCGAGCGCCTTGAGGCTCACCAGCTTGCACTCTGGCGCCATGCCGGCGAGCAGGTCGCGCGGGGCGACCTCGCGGTCGTGCAGGCGCGGCGGGGCGTTCTCGTCGGGGCTGACGACCCGCTCGACCACCCGGGTGCTGGCGCCGTCGGCCAGCCTGGCGGGGAGGCCGCCGGCGATGATCCCGGCGACGTGGGTGCCGTGCCCGAAGCGGTCCTGGAGCGCCCCGCCAAGCGTCGCCTTGCCGGGCAGGGTGAAGTCGCGGTGCAGCTCGGCCACGTCGCCCTGGAGGGTGTGGTGGCGCCGGAAGTGCATGTGGTCGGCGTCGATGCCGGAGTCGATCACGGCCCAGGTGATCCCGCGGCCGCCGGCCGCGTAGGAGCGGCTGGCCGCGTCCGCCTTGACGGTCGAGCGGGACACGTCGATCAGCGGGCTGACCGGGAAGTCGGGCCAGATCCGGTAGATCGAGCTCTTGGATGGGTCGACGTCGGTCAGGTCGAGGGCGACCAGCGCCCGCACCTGCGCGACCGAGAGCCGGCAGCGGAAGTAGGTCTCCCCCACCAGTTCGGGCTCGGGGTCGGGCTTGGGTTCGGGCACCTGCTGGTAGATCTGCCGGAACCGGTCCATGGCGCCGATCAGGCCCTCGCGGTGGCGGAGGTTGAGCTCGATCACCACCGGCATCGGCTCGGCCTCGCCGGCCGGGAAGCCGAGGCTGATGCGCTGGCTCTGGTCGAGGAGGGCGTCGGAGACGATCGTCCGCCGCACCAGCGGCTGGCCGGGGATGCCGGCGGCAGCCGCCGGTCCGGGCGCGGAATCGTTGGGCGGAACGGTGGGCATCGCCGCTGGCTCCTCGAAGCAGCTCAAAAGCAAGGCAGTCACGGGTACTGACGCATACTAGAACGTTCGGGCCCGGTGCGGAGGTTCGTGCGGATGAGGCGGAAACGCGGACGAACCCGCGGCGGGACGGGCGTCAGTCGTGGAGCTTGGCGCCGAGGTCGACAGTGTCGACGCCGGCGGCGAGGCGGAGCACGAGCTGGGCGGTGGGCCGAATCGGGCAGTCGACGACCATCAGGGGTGACAGCTGGCCGGGACCGCCGATGAACTCCTGACGTGAGCAGACCAGGCGGTCGCCGTCGAGCACGCTGGCGGCGAGCGGCACGACCCCGGGGTCGCCCGAGAGGTCGTCCACGCGCATCAGCACGATCACCGCGCGGCCGGCGCCGACGAACGCGCCGCTCAGCCGCAGCGGCAGCTCCCCGCTCGACCTCGCCGTGCCGAGCCTGACCGGCACGCTCAGCTCACGGCTACCGCCGCTGACGTCGCGGAGCGGCGGGCGGGATGGCCAGGCACCGGGACTGGGCAGGTCGACCCGGGTCCCCGTGGCCGGTGACGAGGACAGGATCAGCGCGTCGAGGTCGATGCCGGTGAGCGACTCGAGGTCCGGGGTGGCCCCGAGGACGATCATGTAGACGCCGGGCCCGCGGTCCTGGATCGCCGGCACGGAGTCCTCACCGCCGATCGGCCGTTCGTCCGGGGTGGCGAACACCCCGCCGCCGGAGTCGACCAGACGCAGCCCCCGCACGCCGAGCAGCCGCCGGTCGGCCTCCAGGCCGTCCAGGCGCAGGTGCAGCATGCTGGTGCTGTCGCCCCCCGGGTCCTGACCGATGGCGGCGGAGCCCTCGGACACGTCGGCGTCGGCGGTTCGGGTGATCGAAACCAGCTCGAGCGAGATGCCATTCCTCGGCCCCGTCTTCCAGCCCAGCTGGCGTTGCGACGTGGCCGGCGACAGCACGGTGGTCGTGGTCGCCGCGCCGGTCGTGGCGGTGGTCGCGCGCGCGGTCGTGCCGGCGGTGCTGCGGCCCGCCACGAAGGCCAGGCCGACCAGCACGACCGCGGCGACCGCGGCCGCGACCCGGAGCCTGCCCTTCGGCGGCTCCACCACCGCGTCCGGCTCGGCCGGCTGCTCGTGCTCCGGCCGTGCCGACCGGGGCGGCCGCTCGTCGAGCGGGACCAGCGTGGCCCGGCACTCGGGACAGACGTCGTCGACGTCCCGCACCGCGTCGCAGCGCGGGCACCACCCGCGCGCGGCTCCCACGGTCAGCTCGCCTGGGCGTCGATCCGCCACGGCCCGCTCACCACCTGGCTGCGCTGGAGGCTGGCGACGATCTGGAAGGGCATGCTCGACCTGCCGGGGGCGACGGTGGTCGCCAGATCCATTGCCGCGAACTGGACCACCGTGTCGCCGCCCTCGCCGCTGGTCTCGAAGGAGCCGATCTTGATGCGATGGTCGCCGCCGCTCACCGCGATGTCGGCGTCCGCCAGGCGCTCGCCGGGCAGCGCCCGTCCGACCTGCGACAGCAGCACGGTCACGCGGCCGTTGGCGTAGCCCGACCCGGCCACGCTGGCGGACTCGCACCGCTCGCAGCGCACCTCGAGGCGGCACTCGGGGCAGGTCGCCGGGGCCTGGAGCTGTGACTCCGGATTCTGGTCGACGGTGCGCTTGAGGGCGGCGTCGACCAGCGTGCCGGTGAGGAAGTCGTTGGAGGCCTTCATCGCGATCACGCTGGTGATGGTCGCGCCGGCGACCGCGTTGGGGTCGACGCGGCGGTTGAGCTGGATCGAGCCCTGCTGGCTGCCGCCGCCGAGGTTGACGCGCTCGTCGGCCTCCGACCCGGCCGGCGAACCGGCGGCGAGCTGGTTCCCGGCGGCGTCGGTCAGCACCAGACCGCTCACGCCCGCGAACGACCAGTCGCGGCGGAGCCCGCTGACCTCGAGGGTGACGACCGTCGAGCGCCCGGTCGCGGTGACCCGGTTCAGGGTCACGGTCACGTCGCCGTGGAGGACGCTCCAGCCGAACTGCCTGGAGATGTCCGACGAGAAGCCGCCGCCGGGCAGCGCCGACCCGCTGGCCTCGGCGGCGGTGGTGGTCGGCGCCGAGCCGGAGGCGGCCGCCGGACGGGTCGAGCGGCCGGCGACGAAGGCGATCGCGACCAGCACGGCCGCCACCACCGTGACGGCGACGACCCGGAGCGCCGGCAGCAGCTCCTGGACCCGCTCGAGCAGGGCCGCCTTCCGGCCACGCCAGCCGAGCGTCTTCGAAGCTTGCGGCAGCGCCATCAGCGTCGCCGAGCACACCTGGCACCCGGAACCAGGCCGCGCCCCCCGCAGCTCGTCGCAGCGGGGGCACCAGGCCTGGCGGCGCGGGCCCAACTGGCGGCCTATCCGGGAACCACCCGCAGGTCGCGGGCGGTGCGGTTGAGGCGGCGGGCGCCCGGCTCCGAGGCGTCGCCCGCCGGCTGGCAGACGACGATGTCCTCGATGCGGGCGCCGAAGCGGCCGGGAAGGTAGATGCCCGGCTCGATCGAGAAGGTCATGCCCGGGACCAGGCGCTCGGTCGAGCCGGCAACCATGTACGGCTCCTCGTGCGCCTCCAGCCCGATGCCGTGCCCGGCGCGGTGGATGAACCGGTCCCCGTAGCCGGCGTCGGCGATCAGGTGGCGGCAGGCGGCGTCGACCGCCATCGCCTGCGCGCCCTCGACCGCGGCCTCGCAGCCGGCGCGCTGGGCGGCCTGGAGCACCTGGTACAGCTCCAGGAACTCGGCCGGCGGCTCGCCGACCACGAGCGTCCTGGTGGTGTCGGAGCAGTAGCCGCCAAGGCGGCCGCCGATGTCGACCACCACCGGGTCGCCCGGCCGGATGACCCGGTCGCCGGGCTCGTGGTGTGGACTGGCGCCGCCCGGGCCGGCGCCGACGATCACGAACAGGGTCTCGTCGTGCTCGGCGCGGATGGCGTCGTCGAGCTCGCGGGCGACCTCGCGCTCGGTGCGGCCCGCCCAGCGCAGCTCGCCGAGCCCGTCGACCACCCGGTCGATCGCGGCCGCGACGGTGGTGAGCGCCTCGACCTCGGCCGGGTCCTTGACCATCCGCAGCGGCGTGGTGACCGTCGAGGCGAGCGAGAACCCAGCGCCCGGCAGAGAGGCCTGGAGCCGCAGCAGGAAGCTGCTCCAGAGCTGGTCGCCGACGGCGAGCCGGCCGCCCGCGGTGCCGGTGGAGGCCAGGATGCCGCGCACCAGCTCGACCGGGTCGTCCTGGTCGCGCCAGGCGCGGACCTCCAGGTCGAAGTCGCCGAGGTGCTCGACCGCCAGCGGCGCCTCCAGCTCCGGCACCACCAGGGCGGCGTCGCCCTGGGCAGGCAGCACCAGCATGGTCAGGCGCTCCAGCGGCGGCGGCAGGTACCCGGTCAGGTAGCGGAAGTCGGCCGAAGGACCCACCAGGAGGGCGTCAACGCCACGGCGGGCCATCTCCTTGCGAGCGCGCTCGAGGCGCTCGGCCGATGGGCTCGTGGTCATGTCCTGATCCTACTCCCGCGTCCCATTCATGACCTCCCCGAACCGCAGGTCACACCTTGATCCGGAGCGCCTGCTCGAGCACGTCGACGGTCAGCGGCGGCTCGCCGGGGACGGCGAGGCCGTCCAGCGCGATCGCCATCGGCTCGGCGGTCTCGATCACGACCCGCTTGGACTGGTACTCGCGGATCGTCGGGTGGGGGATGTGGTCCCCGTAGTAGAGCTGCTTGGAGCGCGCGTAGATGCCGAGGGGCTGGCCCTCGAAGGCGATCACCGACATGCGGCCGTCGTCGGGCAGCGCGCGCGGCGCCACCTTCATGCGGTGCATGGTGAACTGGCCGTTGGCCACCACCAGCCCGGCGAGTCGGAAGTCGACCGCCCCGCGCTCCAGGGCAAGGCGGGCGGGCGTCGAGCGGGTCGCGACCAGCCCGCCGAGCGCCGCGCCGAAGCCGCCGAGGCGTCCAGCCCAGGCCATCCGCGGCAGCCGGCTGGAGACCTCGGCCAGGTAGCCCAGCTCGGCGCAGTTGCCGAAGATCCCGACCCGGTGGCCTCCGTCCGGGCCGTGCCAGCGGGCGCGGCCGACGTCGGCGACGAACAGGTTCGGCCCGACCAGGTGCCGGGCCGCCCGCTCGGGCTCGTCCGGCAGCCCGAAGGTGGCGGCGAAGTTCTGGCGCCCCATGCCGGCCAGTCCCAGCACGGCGTCCGGCCAGCGCGGCCCGTCCGGCCCGACCAGTGTGGCCACCATCGCATGGGCGATGCGGTCGTCGCCGACCGCGACCAGCAGCCGGGAGCCGCGCTCCAGAGCCCGCTCGGCGATCTCCCCGGCGCGGCCGGCGGGACGGGCCACGGCCGCCTCGGCCACCACGCCCACACGGGCGAGCGCCCTGCGCAGCTCGGTCAGGTCGCGCCGGGCGCTGGTGGCGTCGCCGATCAGGTAGGGCGCTCCGTAGGGCAGCAGGGCCTCCTGCCCTGGGCGGCTCTGGGTGGTCGTCACGCAGCGGGCTCCTGGCGGTTGAGGGATCGGC
>JBEDUQ010000209.1:0-9654 GCA_040414855.1 Actinomycetota bacterium
CTAGCTGATCGAACGCTCGCGTGGCGCGACCACGTGCAGGCTCGCCTCGGCGGGCAGCGCGAATGCGAACAGCGACCCGGAGCCGAGCCGGCTCGACACCCAGATGCGGCCGCCCATCGCCTCGACCAGCCGCTTCGCCAGGTACAGGCCGAGCCCGGCGCCGCCCTGCTCGCGGGTGAGGTAGTGCCCGCCGCGCTGGAAGCGCTCGAAGATCCGCGCCTGCTCGTCGATCGAGATGCCCGGCCCGGAGTCGCGCACCTCGAACACCACCTCGCGGCTCTGCGGCAGCAGCCGCACCTCGACCGGCTCGTTCGCCGGCGAGTAGCGCAGCGCGTTGGAGAGCAGGTTGGCGAGCACCTGGTCGGTGCGCATCCAGTCGCCGCGGCAGTAGACCGCGTGGCCGGGAGCGATCACCGTCACCACCCGGTCGGGGTCCTCGCTGGTGAACCGGTCGACCACCTGCCTGACCAGGTCGATGGCGTCGATCGGGGTGGAGTCGACCAGTCCGGCGCCGGTCTCCAGCCGGGTGACCTCGAGCAGGTCCTCGATCAGCCGCTCCAGCCGCTGCGCCTGCATCAGCATCAGCTTGTAGTACTCGTGCCTGCGGTCCTGAGTGAAGTCCCTGTCCTCGCGCAGCAGCGTCATCAGGAAGCCCTTGATGGGCGTGAGCGGAGTGCGCAGCTCGTGCGAGACGCTGGCGACGAAGTCCGCCTTGAGCTCGTCGGTCTGGCGCTCACGGGTGACGTCGCGGACCACCACCACGTCGGTGTCCATCTCGCCGTCGGATCCGACGATCGGCGCGTGCGCGTAGCGGATCCAGCGGGCGACGCCGTCCTTGTTGAGGACCGAGGCGTCGCGGATCTCCTCCTGCCCCGACTTGGCGGCGGCCAGGATCGGGCAGTCCGCCGCGCACATGTCGACGCCCTCGCCGTCGCGGGCGCGCAGCAGGTTGAAGCACTTCTGCCCGACGGCCTCCTCCTCGGAGTAGCCGGTGAGCGCGACCATCGCTGGGTTCCAGGAGTGCACCGAGCGGTCGAGCCCGACCGTGTAGATGCCGTCGGTCGAGTGGCCGACGATGTCGCGCAGGGTCGCCCGCTCGCCCTCGGCCTCGCGGTACAGCGACTCGTTGCGGAGCGCGGCGGCGCCCTGGTTGGCGAGGGTGAGCAGGGTCTCGCGGTCCTCGGAGGTGAAGTCGGCCTCGACCCTCGGCCCGTAGGCAACCGCGTAGCCGACCACCCGCCCCTCGGCCTCCATCATCACGGTCACCGCGCGGGGCCAGCGCGAGCGGGTGACGTAGCCCTTGGTCGCCTGCTCCCACGCGGTCGGCGACGACGAGACCATCAGCCGGTCGGGGCCGCCCTGGGTCGAGATCACCTCAAGGGCGCCCTCGTCGGGACGGCCGAGGAACACCGCGGCGCCCTCGCAGTTGAGCACCTCGGCGACCCAGCCGACGAAGTCGTGCCAGGCGTCGGTCTCTCCGATCCCCTTGGACAGCGCCTTGCCGGCCTCGTACAGCGAGTGCATGCGCTGGCCCTGCGCCAGCGTGCGGGCCCAGGCGCGGTTGCCGAGCAGGGTGAGGCCGATCGGGATCACCAGCAGCGGCAGCAGCCCCTGGTCGTGGGCGAGCAGCCAGGCGATCAGCAGCCCGTAGGCGGTGCTCGCGGCCCAGTCCGCCCCCGCGACCGGCGCCGCCCGCAGCCACGAGGAGCGGAACGGCTGCCCGACCGACAGGCTCACCGCCAGTGCCACCAGCGAGTAGTTCACCAGGAAGAAGGCGACCATCCCGATGACCCAGACGAACGCGAGCGACGGCCGGAAGGGCTGCTGGAGGTCGACCGCGAGGCCGAAGGGATGCCAGCGGCCGATCAGGTCCAGCAGCGCGGCGGTGAGCGCGGCCGCGGCGGCGACCGAGAGCATGTACTGGAATACGTTGAACAGCCGCTTGACGCCGTACGGCTCGGTCAGGAACTGGCTCGCGGCGATGCCGATGACGGTGGCGAGGACCAGCAGCGGCAGGTCGATGAACACCACGCCGAGCACGATCACCAGGTCGGTGACGCCGACCGAGAAGCGGTGGTTGCGGATCGGCACCTTGACCACGAACCGCTCAGTCAGCACCAGGCCGGCCGCGTAGAGCAGCGGGCGCCAGAGGCTCCGCCAGTCCGAGGCGGCGAGCTGGCGGACGGCGCTGGGCAGGGTGGCGGCGAGCACGACCGCGGCGACGGCGCCGACGACGGTCACGAACAACCAGACCCGGCGCGGCACGACGTTCCGGGCGCTCGAGGGCAGCGGCGTCGCGGTCACCGCGATCGCGCGCTCCCCGCTTGTCGCCTCAGGCGGCCTCGCGGTCCCCGCCGGCCCTCGACCAGGTGGTGGACGCGACCGGCTTGCGGGACCAGGTGGTCGACGCCACGGCCCGCTTCGACCAGGTGGTCGAGGCGACCGGCCTGCGGGACCGCGTGGTCGACGCCACGGCCCGCTTCGACCAGGTGGTGGACGCGCGCCGGTGGGACCAGGTCGTGGATGCGACAGGGCCGGAGAGTGTGGTGGGGGCCACCAGACGGGACCATGTGGTTGAGGCTACTGGACGAGACCACGTGGTGGAAGCCCTCTTATAGGACCAAGTTGTCGATGGGACCAGTTGGGTCGCCTCGGTCGCGTGCTCGTGGGCGGCGGTCGACATAGTTCCTCCGTGTGCATCCTGTGCAGCGCGAGACCACGCTGCGGCGGGGTAAGTTTCGATGAGAGCGATCTTGCTTTACGGTTCTCCGATTTGCAAAATCCCTACACCGAGATCTGCGCAAGAATTAGGGTGAGAAGATACCTAGACTGGGTTTCCTAGTTATCTTCGGCATTCGGCCCTGGCCAGGGAGTTGGCGCTGGCTCTGGGGACGTGGGGATTGCATTGTAACCCAAAAGCAACCACCGAAGTCCATCGTCGCCAAATCGGCCATCAAAGCGTGTTCCGAAGGAAAATATACAGCACGGAACACGGTTCCAAGCTCACTGGCCCGCGGGCCGAGCCAAAAGTTCGTAGGCGGCGGCCACGAGCGTCCGCATGCGGTCCGCCGGACCGCCCACGAAGGCGAGCACGCACCAGGTCGCACCGGCCTCGCCGAGGGCGTCCAGTTTGCCCGCCACGGTCTCGGGATCTCCCGCCAGCACCCTGGCGACCTCGAACGGCGCGCGGTCGGCCCCCCAACGCTCCAGCATGGCGTCCGCCTCGCGGCGTTCCTCGGCGACCAGGACCTGGCCGCCCCAGGTGCCGGCGACCGATGCGGGCTCGCGGCCGGCGTCGAGCGCGGCGCGCCGCACCTCCGCCAGGCCCGCCGCGAACTCCTCGGGGTACAGGCCCCAGGCGTTCCAGCCGTCGCCGAGGCTACCGGCGAGCGCGCGGGCGCGGCGGCTGGTCCCCCCGACCCAGACGTCTGGGCCCGGCCCGCCGGCGAGCGGGCCCCGCAGCGCCTCGACCGTGCGCGCCAGCTCGGCGGCGCGCTTCTCCGGATCGGTGTGGTACGGCAGGCCGAACGCCTCGTTCTCGGGGCGGTTGCCGGCGTCGCCCATGCCGATGCCCACGATCGGCGGCGCGCCCGCCGCCGAGCCGACCGACCTCGCCATGTGCGCCACCAGCGCCGGCGGCCGCAGCCCCGCCCTGGTCACCAGCGTCCCCAACCGGTAGCGCGCTCCCTCGTCCGGAGCGCCCTCGCCCGGCGCCCCTAAGCCCCGCGCTGCCACGGCCGGGGCGCCGGCGGCTTCGCGCTCGGCACGCCGCGCCACCCCGGCGAGGCTGCCGGCGAGTCCCGCGAGCAGCGTCCAGCCCTCCAGGGCGGGGCGCTCGGGCTGGCCGAGCGGCCAGAAGTGGTCGAACACGAAGCCGCCCGCGTAGCCGAGGCGATAGCTGTCCTCGAGCGCCGGGACCGACTGGTCCGCCTCGGGCCGGAACTGCGGCAGCGTCACCGCCAGCGCTGGCCGCGGCACGGCGTTCCTCAGCCTCCCGCCCGCAGCGCCAGCGTCGCCGCGCCGACCATGCCGGCGTCGGGCCCGAGCCGGGCGGGAACCACCGGCGGCAGCTCGCGGTGGACCAGCCCGAAGGCGTAGCGCTCCAGGCTCGCCCTGGCCGGCACCAGCAGCAGGTCGCCGGTGTGGACCAGCCCTCCCCCGATCACCACCAGCTCGGGGTCGAAAATCGTGACCAGCGAGGCGATCCCCACCCCCAGCCAGAAGCCGAGGCGGTCGAACAGCTCCCTGGCGGTCGGGTCGCCCTCGCCGGCCGCCTGGAAGACCACCTCGCCGGTGACCTTCTCGGGATGGCCGGCGAGCTGCGCCAGCCGCCCGCCCGGATCGGCCTCGGCGGCGGCCCGGCCCATGCGTCCCAGCGCGGACCCCGACGCCATCGCCTCCAGGCAGCCGAGGTTGCCGCAGTCGCAGGGGGCACCGTCGGGGTCGACGATCATGTGCCCGGCCTCGGCGCCGAGGCCGGAGCTGCCCCGGTAGACGTGGCCGTTCAGCACCAGTCCCTGGCCGATGCCGGTCCCGACCGTGAGCAGCACCATGTGGTCGCTGCCGGCGCCGGCGCCGTAGCGCGCCTCGGCCCAGGCGGCCGCGTTGGCGTCGTTGTCCACCACCGTCGGCAGGCCGGTGCCCTCGTAGAGCAGCCTTCGCAGCGGCAGCTGCCGGTAGGCGTTGTGCGGCGCCCAGCGGATCCGCCCCGAGGGCCAGTCGACCAGGCCGGCCGCGCCGACCCCGATCGCCTCCACGGTCGGGTGGCGCTCGCGCAGCGCCTCGATCGCGCCGCGCATCGCCGAGATGGTCGCGGGCTCGTCGTTCATCGGCGTCGGCACCAGCGCGCGCTCGACGATCCGGCCCTCGCCGGTGACCACGCCGGCCGCGATCTTGGTGCCGCCGATGTCGATGCCGATCGCCACCGGGCCGTCCAGGTCCGGCGGCAGGGCCGCCTCGGCCGCCGCCGGCCCGGTGCCAGGGTCCTCGAGAACGGGTTGCATCGGCCTCCAGTCAGTCCACCGCCGCGGCTCAGTACCGCAGCACCGCTCCGACCCCGCCGATCCGCTCGAGCGAGCCGTCGGGGACCACGACCACGGTCGCGCCCTGGCGTGCCGCCTCCTCGAGGATGGGCTCGACCACGTCGTCGATCGCTTGCGTCGCCGTCCCGCAGGACGGGCACTCCAGCGCCAGCGCGAGCTGGCCGCACCGCGGACAGATTGCGCCGGGCGATCTCATCCTAGCCGTCGCGAGCACGGTCGCGAGCCGGCGCTGCCGCAGCGCCTCGACCACCGGCTCGAGCCCGGCCACCACGTTCGGCGAGCCGGTCTCCTCGGTGACCCGCCGGACCAGCTCGGCGTCGCGGGCGGCGGAGCGCCCGACGGCGAGGTCGCCGAGCGCCTGGGCCAGCTCGAACTGGCCGGCGCCGACCGGCAGGCGCAGCTCGGCGACCACCCGGCTCGACAGCTCGGGCCGCAGGCAGGCGGCAAGGTCCTTGACCGCCTCCTCGGCGCCGCCAAGCGCAAGCTCGAGGCCGTCGACGCCGCGCAGGGCCCGGAACGCCGCCTCGGCCGAGCGCTTGGCGTGGCGATGGGCGGCGTCGTCGGCATGGCGCGCCAGCCGCGCCTGCGCCCGGCCGCCGCCGGAGGTCCGCGGCGGCACCGGGTCGTCCAGATCGTCCAGCTCGACCACCTCGCCCAGCTCGCGCAGGAGGATGCGGGTCCGCTCCCGGTCGGTAAGGACCAGCCCGATGGTCGGCTCGCCGGCGACCGCCACCTCCAGCGGCAACAGCAGCGGGCGGCGCCTGACGGTGGCGCGGTCGCCGACCGGGAACTGGAGCCGGAGCTCCATGTCCAGCCCGATCGAGCGGCACGAGAAGGTGACCAGCTGGCGGACGGCGCCGCGCTCCTTCAGCTGGTGGACCACCAGGTCCATGAAGTCGCCGAGCCCAGCCTCGACCGCCTGCCGCTCCTCACGGTCGAGGCCGAGGCCGTCGGCGGCGGAGCGGGCGCGGCGCGCGACCCGCTCGGCCGCCTCGATGAGATGGGGATGGCGTGGCCGGTCACGGCCGCTGGTGTCGAGGTAGCAGCTGACCACCAGCGGCCGCGGGGCCTGCAGGTCGCGCAGCGCACGGAGCTGCTCGGTGAGCTCGGATCGTCGGCGCACGGCTCCCCCCTTTCGTCTGCCGACAGCGGATCGCTGTGCGGCTGCGCCGGGCCGTGGCCGGCGCCTCCTTAGCCAACCTCGATTCGCTGGACGCCGCCAGGCCGCTGCTCACCGGTGGGGGGGTCCACCAGGGCGCGGACCGCTTCGAGCAGCTCCGCGCCCGCCTTGAGCAGATGCTCCATCGCCTCGGGCCGGGCCTGCCGGACCGCCGCCATGCCCAGGCACAGCGGGCACACGAGGCATTCCGGGGACGACCTGGCGGCTGTCTCCTGCTCGGTCACTGCCACCTCCTCTGGAGCGGGGTCACCGATCTGCCCGATGCGATCAGGTCCTTTCGCCCTGGGCCGCCCGCGTCGTCACCGGCGTCGCGAAGTGGACCACCAGGGTGCCGGCGCGCAGCGTCGCCGTGCTCACGTCGAGCGAGTGCAGCGCCTGTGGCAGCAGCACGTTGCGCTTGTACCCGCCGACCTTGACGAACAGCTCCTCGCCCTTGCGCAGGACGTCGAGGTCGCCGCGGTCGGTGAAGGGCAGGTCGAGCCGCAGCGCGAAGCCGCCGCCCTTGTCCTTGGTGACCCGCATCGGCTTGGTTCTCGCCAGCACCTCGGCGGGATCGCGCTCGCCGTAGACCGTGTCCGCGAATTCGTTGAGCCGGTCGAGACCGACCATCTCGGTGTCGAACAGCCGGCAGCGGAGGATCGGCAGGGGCGAGAACGACTCGGTGATGGTCCGGAAGTGGTCGGCCTGGATCTCCTTCCACTTCCCGAAGTAGGGGTCGGTCACGTCGTCGGGTAGCAGCCGGTTGACCACCACCGCGTCCACCCGGTAGCCGAACAGCGAGAGATAGGTGTAGGTCCGCCGCGCCTCGGCGACGACCATCTTCTCGGGGTTGACCACCAGCCGGACGGTCGAGGTCTCCGGCTCGGCGAGCAGCGTCCGCACCCGCTCCAGATTTCGGTAGAGACGCTCGACCGCGTTGAAGACCGCGTCCGAGGCGATCGGCGGAAGGTTGCCGAAGCGCCCCAGCAACGGCCGTGCCACGGTGGCGATCCGCCGCGACGACGGGAACAGCCGATCGATGTACCACGACAGGGCGTCGGGCAGCGACAGCAGCCGCAGCGTCTCGGCGGTCGGCGCGCAGTCGACGATCAGCAGGTCATAGCGGCCCTGCTCGTGGTAGCGGTTGATGTCGATCAGGCTGAACAGCTCGTCGAGGCCAGGGATGACCGACAGCTCCTCGGCCTCGATGGTGTCGGCGCCGCCCCAGTTGAGCAGCGCGACCACGTAGTCCTGGATCGCGCGCCAGTTGGCCTCGAGGCGGGCCTGGCTGTCGATCTGCTCGGCCCACAGTTTGGGCGCGACCTCGGTGGGCTCGGAGCCGAGCTCGGTGTCGAAGGAATCGGCGAGCGAGTGCGCTGGATCGGTGGACAGGACCAGGGTGCGATGCCCGAGCCGAGCTGCCCGTGCGGCGGTCGCGGCGGCCACGGTGGTCTTGCCGACGCCGCCCTTCCCGGTGAACAAGAGGATCCGCAATGAAGCTCCCAGTGACGCTGCTTCGGTCCCCCGCGCGCGCCGGGTCACGTCCACCGACGCGTCTCCCCGGGGTCTCGCAGCCTACGCCGAGCCGTGGAGCCCGACAAAGGGAAAGCCCGCCCCGACTCAGTCCTCCTCCACTCGCCGTTTCAGGTCGTTCAGCGCGGACCTCACGATCTGCTTGGCGGCCTGGCGCTTGAGCAGACCGGGCAGCGGCATGCCCAGCTCGACGTCCAGCCGGTAGGTGACCCGGGTGGTGTCGGGGTCCAGCGGTTCGAGGTCGTAGGCGCCGCTGAGGTCGTCCAGGGTGCCTTCGCGGTAGGTCCACGAGACTCCGCCCGCCCTCGGCGCGTACTTGTACTCGAGGGTGTACTCGGCCGACAGCACCGGGGTCCGCAGCCGGAAGGCGACCACCGAGCCGCGGCCGCGGCCGTCGCGCTCGAGGACCTCGACGTCCTCCATGTTGGAGACCCAGTCGGGGTACGACTCGAAGTCGGCGACCACCGCCATGATCTCTTTGGGCGTCGCCTCGATGTCGATCGATCCCTCGGCGTGCTCTGGCATGGGCTACTCCACGGGGTGCAGGAGCATCCGGCCGGTGGCGCGGAAATGCCCCACGTTGACGAGGCGGGTGCGGCCGACGCGCATCCGGCTCACCTTCGGCTGATGCACGTGCCCGAAGTACAGGTAGTCCGGCTGGTGCTCCTCGACGTAGTCGAGCAGCGCCTGGCTGCCCGGCTCGGACTGGCGCGCGACCACGTCGAAGCAGAGGTCCTCGATGGCCGGCGGCATGTGGGAACAGAGCACGTCGACCCGCGGCAGGCGGGCGATCTTGGCGGTGAACTCGCGCTCGCTGATCTCGGCGGCGTGCGGGCGCGAGCCCCGCGGCAGGCCGCCACCGACGAAGCCGATCCGGAGCCCGTCGACCTCGACCGCCTCGCCGTCGAGGTGGTGGATCCCCGGCCGGAGCAGGTGGCGGAACTGCTCGGGGAAGTCGGCGTTGCCGTGGGTCATGTAGGTCCGCTCGGGGAAGGCGTCGAACACCGCCTCGTACTGGGCGCGGCAGGCCGACCGGACCAGCTCGCGGATCTCGCCCTCGCGGCCGGCCATGCCCGCGCGCAGCGCCATCCCCGCCTCGTCGTAGCGGCCGGCGGTGCGCAGCTCGGCGAACCGGCGCGTCGCCTCGGCCCCGTACACGTCAGCCATGATGCCCTGCAGCGAGCGGTAGTCGATGAGGTTGAGGAGGTCGCCGCAGACCAGTAGGACGTCGGTTCCAGCGGCCTCGGCCCGCAACTTGTCGGCGGCGCCGTGGATATCGGAGACGACCTTGATCCGAATGGCTGCTCCCTCCGGTTCGGACCGCAGGTCCGTCGAGACGCGTTGGTGCTGTGCCGCACCATCATGCTACGGCACCTCCCCGCTTGGGCGATCGGCGGGAAAGTGTGGATAACTCGGAGCGCTGAGCCGCTGGCCCTGCCGGCGGCCCCCAACGATCGTTCGAGGGAGGTGGAGGCGCCGTGGCGTTGCCGCCCGGCCCGGTGGTGGGCACCTGTGGGTTCGGGTACCAGGAGTGGCGCGGCCGCTTCTACCCGCCCGAGCTGCCCCCGGCCGGTTGGCTCGGCTTCTACTCGAAAGTATTCGAGGCGGTGGAGCTGGACGGCACCTTCTACCGCCCGCCCACGCGACCGGTGGTGGCGTCGTGGGCCGCGTCGCTGCCGGACCGGTTCGCGCTCGCCGCCAAGGTGCCGCGGGCGATCACCCACGAGGCGCGGCTGGAGGGCGACGCGGCCGAGGCGATGCTGCGGGTGTTCGCGCACGCGCTGGAGCCGCTTGGCGACCGGCTGCTGGCCGTGCTGCTCCAGCTCCCGCCCAGCCTCGGCGCCGGCGAGGGTCGCGAGCGGCTGGCGAAGCTGCTCGGCAACCGGCCCGCCGGCCTCCCGGTCGTGGTCGAGTTCCGGC
>JBEDUQ010000210.1:0-10707 GCA_040414855.1 Actinomycetota bacterium
CCCGGCGGGGTGCTGATCGGCTACGTGGCGACGACGACGCAGCTGTCGACCTACGTCGAGGCACTGCGCGAACAGTCCGTGTGGACCGAGCCGCACGCGTGGGAGACCCTGCTGCGGCCGTGGCACGCGGTCGGCCTGGCCGTCCGGCCGGAGCACCGGATGGTCGCCCACACCGCGTTCCTGGTCACCGCGCGGCGGCTCGCCGAGGGCACCGTCGCCCCCGTGCGGCAGCGTCGTCCGCAGCGGAATTCGACGGTGTAATACCACCCGTGTAACGGTTGATCGCACCCGCCCCAGGGCACTGCGAGCCTCGGGTGCGCTGTCGGTGGGCGTGTATAGATTTGGCTCCTGGCTCCCCCGAAGTGCGGAGGTGCGCGATGGGCCTGGGTCCCGACGAGTTCAGGGCGCGGCGTGAGCGCGACGTCGCGTCGTTGCTCAGTCAGATCTCCTACCTGGAGGAGGAGATCGGCCTCCTGCGCCGGAAGGTCGCCGACAGCCCGCGCCAGGTGCGGCTCCTCGAGGAGCGCATCGCGGAGGCCGAGGGCCGGGCGGCGTTCCTGTCGGAGCGCAACGACAAGCTGGCCGGCACGCTGCGCGAGGCGCGCGAGCAGCTGGTCACGCTCAAGGAGGAGATCGACCGGCTCGGCCAGCCGCCGTCGGGCTACGGCGTCTTCCTCGAGCTGCACGAGGACGGCACGGTCGACGTCTTCACCGGCGGCCGCAAGCTGCGGGTCTCCGTCTCGCCCAACGTGGAGACGGCGGAGCTCCGGCACGGCCAGGAGGTCATGCTCAACGAGGCGATGAACGTCGTCGAGGCACGCGGCTTCGAGCGCACCGGCGACATCGTCATGCTCAAGGAGCTGCTCGAGCCGATCGACGGCGTGGCGCCGCGGGCGCTGGTCATCGGGCACACCGACGAGGAGCGCGTCGTCTTCCTCGCCGACTCCCTCAAGGAGCAGCCGCTGCGCAGCGGCGACTCGCTGCTGCTGGAGTCGCGGTCGGGCTACGCCTACGAGCGGATCCCGAAGAGCGAGGTCGAGGAGCTCATCCTCGAAGAGGTCCCGGACATCGACTACGGCGACATCGGTGGCCTGGCGCGGCAGATCGAGCAGATCCGCGACGCCGTCGAGCTGCCGTTCCTGCACGCCGACCTGTTCCGCGAGTACCAGCTGAAGCCGCCGAAGGGCATCCTGCTCTACGGCCCGCCCGGGTGCGGCAAGACGCTGATCGCCAAGGCGGTGGCCAACTCGCTGGCCAAGCAGGTCGCCACCATGACCGGCCAGGAGAGCGGCGGGCGCAGCTACTTCCTGAACATCAAGGGCCCGGAGCTGCTGAACAAGTACGTCGGCGAGACCGAGCGGCAGATCCGCCTGATCTTCCAGCGGGCCAAGGAGAAGTCCAGCGAGGGCATGCCGGTGATCGTGTTCTTCGACGAGATGGACTCGATCTTCCGCACCCGTGGCTCGGGCGTCTCCTCCGACGTCGAGAACACCATCGTCCCGCAGTTGCTCTCCGAGATCGACGGCGTGGAGCAGCTCAAGAACGTGATCGTGATCGGCGCCTCCAACCGCGAGGACATGATCGATCCGGCCATCCTGCGGCCGGGCAGGCTCGACGTGAAGATCAAGATCGAGCGTCCCGACAAGGACGCCGCGGCCGACATCTTCTCGAAGTACCTGCTCGCCACCCTGCCGATCGCCGGTGACCTGCTCCAGCGGCACGACGGCGCGCGCGACAGCGCGCTGGCCGGGATGATCGGCGAGACCGTCGAGCGCATGTACTCGGACGCCGAGGAGAACCGTTTCCTCGAGGTCACCTACGCCAACGGTGACAAGGAGGTCCTCTACTTCAAGGACTTCAACTCCGGCGCGATGATCGAGAACATCGTCTCTCGCGCCAAGAAGATGGCGATCAAGCGCTTCCTGGAGACTGGCGAGAAGGGGATCCGGCCTGAGGACCTCTTCACGGCGGTCGCGGACGAGTTCAAGGAGAACGAGGACCTGCCCAACACCACCAACCCGGATGACTGGGCTCGGATCTCCGGGAAGAAGGGCGAGCGGATCGTGTACGTCCGGACGCTCGTGGGCGGCAGCTCCAAGGACTTCGGACGCGCGATCGAGCAGGTCAACACTGGGCAGTACCTGTAGGCTGACCAGGAAGGACGCGAGGCGGGCGCAACCCGGCGGCTGCGCCCGCGCGTTCCGGTGGCGGCCCCTGGGGCAACGGTAAGGGGGACGGATGGCCATCACCAAGGTCATGGGGATCGAGACCGAATACGGGATCACCGTCCCGGGCTCCCCGGACTCGAACCCCGTGCTGGCTTCGAGCCTGCTGGTGAACGCGTTCTCTGGCCGGGGCCGGAAGGTCCGGTGGGATTACGAGGAGGAGTCGCCGCTGCGGGACGCGCGCGGCTTCGAGGCGCCCCGCGAGCCCGAGGTGCCGAGCGAGGACGACCTCGGCCTCGCCAACGTCATCCTCACCAACGGCGCCCGCTACTACGTCGACCACGCCCACCCGGAGTACTCCTCGCCTGAGTGCCTCGACCCGCGAACGCTGGTGGTGTTCGACAAGGCGGGGGAGCGGATCCTCGCCGAGTCGGCCCGCCGCGCGGTCGAGCTTGCCCCTGGCGGGCGCCGCATCCAGGTCTACAAGAACAACACCGACGGCAAGGGCACCTCCTACGGGACCCACGAGAACTTCCTGGTGGACAGGGCAACGCCGTTCGCGCGCATCGTGCGCGACCTGACGCCGTTCCTGGTCAGCCGCCAGGTGTTCGCGGGCGCCGGCAGCCTGGTGCGCGACCCGAGCGACTCCAGCGTCGCCTACCAGATCGCCCAGCGCTCGCAGTTCTTCGAGGTGGAGGTCGGCCTCGAGACCACCCTGAAGCGCCCGATCATCAACACCAGGGACGAGCCGCACGCGGACCCGGAGCGCTACCGCCGGCTCCACGTGATCATCGGCGACGCCAACATGAACGAGGTGGCCACCTTCCTCAAGACCGGGTCGCTGGCGATCGTGCTCTGCATGATCGAGGACGGCACCCTGCCGGGCGACGAGTGGCAGCTCGCCAACCCGGTGCAGGCGCTGCGCGAGATCGCCAAGGACCCGACCCTGCGCACCACGGTCGAGCGCAAGGACGGCCGCCACCTGACGGCCTGCGAGATCCAGTGGCTGTACCTGGACGCGGCCAAGTCCTACCTCAAGGACCGCGAGGTGCCGCACTGGCAGCTCGAGGTCCTCGGCCATTGGGAGGCGTCGCTGGCCCAGCTCGAGGAGGATCCGCTCAAGGCCGGCAGGACCGTCGACTGGGTGACCAAATACCAGCTCATGCAGCAGATCGCCAAGCGCGACAGCCTCGACCTGTCGGACGCCAAGCTCCAGCTCGTCGACCTCCAGTACCACGACGTCCGCATCGACCGCGGCCTCTACTACCGGCTCGCGGCAGCGGGCCGCGTCGACCGGCTGGTCGCCGAGCAGGAGATCCTCCGAGCCGTCGGCGAGCCGCCTCCGGACACCCGCGCCTACTTCCGTGGTCGCTGCCTGGCCAACTACGCGCCCCAGATCGCGGCGGCCGGCTGGGACGCGATCATCTTCGACATCGGCCGCGAGACCTTGCAGCGGGTCCCGATGCTCGAGCCGACCAGAGGCACGGCAATGCACACCGCGACTATCCTCGACTCGAGTCCCACCGCCGAAGACCTCATCCGCAACCTCCAGGGCTAGAGGGTGGGCCCCGGGGACGTTCCCGGCGGGCGCCGGTGTTATCCACAGGACAGCGAGTGAACCCGAGAAGCACCGACTCCGCGTGACACAATCAGGCTCGAATGAAGGAGGGGACGATGGCCAAGGACAGTGGTGGCGCCGAGCAGAAGCGGCGCGCGCACGGCAAGCAGGAGGCCGAGCAGCCTGACGTCGAGCCTTCGGCCGAGGTTACCGAGAAGGGCGAGGAGCTCAAGGAAGAGCTGGACGCCCTGCTCGACGAGATCGACGACGTTCTCGAGGAGAACGCCGAGGAGTTCGTGAAGCAATACGTGCAGAAAGGTGGCGAGTAACCCCGTTGAGGGACCCGTTCTCAGGTCCACCGCTCCATTCCCCATCGTTCATCGACGCGCTCCGTGCCTACGCACCTGAGCTGCTGACCCCGCCACAGCTTCCGCCTGGGGTCGAGGCCGAGGTGCTCCACGGCACCACCGTGGTGGCGGTGCGTTTCGTGGATGGCGTGGTGGTCGCCGGCGATCGGCGCGCCACCGAGGGGATGTCGATCGCCCAGCGCGATATCGAGAAGGTCTTCCCCGCCGACGACTTCTCAGCGGTGGCCTTTGCCGGTGCGGCGGGTCCGGGCATCGAGATGGTCCGGCTGTTCCAGACCGAGCTGGAGCACTACGAGAAGGTCGAGGGCTTCCCGCTCTCGCTCGAGGGCAAGGCGAACAAGCTCGGCCAGATGGTGCGCTCCAACCTCCCTGCCGCCATGCAGGGGCTCGTGGTGGTGCCGTTGTTCTGCGGCTACGACCTGCGCAAGGGGGCTGGCCGCATCTTCCGCTACGACGTCACCGGCGGGCGCTGGGAGGACGCCGACTTCCACACCGTCGGCTCCGGCGGGCGCGACGCCCGCGGCACGCTCAAGAAGCGCTACCGCCACGACCTCGAACGCGATGCGGCGGTCGACGCGGTGGTCGAGGCGCTCTACGACGCCGCCGACGAAGACGCCGCGACTGGTGGCCCCGACCTGATCCGCAACATCTTCCCGCTGGTCGCAACGGTAACGGAACAGGGATACCACCGATTGGACGACGAGGAGGTGCGCGCGTCGGCCGAGAAGGTCGTGACGGCGCGAGCCGGCGGGGAGGGTTGAGTCGACGATGTCCATGCCGATCTACGTCTCGCCGGAGCAGTGGACCAAGGACAAGGCCGACTACGCGCGCAAGGGCATCGCGCGCGGGCGGCCACTGATCGTGCTCGAGTACACCGACGGCATCGTGCTGGTGACCGAGAACGCCTCGTCCCACCTCCACAAGCTGTCCGAGCTGTACGACCGGATCGCCTTCGCCGCCGTCGGGCGCTTCTCGGAGTTCGAGAACCTGCGCGTCGCCGGCGTCCGCATCGCCGACATCCGCGGCTACACCTACGGCCGTGAGGACGTCACCGGGCGTTCGATCGCCAACGCCTACTCGCAGATGCTCACCCAGATCTTCATGGAGGCCAGCAAGGCCTACGAGGTCGAGGTGTGCGTCGCCGAGGTGGGCGAGGACGGCGGCCCGAACGCGCTGTACCACATCGTCTACGACGGCACCGTCGACGACCGCAAGGGCTTCCTGGCGATGGGCGGCGAGGCCGACGACCTCAATGCCGAGCTCCAGCGCCAGTACAAGGAGAGCATGGGGCTCGACGAGGCCATCCGGCTGGCGGTCAGGCTCCTGCGCAGGGCCGCGCCCGCCGGCTCCACGGTCTCGCGCCTCGAGGTCGCGGTGCTGGAGCGGCGCCGGCCACGGCGCTCCTTCCGCCGCCTCACCGACGACCAGGTCGCCAAGGCGCTCGAGCCGCTGAGTGCCGGAGCCCCCGGCGGCGGCACGGGCTCCGCCGGTGGCGCGAGTCCTTCGCCCGGCACGGGCACCGGCCCGGCGGACCCGTCGTCCGAGACCCCGCCGCCGAACGGCGGCAGCGGCTCGGTGCCCGGCGTGTCGGACGTGCCGGCACCGGGCGACGCCGACGAGCCGGACGCCACCGGCGGCTGAGGTGAGCGCGCAGGGACCGGCGCCACCCGCCTCGACCCCACCGGAGTGGCCAGGCTGGAGTCCCCCGCCGGTCCCGCCACCGCCGCCTCCACCGCGCCGGAGCACGCGCCCGTTGCTGGTCGTCGCCGCCGTCGTGGTCGCGATCGCGCTGACCGGCGCCACCGTCGCCGTCTGGGCGGACGGCCGCGGCAACAGCTCCCGGTCGAGCGCCGACAACCCGCCGGGTGGCACCGCGGCACCGGGCACGACCGCGCCCGGCATCGCCAGCACCACGCCGCCGGTAGCGCAGACGCCGGCGGCCATCCGGGCGATCGAGGCCCAGGTCGAGCGGCTGCGCGGCCTGCGGTTCGAGCGCCGCGTCCCGGTCACCATCGAGTCCCCCGCCAAGGTCGCCGCCGAGCTGCTGCGCCAGGTCGACCGCGAGGCCAACCGCACCGAGATCGACCGCCAGGCCAGGGCTCTCGAGGTGCTGGGCGAGCTGCCCAAGGGCACCGACCTGTTCGGGCTGCTGCGGTCGGTGCAGGCCGAGAGCGTGCTCGGCTTCTACGTGCCGGGCAAGCCGCCGGCCAAGGGCAAGCTGTTCGTCCGCTCCGACAAGGGCCTCGACCCGTACGCGCGGGTGGTGCTCTCGCACGAGCTGACCCACGCGGTCACCGACCAGCACTTCGACCTGACCAGGGCGGACCGGCTGGCCAACGGCGACACCGACGACCAGGCCACCGCCTACTCCGGGCTGGTCGAGGGCGACGCCACCGTGCTGATGAGCCTCTACCAGCAGCAGGCGCTGACGCCCAAGGAGCAGGCCGAGGCGATCAGCGTCGGCGGCAACCAGGAGACCCCCAAGCTCGACGCCGCGCCGCCGGTGGTCCGTGAGTCCCTGCTGTTCCCCTACACCGCCGGGGTCGCCTTCATCCGCGCCCTCTACCAGAGCGGCGGCTGGGCGGCGGTCAACCGGGCCTACCGCGACCCGCCGGCGTCGACCGAGCAGCTCCTGCACCCCGACAAGTACCTCGGCCAGCGCGACAACCCGCAGACGGTCCGCATCCCCGACCTGCGCGGCGCGCTCGGCCAGGGGTGGGGCCAGGGCACGCGGATGCAGTGGGGTGAGTTCGACACCCGCCTGATGCTGGAGGGCACCTTCCCGGTGACCACGGCCGAGCGGGTCGCCGCCGGCTGGGACGGCGGGGAGGTCCGCACCTTCCAGAAGGGCGGGAGCACCGCCCTGGCGCTGCGGACGGTCTGGGACTCGCCGACGGAGGCGCGCGAGTACTGCACCGCCATGTCCCGCTGGGCGGACACCCGGCTCGGCACGCAGGTCGGCCCCAACCGCTGGTCCGGCGCCCTCCAGCAGGGCGCGCTGGTCTGCTCGGGGACCAGGGCGGCCTGGCTGTCGGCCCCGGACCGGGCGAGCCTGGACGGCATGGTCCGCGGTCTCGGCGGTCCCTGAGCGAGCCGGGGGGAGGGCGTATGGGTGGGAGGCTGGTGGGACGGCTCCGGCGGCTTGGGGTCGCCGCGCCGGCCACCTGGAGCGTCCTCGCCTGGCCACGGTGGCGGCTCAGGGTCGCCGGGAGCGGCCCCGCGGGGCGGGTGCGGCGGCTCCGGCAGGTGCTGGTCGGCGCCCTGGCAAGCCTGTTGGCGGTGCCGCTGCTCGCGGCGTCGGGGCCGGGAACGGCGCCCCCGCTGTTCAGCGCGGGGGTGATCGGCAACGACCTGGCAGTGCAGCCGGTCCCGCTCGACCTCGCCAAGGGTGCGGCGTACGTGCGCGACAGCAGCGTCCTGCGGCTCGCCGACGGCCGCTACCACTACCTGCCGCCGGGCTCGACCGAGGCGGTGACGGTCGAGCCGGATGACCCGGGCGCGATCGCCGCGATCGCCGCGGACCGGGCCTGGCTGGCGACCGGGGAGGTCCCGGGCGCGACCGACGCCGAGCGCGACGCCGCCTCGCGCTCGCTGCTGGACCTTCGCCTGCTGCTTCGCCCCGGCGGCGCCGCGCTGGCCGCGCAGACGCCCTACTGGGCCTACGTGTGGCCGAGGGACGCGAGCTTCGCCGCCGCCGCCTTCGCGGTCACCGGGCACCAGGCCGAGGCGACCGAGATCCTGCGCTTCCTCAGCGGCACCCAGCTTCCCGACGGCACCTGGCCGTCGCGCTCGCACCCGGACGGCACGCCGGTGGACGACGGCCGGCCGGCGCAGCTCGACGCCACCGGCTGGTACTGCTGGGCGGCCTGGGTCACCAGCGGCGGCGGCCGCGACGCCGGGGTCGCGCGCGAGCTGTGGCCGGCGGTGATGGCGGCGGCCGACGCCGCGGCGCGCTCGCTGGGGCGCGACGGGCTTCCCGCGGCGACCTCGGACTACTGGGAGCGGGCCGAGCGGGAGCCGACCCTCGGCACCGCGGCGGTCCTTCGGACCGGGCTGCGGGCGGCCGGCGACCTGGCCGTGGCGCTCGACCACCACGGCGCCGCCTCCCGCTACCGCTCGGCCGCCTCCAGGCTCAGCCGGGCGATCTCGCGGGAGTTCGCCGGGCCCGGGGGCTTCCACCGCTACCCGGTCGGCTTTGGCGGCGCACCGCAGCCGGGGGACGGCCCCGACGCGGCGGTTGCCTGGCTGGCGCCGCCGTTCGCGCCCGCCACCAGGGCGGTTCGCGCCGGGCTCGCGCAGGTCGCCGCGCAGCTCGGTCCGGGCGACGGGGGAGCGGTCCCGGGACTGCCGTGGCGCGACGGCGACTACTGGACCCCGGCGACGGCGACGCTCGCGCTGGCGGAGATGGCCTCCGGCGACCGCGTCAGCGCCGGGCGGCGGCTGGGTTGGCTGCTCGACCACCGCACCTCGCTCGGCGCGTTCCCCGAGCGGGTGCGCCGGGTGGACGGCTCGCCGAGGTCGGTGGCGCCGCTCGGGTGGACCAGCGCGATCGTGCTGCTGGTCATCGCCAGTGAGGGGCGTCCTCTGCCGATTCCTGGGCCGTGACCGAGGTCGGCTCCTCGCCCTGGCCCTCCCCCTCGCTGGGCCGCAGCTGATCGCCATCGTCGTCCGGGCCGCGGTCCCCGCCGCTACCCCCGGAGCCGCCGTCGCCCGACCCCGACTCCGACTCCGTGGCCGGCGCGCGGTTCTCGAACGCGGCCATCCCCGAGACGCCCGAGCCGGTGTCGGCTGACTTCGCC
Source organism: Actinomycetota bacterium (assembly GCA_040414855.1). GTDB lineage: Bacteria > Actinomycetota > CALGFH01 > CALGFH01 > CALGFH01 > DASVXQ01. The sequence goes on from JBEDUQ010000210.1 coordinate 8,891, forward strand.
TCGGCGGCGTCGCGGGCCTGGAGCTCCTCGGCGAGCACGACCTTGAGAGCGGCAGCCACCGGGATCGCCATCAGCGCGCCGACCAGGCCCAGCGCGGTCGCGCCGATCAGGCCGGCCATCAGCACCGCGGCGGCGCTCAGGTTCACCGACGAGCGCAGGATCCGTGGCGCGATCAGGTAGTTCTCGAGCTGCTGGTAGACCAGGAAGAAGATGGCGACCAGCACCGTGGTCGGCCACAGCTCGGTGGAGAACAGGGTCAGCAGCACCACGATGACCGCGCCGAGGGTGGCGCCGATCATCGGGATCAGGTCGGTCAGCGCCACCACGAAGGCGAGCGGCACCGAGAACGGGACCCTGAGCGCGGTGAGGCAGATGAACGACGCCACGCCCGCGACCAGCGAGATCAGAATGTTGCCAATCATGTAGGCGCCGACCTTGTCGATCACGACGTCGGCGACACGTCCAAGCTGGGGGCGGCGGTTGCGCGGGAACAGCCTGACCAGCCCGTGCCGCAGCCGCGGCAGGTCGGCCATGAAGTAGATGGTCAGGACCAGCACCGTCAGCGTCGAGAACAGGGCACCGAAGACCCTGCCGGTGAGCCCGAGCAGGCCGGAGCCGAGCTTCGTCGGCGCGCTGGAGATGATCTTCTGGATCTGCGGGGTGATGTTGTAGCGGTCGCTGAGCTGGCGGTAGCGGCTCGACCGGTCCGAGAGCTGGGCCAGGTAGCCGGGCAGGTCGTGGGTCAGGGCGGTGAACTGCGAGACCATCGCCGGGATCACCGAGATCAGGAACGCCGCGACCAGCCCGAGCAGGATCACGAAGATGATCGTGACCGCGAGCCCCCTGCGGACTCCGCGCTGGACCAGGAAGCGCACCGCCGGGTCGAGACTGATGGCGATGAACAGCGCGATCGCGGCGCGGATCAGCACGCCCCGCGCGGTGTAGACCGCGAGCACCATGGCCGCCGTGGCGACCACGCCCAGGCTGGCGAAGAGGGCCCAACGGAACAGAACCATCGGGCGCATCCTCGGCTCCTCCGATCCGCGGGGGTCCCGGTCGCTGACCCCCTGCGGCGGCTCGGACGGATTCGGCCTGGTCATGGCGGAAACGCTACTACGTCGCCCAGGTCCGGCGCACGAACGCACCATCGGACCGGCCCACGAACGCACCATCGGCGCGGTCGGGACGGGCTCGAGCGGATCGATGGGATCCCCGCAGGCAGCGGGCTCGACCATCTTGATCGCCCCGGGATCGATGCCGCGCGAGTACGATGAGGCCATGGACCGGCGCATCTTTGGCCTCGAGAACGAGTACGGGGTCACCTGCACGTTCCGGGGACAGCGCCGGCTGTCGCCCGACGAGGTCGCCCGTTACCTGTTCCGGCGGGTGGTGTCCTGGGGCATGTCCTCCAACGTCTTCCTCGAGAACGGCGCCAGGCTGTACCTGGACGTCGGCTCGCACCCCGAGTACGCCACCCCCGAGTGCGACTCGGTGCAGGAGCTGATCACCCACGACAAGGCCGGTGAGCGGATCCTCGAGAGCCTGCTGGCCGCCGCCGAGGCCCGCCTCCACGAGGAGGGCATCGCCGGGCAGATCTTCCTGTTCAAGAACAACACCGACTCGGCCGGCAATTCGTACGGCTGCCACGAGAACTACCTGGTGTCCCGCTACGGCGAGTTCCAGCGGCTCGCCGACGTGCTGATCCCGTTCTTCGTCAGCCGCCAGATCCTCTGCGGCGCCGGCAAGGTGCTGGCCACGCCGCGCGGCGCGGTCTACTGCATCGCCCAGCGCGCCGAGCACATCTGGGAGGGCGTCTC
>JBEDUQ010000211.1:0-2964 GCA_040414855.1 Actinomycetota bacterium
TCAGGAGGCGAGCCGGCGGTAGATCGCGGCATGCTGCTCGGCGCAGCGCCGCCAGGTGAACCTCCCAGCCACCCTCGGGCCGCGGCGCGCGAGCCGGCTCCGCAGCTCCGGATCCGACGCCACCCGCACCATCACGTCGCCGAGCGTGCCGGCGTCTCCGGCGGGCACCAGCATCGCATCCCGCTCGCCGAGGAACTCCCGGAACACGGGAATGTCGGTGGCCACGGTCGCGAGCCCGGCCGCGAGCGCCTCGAGCAGCGCAAGGCCCCACCCTTCTTTGTGGGACGGGAACACGAACGCGTCCGCCGCGTGGTACCAGCGCGGCAGCTCCTCGTCGGGAACGGTCCCCAGCAGCACGACCGCGCCGCCGATGGAGAGGCCGAGCTCAGCTGCCCGGTCCACCACCTGCCCCCGGTAGGGGTCGTAGTCCTGGAAGGAGTGGCCACCCACCACCGCCAGGACGGGCGGCGGGTCGACCACCGCCCTGACCTTGGCGAGCGCCTCCACCAGCTCGAGGCTGCCCTTACGGGGCTCGATGCCGCCCACCGTCAGGAACAGGAAGCGGCCCCTGGCCCCGGCCCTCGCGCGAAGTTCGGAGCCGTCGACTGACGGCGGCCGCGCGAACCGCGAGCTGTCCACGCCGTTGGTGACGACCTCGGCGTCGACGGCGAACTCCTCGCGGAGGCGCCGCCGCCAGTCTTGGCTCACCACCAGCACGTGGTCCGGGTCGAGGATCGACCGGCGCTGGCATTCCACCAGCGCTTGCGAGACGAAGTCGTCGACGTGGTGAACCGTCCGGACCACCGGAAGGCCGTGGCCGTCCTCGGATCCCGCGATGGCCACCCCAGCCCGGGCGGCGATGCAGTCCTGGGCGTGGACCAGGTCGAACCGGTCACGCAGGCGTCCTGCCAGGCCGGCGACGAGCGTCTCCATCGAGGCCGCCACCCGCTCCTCCAGGCTGCCGTCGCGGCCGGGGCCAGGCAGGATCGTGTGTGGCGCCCGAAGGGGCCGGAAGAAGCCGGCGCCGGGATCGCCGAGCGCGAACACGTGCACCTGGTGGCCGAGGTCGTGCAGGCTCTCCGCCAGGTGGAGGGTGTGGACGACGCCGCCTCTGGGCTTGGTGGAGTAGGTCAGGATCGCGACCCGGGGGCCGTTACGGCCGAGCCCCTTCGCGAGCCCCTTCGCGAGCCCCGTCATTGGAGGACCTCGGCGACGGCCGGCTGCCTGCGGCTCAGCGCGGCGGACATCAGCGCGGCGCGGGCGCCCGTCGGGGCGAGCACGCAGCCGGCATCCTCGAACTGGCGGCGCTGGGCGGCGAGCCCCTGGGGGTCGCCATCGGTACCGAGCACGTAGACCACCACCTCGGGCCCGCCGGACCGGTCCGTGGCGTCGGCGCACACCGGAGCCAGAACCGACGCCGGGTCGGGGTGCGAGCCGTAGCCAAGCACCACGTCGAGGAGAATCACCGCCGTGGACGGGTCGTCCGACTCGCGCCGGATGTGGTCGACCCGCGCCTCCGGGTCGATCATCGGATGCGGCCGGCCCCGGGTGAACTCCTCCTCGCCGAGGTCGAGGCAGACATGTGCGCCGTCGGGCGCCGGCGTGGCCCACTCCGGTCGCAAGGGGACGTTCGAGTGGACGGGCCCGAGCTGCCGGCTGAGCAGAACCATCGCCTCATAGCAGAGGGTGCCTCCCGAGAACAGGCCCCGAACCGCCACCCGCGCGGGATCGAGCCCGGCGGCGGCCCGCCCCACCCGCTCGGCCAGCCCCTCGCCGAGCCGTGGCGCCGGCGCCCCAAGCATCCGCACCGCGGCCGCCGCGGCCTCCTCCAGGGTCTCCACCAGTTGGACGCCCCGGGCGGCTGGCGGCGGGTCGTCGAGCCCCACCAGCGCGGCGACCGTCGGCTTCCGCCCGAGGTCGGCCAGCAGCGCCCGCGCGGTCGCTCGCGCGGGCGGCTTCGAGACCAACACCAGCACCTCGGTCGCCGGGTCAGCCTCCAGGGTCCGCACCGCGAGGCGCGTCATGCGCGCCCCGACCTCCTCATGGAGGTCGCGGCCGCCCACCCCGATGACCTGGGACACGCCGGAGCCCCAGCGGTCCACCAGCGTCGTCACCTCCTGTGCCCCGGTCCCGGCGGCGGCGACGACGCCCACCGGTCCGCGGCGCAGCGCGTTAGCGAACCCGAGCCCGACGCCACCGAGCACCCCGGTCCCGGCGCCAGGCCCCATCACGAGCAGGCCGAGCCGCTCCGCCCTGGTCTTGAGTTCCACCTCGTCGGCCAGCGGCACGTTGTCGCTGAAGACCAGCACGTGCAGCCCGGCGGAGAGGGCCTTGTGCGCCTCCAGCGTGGCGAATGCCCCCGGGACCGAGACCAGGGCGACGTTCGCCCCGCCCGGGGAGGCGAGGGCTTCCTCGAGCGTCAGCGGCGCCCGCTCCTCGGGCCGCGCGGCCGCGGGCGCCGCCTCGGTCAGCGCGCCGATCCCGGCGTCGAGGGCGGCGGTGGCCTCCCGCTCGGTCGCGGCCCGGACCGCGAGCGCCAGGTCGTTCGCGCCGACGCCCGCGAGCTGGTCGGCTCCGCAGCCCTCGTCGGCCAGCGTGGCCACGTTCGCCGGCGTCCCCATCACCGCCGCCGCCCAGCCCACGCCCGGCTGGTCGAGCATGGTGCGGGTGGCGGCCATCAGCTGCACCGAGTCCACATAGGTGTCCCGGCGGGTCCGGACGAGCAGCGCGCTCACCGTGGCGGCTCCGCGCGCGCTGGCACCGGCACGGGGACGACCCTGGTCCCAACCCGTCCCGCCAGCGCCTCCGCGACCCGCAACGGGGAGGTAATGATCGCCCGCTCACCACCGGACCGCACGAAGCGGATGGCGGCGGTGACCTTCGGCCCCATACTGCCGGGCGGGAACTCGCCGTCGGCCAGGTGCTTGGAGGCCTCGTCGATGGTCATGGAGTGGATCGCCCGCT
>JBEDUQ010000212.1:0-7413 GCA_040414855.1 Actinomycetota bacterium
GCTCGACACGGCACTGAACCCTGACGGCGGGCCGCAGCGGGCTGGCATCGCGTGGTACATCGTGAACCCGTCCACGCCTAGGGTCGTCCTCTCCGGCTACCTCGGAGCGAGCGGTCACGACTTCACTTATCCGGCGATCGGCGTCACCGCAAGCGGTCGCGGCGTGATGGCCTTCACCGCCACCGGTGACGCCATGTACCCGAGCGCCGCGTACGCGCCCATCGACGCGAGCGTCGGCGTCGGCGCCTGGAACGTCGTCACCGGTGGCGAAGGCGCTGCCGCGGACGACGGGTTCTCGGGCTACAGACAGCAGAACTTCCCGAACTCGATCCGCTCGCGCTGGGGCGACTACGGCGCGGCGGCGGTCGATGGCAACTCGATCTGGATCGCCAGCGAATACATCGCCCACAGCTGCGACTACACCGACTGGGGCGGCCCATTCTTTGCGGGCGGCACCGGTGACAACCTGCTCGGCACGTGCGGTGGCGCCAACCACGGCCCGGGCGCGCGGACCGCGCTCGCGAACTGGTCGACGCGGATCAGCAAGCTGACGCCCTAACGGCCGGAGCGACTGGTAGTGAATGGGGCCGGCCTTGCGGCCGGCCCCATTCAAAGAACTCACTTCTGTGCGGGATCGGCCGTGGCGAAGGCGGCGGCAACCTCGGTCCGGGAGCGGAAGCCGCGCTTGCGGAACACGCTGGCGAGGTGGTGCTCGACCGTCTTGGGGCTGAGGAACAGGGCGGCGGCGATCTCGCGGTTGGACAAGCCGCGGGCCACCAGCAGCGCGACCCGGGTTTCCTGGGAGGTCAACGGCTCGATGGCCAGCGGCCCGCGGGGCCGGGCGGTTGCCCCGGTGGCGGCCAGTTCGTCCGCGGCACGCCGGACCCAGGCGACCAGGTCCATGGCCGTGAAGGCGTCGAGAGCGTCCCGTAGGTGCTGGCGGGCGGCGACCCGCCGCCCGGCCCGCCGCAGCCTGGCCCCGTACAGCAGCCGGGTCCGGGCGGCTTCGAAGACGTCCGGTGCCTGGGCGTGGGCGGCCAGGGCGGCCTCGAAGGCCTCGGCGGCGGCATCGTCGCCGGCGGCGGTGAGGCCCCGGCAGCGTGCGACCAGGGCGGTGGTCTGTGGCGGGGCCGGCTGGGGTGTGGCGTCGGCGTACCGCTCGGCCAGGTCGGCGGCGTCGGAGATTCGGCCCAGCCCCACGTAGGCTTCGACCAGGTCCGGGGCAACTCCGAGGGGCTCGCCCATGGAGCCGATGCCGCCGTCGGCGGTGATGCGCGCCTCCAGCAGCGCCGCCACCTCTGCCAGCTCGCCCCGGCAGAGCGCGCAGAACGCGGCGGTGATGGCCTGGTGGGCGTGGACGCGGGTGGTGCCGGCCCGGCTGGTGAGCACCCTGGCCCGCTCCAGGGCCCGGAGGGCGTCGTCGTGAAGGCCGCGGGCGGCCGACTGCCACGCCAGCATTTCCACGGCCACCGCGGCGTCGGCCGCATACCCGAGCTGCTCGCCGAGCTCGGCTGCCTCGCCGGCGTCGGCGAAGGCACCGGCGTGGTCACCGATCCAGGCACGGCCTGATGCCATCAGGGCCAGCACGGGGACCAGCACCCCGAGGGCGCCGCGCTCGCGGGCCACGGCCAGGCGGTGATCGGCCAGGGCAACCAGGCCGCGGAGGTCGACGTCGCCCAGGAACGCGGCCGCCAGCGCCAGGTGGACCAGATAGCGCGGGTCGTCGCGCAGCGGTGGCGTCCGCAGCAGATCGAGGACGTCGGCCAGCAGCGGGCGGGCAGCGGCCCAGTCGCCGCCGACCGTCAGAGTGACCCCTTTTGCGAAGGCGGTCAGGGCGCGCTGCCCAGGGTCGGCCGGGTCGGCGGTCTTGGCCAGCCGGTCGGCGCACTCCCTCACGCCGGCCAGGTCGCCCAGCCGGAACCGGGTGAAGGCGAGCTCGGCCAGCGCCCAGACCCGTTGGGGGCCCTCGGCCAGCTCGGCCGCGGGCGTCAGCAGCTCGGCGGCGCGGGGGACCGACCCGGCGTACTGCTCCAGCACCCCGAGGATGGAGAGCACCTGGGCGCGGGCAACCCGGCTGGTGGGACCGTCCAGCACCCTGGCGGCCAGGGTCCTGGTGCGCTCGATGTCGCCGGCCAGGAAGGCGTCGGCGACGGCGGCCGCCAGCCGCTCGGCCGCCTGGCCGGGGTCGGTGGTGAGGAGGGCGGCGCGCTCCAGGGCGGCCGAGGCGGCCGCGAACCCCCGGCGGGTGCGGTCCTCCTCGGCGACGGCCGCCAGCTCGTCGGCCAGCGCATCGTCGGGCCCGCCGGCGGCCTCGGCCAGATGCCAGGTCCGGGCCGCCCGGGCGGCCTGCCCAGGGAGGGCGCGGGCCAGGGCGAGGTGGGCCGCCCGGCGCTGGGCGGGGGTGGTCAGCCGCCAGGCCGCCGCCCGCAGCAGCGGGTGCCGGAAGCGTAGCTCGCCGCGGTCCCGGACGAGCACCCCGCGCTCCTCGGCCTCGTCCAGGGCGGCGTCCGGATCGACGCCGTCCTGGCGCAGGGCGCTGACCAGCGGGGCGGTGGCGCCCTCGGGGCTGGCGACGCACAGCACGATGGCTCGCCATGCTGGGGCCGACAGCCCGGTCAGCAGCGGCTCGTACACCAGTTCCAGGCGGTCGCCCACCGGCAGGAGGTCCGGGAGAGGGGCGGCGCCCAGCCGTTGGGCGGGGGTAAGCCGGCTGGCCACCTCGGTGAGGGCCAGCGGATTGCCACGGGTGCGCTCAACCAGCCGGGCCATCACCGGATCGGCCAGGCGGTCGGGGAGCAGCTTGGCGGCCTCGCGGGGCGCCAGTCCGGCCAGGGCGAGCACTGGTAGGCCTTCCACCCACGCCGGCGGTCGCGGCCCGGTCCGCACCGCGAACAGGAAGGCCACCGCGTCACGGCGGAGCCTCCGGGCGGCGAACAGCAGCGCCGCCGCCGACTCCCGGTCCACCCACTGCAGGTCGTCGACCAGCACCAGAACGGGCGTCTGCTCGGCGGTGGCGGCCAACAGCGACAGGGTCGCGGCGGCAACCAGGTAGCGGTCCCCGGTCGCCCCGGCCGGCCCCCAGCCCAGCGCCGCCGCCAGGGCCTCGGCCTGGGCCGCCGGCAGGTCGCCGAGCCGGTCGCGCACAGGAGTGAGCAGCTCCAGCAGGGCCGCGTGGCCCAGCGTGGCTTCCGACTCCACCCCGCGGGTCCAGAGGCAGGTGAACCCGCCGGCCAGCTCCTCGGCCGCATCCAGCAGGGTCGTCTTGCCAATGCCGGCCTCGCCCTGGACCACCAGGGCGCCCGCCACCCCGCCGCGGGCCGCCTCCAGCAGGGCCAGGACGCGGCCGAGCTCCTCGTCCCGGCCCACCAGCCCGGCCGTGGCTTTAGGGGATTTCCCCGACGCGACCGCTCGCCCACTGATGCGACCGTGCGCCCAGGACAAACCGTCAGGAGGGCCGGATGGAGACATTGATCAAGATCCTGGAGAAACTCGGCGAAAGCTTCGTCCGGGTCGGCTGGATGTTCGGCCTGCGGGTGTACTGGCAGGCGCCGTCCCCCTCCCCTCCGCGGAAGGACGACCGCTGATGGACACCGCCGCCCTCGTCGGCCGGATGGTCGACTGCTTCAACCGCCACGACCCTGAGGCGCTGGCCGCCTGGTACGCGCCCGACGCCCAGGTCCACCCCGCTGGCTGGCCGGAGGCGGTCGACAGCGGGACCTGGCTGGCCGCCGTTCCCGTCATCTGGGCTACGTTTCCTGACCTTCGGCTCCACCCGCGCAACCTGGCCGCTGACGACCGGGTGGCGCTCCTGGAGACCAGGATGACCGGCACCAACACCGGCCCGTACCACCTCAGCGAGACCGAGCGGCTGCTGCTCGGCACCCAAGCCGAGACACTGCCAGCGACCGGACGCGCCACCGACGTCACCGGCGTGGTCGTGCTCGAGGTCGCCGGCGGCCGGGTCACCGCCGAGCGGCACTACTGGCCGCTGGTCGACAGCCTCATGCAGCTCGGCCTGATCGGGCCGCCCGGGCATGCGGTCGGCCGGCTCCACGCCCAGGAAGCATCTCACTGAGAGCATTCAGGGATCTTGCTCGATCAGCTTCGACTCGTCGAGCCGCCTGCTCTGCATGATCAGTGCGCGGCGAGGCAGGAATGGGCAAGGGTCAGTCGATGGACCCTCGCGCAACGATCCAGGCGTGGGCCTGGCCGGTGGTGGCCGCGATGTGCTCGAAGTCGGCGTCATAGTGCAGGACTACGGCGCTGTGGTGCTCGGCCACCGCCGCGGTCAGCAGGTCGATGACCCCGGCGGCGCGGTGGTGGCCTCGATCGGCCATACGAACCTGAACTTCCCGCGCCCGCTGGGCGATTGCCTCGCTGATCGGCAGTGTGACGTACAAGCTTCGGCGGCGATCAGCGATGACCCGGACATCATTCGCGTCGCGTCCGGAGTAGCCGGCTTCCAGGTCGACGGTCACGCAGGTGGCGGCCACCCGGTCGGCGATGAGCCCGGCGATGATGTTGCGGACAGCGGGGTTGTCGGTGCGCGCGTGTGCGGAGGTGTGGATCAAGTAGAGTTGGCCGGGGCCAACCGGGATGGTCACCGACGCGCCTGCCGCATGACCTCCGGGTTGGTGATGTCGGGGCCGACACCCAGCGCATAGGGGTCATTGAGGAGCTGCTCGATACGGCGGCGCCGGCTGGCGACGAAGTTGAGCGCGGCGTTGACGGTGTCCTTCTTGGTCGTGGTGCCCAGCTCCCTGGCGGCCAGCGCCAGGTCGTCGTCGTTGAGGTCGATCATCGTCTTCATGTTGCCTACTATATAGCTGTGGACATATTGCCGGCAATATCAACCACGAGATCAAGACGCTGTCCTGCGGGCCCGTTCAGTGGTCATGGCTGTGGTCGTGGTTGCCGGCTGCCTGGGGCTGCTGGCCGGGCTGGACCACCAGGTACTGGCCCATCATTCCCGAGTCCTCGTGGAACAGCAGGTGGCAGTGGAACATGTACGGCTGGCCGGGATCGGCGTAGCCGCCGAACCGCATGATGAGCCGGATCGGGGTCTCTGGCGGCAGGTAGACGGTGTCCTTCCAGCCCGCCAGGGGTGGCGGCGGGGCCGCGCCGCCGACGTCCAGGACCTGGAACCGCACGCCGTGGACGTGGAAGTTGTGCGGCTGGTTGTGCCGGTTGATCACCTCCCAGACCTCGGTGGTTTCGGCGGTGACCACCTCGTCGATGCGGTCCATGTCCATGCTCTTGCCGTTGATCCGGCGCCCGGCCAGCTCGAAGCCGCGGGTGGTCGCCGCCACGGCGGGGTCGAGCCGGGGGACGGCCACCAGCCGCTCCGGCGGCGGCGTGGAGCGGGCCAGCGTGGAGGCGGCGCGAAGCTGCAGCACGTCGAAGGTGTCGTGGCCGCCGGCGACTTCCGTCATCCCCTGGTTCGTGCCGAGCTCCGGCGGAAACGACCGCAGGACCACCCGCTCGCCCGGCTTGACCGGTACCACGATCTCGGCCCGCTCACCAGGGGAGAGCTGGATGCGGTCGGTGTCGACCGTGGCTGGCAGCAGTCCGCCGTCGCTGGCGATGAGCGCGAAGCGACGGTCGTCGGCCAGGCCGAAGTTGTAGATGCGGGCGGTGGAGGCGTTGAGCAGCCGTAGCCGGACCTGCTCGGTGGTGACCCTGAGCTGCGGCCCGACAGTGCCGTTGACCAGCAGGGTGTCGCCCAGCAGGCCGGTCGCGCGGTGCTCGCCCTCCACCAGGCGGCCGTCGTGGCCGAAGCGCTTGTCCTGCACGATGACGGGGATGTCGTCGACGCCGTAGTGGCGGGGCAGCGCCAGCGCCGCCTCCTGGTCGTCATCGAGGATGAACATGCCCGCCAGCCCCCGGTAGACGTGCCGCTCGGTCTGGCCGTGGGGGTGGGGGTGATACCACAGCGTGGCCGCGGGCTGGTCGATCCGCCAGCTCGGCGACCAGGTCGCCCCCGGCGCGACCGGTTGGTGGGGGCCGCCGTCGGCGCTGGCCGGCAGGTGCATGCCGTGCCAGTGCACGGTGGTCGTCTCGGGCAGCTGGTTGTGGACGTTGATGCGGACCTGCTCTCCGCGTTGGGAGCGCAGGGTGGGCCCCAGGTAGTCGCCGTTGAAGCCCCAGGTGGGGGTGGGCTGGCCGGCAAGGAACTGGTGCTGGCCCGCCTGGACGGTCAGGTCGAAGACGCGGCGGCCCTGATCGTCCTTGCGTGAAGGGGCCAGCGGCGGGATCGCCAATGGCCGGTCGAACTTGACCTTGCCGACGGTGTCGACCGGCCGGCCGCCGTCGTCGTCGTCGCCCAGCGGGCCGTCCGCGGTGCAGCCCGCGGCCCCGAGCGAGGCCAGGGCGATCCCTGCGAAAAGCGCGAGCACGCTTCTGCGTTTCATGACGCGTTTCCTCTTGTCGTTGCTCGTCAAGAAGGGTCGGGAGGGGTGCGGGCGGATGGCTACCGCCGCTCGGCGGGCGCGTGCTGGCGGGTGAGCTGGTCGCGGTCGGCGTCGCGGTCGGCGTCGAGGTCGTTGCCGGCGTCGACCTGGATGGTCGGGAGGATGCGGTCCAACCACCTGGGGAGCCACCAGTTGCGGTCGCCCAGCAGCTCCATGGTCGCCGGGACCAGGACCATGCGGACGATGGTGGCGTCCAGCAGCACGGCGGCGGCCAGGCCGAGCCCGAACAGCTTGATGGAGCGATCCACGCCGAGCACGAAGCCGCTGAAGACGACCACCATGATGGCGGCCGCTGCGGTGATCACGCGTGCGGTGGCCGCCAGTCCGTCGGCGACGGCGACCGCGTTGTCGCCGCTGCGGTCGTAGTCCTCGCGGATGCGGGACAGCAGGAAGACCTCGTAGTCCATGGACAGGCCGAACAGGATCGCGAACAGCATCATCGGCGCCCACGCCTCGATCGGGCCCTGCTTGCCGACGCCGATGAGGCTGGCGCCCCAGCCCCACTGGAACACCGCGACGATCACTCCGTAGGCGGCCCCGATCGACAAGAGGTTCATGATCACAGCCTTGAGCGGCACGAGGACGCTGCGGAACACGGCCATCAGCAGCAGGAAGGACAGCACCAGGACCGTCCCGACGAACCAGGGCAGGCGCTTGGCGGTGTAGTCGGCGAAGTCCAGCCCACCCGCGGTCAGCCCGCCGATCTTCACCGACACGTCGCCGTGGTGGGTGACGGTCGGGACGACGTCGTCTCGCAGCCGGTGGACCAGATCGCTGGTCGCCTCGTCCTGCGGCGCCGAGGTGGGGATGACCTGGAGGACGGCGGCGTCGCCGGCCTGGTTGGCCAGCGGCTGGGAGGTCAGGGCGACACCTGGGGTGCTCCGCAGCGCCGCGGCGAGCCGGTCGAGGGTCTGGTTGTCAGCCGCGCCGCCAGGGGTCTCCG
>JBEDUQ010000213.1:0-4744 GCA_040414855.1 Actinomycetota bacterium
AGCCCGGCACCGTCAGCCCACCGCGCCTACCGGCGCTGCTCGCCGGCACCCCGCTGGTCGTCTCCGGCCGCTACCGCGGCGAGCCCGCGGGTGGGGTCGAGCTGCGCGGCCAGCTCCCCGGCGGCCGCGACTGGAACCTGGAGGTCCCGGTCACCGCGGCCACCACGCCGGACCCCGCCGAGCCCGGGATCACCCCGGCGGACCGACCCACGGACACCTCCCCGGCGGACCCGCCAACCCGCGCCTCGCGCGCGACCCCCGCGGCGAGGGTGTGGGCGCGTGCCCACGTCCGCGACCTCGAGGACGCGTATGCGAGCGGCGCGGCCGGTCGCCGCCAGGACAAGCTGGAAGGGCGCATCGTGCGGACGTCGCTGGACTTCGGGGTGCTCTCTCGCTTCACCGCGTTCGTCGCGCTGGACACGGTGGTGGTCAACCGTGACGGCCGGCTCCACCGGGTCACCCAGCCGGTCGACGTGCCCCACGGCTGGGCGCACCGCGAGCCCAATGCGGTCCCGGTCCCCAGCGCGGTCTCCCCTCTCGCTATGGGTGCGCGTGCTGGCGGCCTGCCGTCGGCCCCGCGCGGCGTGGGGCGGCCCCGGCTGCCATCGGTCGAGCCCCCGCCGTGGCTCAAGCTTCCGCCGCCGCTCCGCAAGGCCGCGAACGCGGGGACCGGCCAGGGGCGCCGGTTCTGGCGCACCCGGGCCGGCTCGCTCCCGCAGGACCCGGGGGAAGGAACGACGCTCGACGCCTACCGGCGACGCGCTGCCTCGCTCGCGGCTGAGCTGGAGGCGACACCGGCGCCGACGCTCCCTGGGCAGCTCGGCAGGATGGCCGCGGAGATCGCGGGCCTGGTGGCCGACCTCGAGTCCGTCTGCCCGGACTCGTCGGAGATCAGGCCCCTGCGCGAGCTCGTCGACGAGCTGGCGCTGGCTGGCGCGGAGTCGCTGCCTGACCGGGTGCCGCGAGGGGAGGTCGGCAGGTCACGCGAGCGGTTCAGCGGCGTTGGAGCGCCGTCGGAACTCCGCGATCGGGTCGTCGCGATCCTGCGGGAATTCGCGCGGCTGCGACCTTAGCACTCGCCTGGCATGAGTGCTAACATGCGGTCGGCCGAAGCGCCAATCCAGAGTTGAAGTATTCCAGGCCAGGGCCACCGTGAGGGAGGTAGCCGCGCATGCCGAAGATCATCGCCTTCGACGAGGACGCCCGTCGGGCACTCGAAAGGGGCATGAATCAGCTTGCAGACGCTGTAAAGGTGACGTTGGGCCCGAAGGGCCGCAACGTCGTGCTCGAGAAGAAGTGGGGAGCTCCCACCATCACCAACGATGGCGTCTCCATCGCCAAGGAGATCGAGCTCGAGGAGCCCTACGAGAAGATCGGCGCTGAGCTGGTCAAGGAAGTCGCAAAGAAGACCGACGACATCGCCGGCGACGGCACCACCACCGCCACCGTGCTCGCCCAGGCGCTGGTCCGCGAGGGGCTCCGGAACGTGGCCGCCGGCGCCAACCCGATGAGCCTGAAGCGTGGCATCGAGAAGGCCGTCGAGGTCGCCGTCGAGTCGATCAAGAACCAGGCCAAGGACGTCGAGACCCGCGACGAGATCGCCCACACCGCCACCGTGTCGGCTGGCGACCCCGAGATCGGCGAGGTCATCGCCAAGGCGATGGACACCGTCGGCAAGGAGGGCGTGATCCAGGTCGAGGAGTCCAACACCTTCGGGATCGAGCTCGAGACGGTCGAGGGGATGCGGTTCGACAAGGGCTACATCTCCCCCTACTTCGTCACCGACCCCGAGCGCATGGAGGCCGTCCTCGACGACCCCTACATCATGATCGCGAACTCGAAGATCAGCGCGGTCAAGGACCTACTGCCGGTGCTCGAGAAGGTCATGCAGACCGGCAAGCCGATCGCCATCGTCTCCGAGGACGTCGAGGGCGAGGCCCTGGCGACCCTGGTGGTCAACAAGATCCGCGGCACCTTCAAGTCGGTCGCGGTCAAGGCCCCCGGCTTCGGCGACCGCCGCAAGGCCATGCTCGGTGACATCGCCGTGCTGACCGGCGGCCAGGTCATCAGCGAGGAGGTCGGTCTCAAGCTCGAGAACGTCACCCTCGACCTGCTCGGCCGCGCCCGCAAGGTGGTCGTCACCAAGGACGAGACCACCATCGTCGAGGGTGCCGGCTCCGAGGACGACATCAAGGGCCGCATCGCCCAGATCAAGACCGAGATCGAGAACACCGACTCCGACTACGACCGCGAGAAGCTCCAGGAGCGGCTCGCCAAGCTGGCCGGTGGCGTGGGCGTGATCAAGGTCGGCGCGGCCACCGAGGTCGAGCTCAAGGAGAAGAAGCACCGCATCGAGGACGCCGTCTCCAACGCCCGCGCGGCGGTGGAGGAGGGCATCGTCCCCGGTGGCGGCGTGACCCTGCTGCGCGCGCAGGACGCGCTCAACAAGGTCGAGCTCACCGGTGACGAGGCGACCGGCGCGGTGATCGTGCGGCGCGCGCTCGAGGAGCCGCTGAAGCAGATCGCGGTCAACGCCGGCCTCGAGGGCGGCGTGGTGGTCGAGAAGGTCCGCGGACAGGAGCCCGGCTACGGCCTCAACGCGGCCACCGGCGAGTACGTCGACCTGCTCAAGGCCGGGATCATCGACCCCGCCAAGGTGACCAGGTCCGCGCTCCAGAACGCCGGCTCGATCGCGGCGCTGTTCCTCACCACCGAGGCGGTCGTCGCCGACAAGCCCGAGAAGGCTTCCGCCGCTCCCGCCGCCCCCGGCGGCGGCGAGATGGACTTCTAAGGAAGCCCTTCGAGCCTTCGATCGGCAAGCAGCACAGAACGGGCGGGTCCTTCGGGGCCCGCCCGTTCCGCTGCATTGGGGCGGAGCCCGCTCCCGCCGCTCCCCTCGAGGTCAAGAGCGTTCCGGTTCCATGCACTGCCTACAATGAATCGTCATGGACGAGCTGGACCGGAAACGGGAGATCCTCCGAGGCGAGCTGGAGGCCACCGGCGGGCTGATGGTGGCGTTCTCCGGCGGCGTCGACTCGAGCCTGCTGCTGGCGGCCGCGGCGGAGGCGCTCGGGCCGAGGGCGGTGGCGGCCACCGGCGTGTCGCCGAGCCTGGCAGCGAGCGAGCTGGACGACGCCCGCGCGCTCGCCGCCGAACTGGGCGTGCGCCACGTGGTGGTCCCGACCCACGAGCAGGACCGCCCCGGCTACCTCGTCAACGGCCCCGACCGCTGCTACTTCTGCAAGACCGAGCTGTTCGAGGTGCTCACGCCGCTGGCCGAGGCCGAGGGCCTCGCCCTGGCGGTCGGCACTAACGCCGACGACCTCGGCGACTGGCGTCCGGGCCAGCGCGCCGCCAGGGAGCTCGGCGTCCGCACCCCGCTGGTCGCGGCCGGGTTCTCCAAGCGCGACGTGCGCGAGGCGTCCCGCCGGATGGGGCTGCGCGTCCACGACAAGCCGGCCGCCGCCTGCCTGGCCTCGCGGGTCGCCTACGGCATCCAGGTGACGCCGGCGCGGCTGTCGAGGGTCGAGCGCGCCGAGCTGCTGGTCCGCTCGATCCTGGCGGAGGCGCCCACGCGCGCCGGCCGCCCGGTCCAGCTCCGCGTCCGCGACCACGGCGAGCTGGCCCGGGTCGAGGTGCCGGTCGACGCACTGCCGGTGCTGGTCGCCGACGGTGGTCGCGAGCGCCTGGTCGAGGGGCTCCGTGAGCTGGGCTTCGACTACGTCACCGTCGACCTGGAGGGCTTCCGGTCCGGGAGCATGAACGCGGGCGTCGTGCCATGACCTCGATCCGGCGGCTGGTGCACTGCTCGCTCCCACCGGAGCTGGTCAGCCGCCCGATCCTGCACGGCCTCTCGCACGCCGGCGGCGCGGTCGTCAACGTCCACCGCGCCAACGTCGACGTCGAGGCCGGCGTCGCCTGGTACATCCTGGAGCTGACGGGGGCCCCGGCGGAGGTCGACCGCGCCGAGGCGTGGCTCCAGGAGCAGGGCGTCACGGTCGAGCGAATCGACCAGCGGACGCTCTCTTGAGAGCTCGATGCGGGACCGCGCCGCCTCAGGCGACGCCCGGCTGGACGATGCCGGTCTCGTAGGCCAGCACCACCGCCTGGACCCGGTCGCGCAGGTCCAGCTTGGACAGGATGCGGCCGACATGGGTCTTCACCGTGGTCTCGCTGACCACCAGCTGGTCGGCGATCTCGCCGTTCGACATCCCCCTGGCGACCAGGCCGAGCACCTCCAGCTCCCTGGCGGTCAAGCTGTCGAGCGTGGCCGGCCTTGGCCGCTGCGGGTCGGGCAGCTTGGACGCGAAGCGGTCGAGCAGGCGCCGCGTGACCGACGGCGCGATCAGCGCGTCGCCACCCGCGACGATGCGGATCGCATCGACCATGTCCTCCGGCGGGGCGTCCTTGAGCAGGAACCCGCTGGCGCCGGCGCGCAGGGCGCCGAGCACCAGCTCGTCGAGGTCGAAGGTGGTGAGGATCAGCACCCGCACCGGGTCGCGCGCCTCGGACCCTGCCAGCCGCCTGGTGGCCTCGATCCCGTCCATGCGCGGCATGCGGATGTCCATCAGCACCACGTCCGGCCGCACGTGCCCGGCCAGCTCGATGGCTTCGAAGCCGTCGCCGCCCTCGCCGACCACCTCGATGTCCGGCTCGGCGTCGAGGATCATCCGGAAGCCGGTCCGCATCAGCGGCTGGTCGTCGACGATCAGGACCCGGATCATCCCGCGCCCCGCTCCAGCGG
>JBEDUQ010000214.1:0-2863 GCA_040414855.1 Actinomycetota bacterium
GACCTGCGCCCGATGGTGCAGCTCGACGGCGGCCGGTTCGCCACCAGCGACCTCAACGACCTGTACCGCCGGGTCATCAACCGGAACAACCGGCTCAAGAGGCTGCTGGACCTCGGCGCGCCCGAGATCATCGTCAACAACGAGAAGCGCATGCTCCAGGAGGCGGTCGACGCGCTGTTCGACAACGGCCGCCGCGGCCGTCCGGTCACCGGACCGGGCAACCGCCCGCTCAAGAGCCTGTCCGACATGCTCAAGGGCAAGCAGGGCCGCTTCCGCCAGAACCTGCTCGGAAAGCGCGTCGACTACTCCGGCCGTTCGGTCATCGTGGTCGGCCCCGAGCTGAAGCTGCACCAGTGCGGTCTGCCCAAGCAGATGGCGCTGGAGCTGTTCAAGCCGTTCGTGATGAAGCGGCTGGTGGACCTGTCGTACGCGCAGAACATCAAGTCGGCCAAGCGCATGGTCGAGCGCTCGCGCCCGCAGGTGTGGGACGTGCTCGAGGAGGTCATCCGCGAGCACCCGGTGCTGCTGAACCGCGCGCCGACCCTGCACCGCCTGGGCATCCAGGCGTTCGAGCCGGTGCTGGTCGAGGGCAAGGCGATCCAGATCCACCCGCTGGTCTGTAAGGCCTTCAACGCCGACTTCGACGGCGACCAGATGGCGGTCCACGTGCCGCTGTCCTCCGAGGCGCAGGCCGAGGCGCGGGTGCTGATGCTGTCGGTGAACAACATCCTGTCGCCGGCCAACGGCCGCCCGATCGCCGTCCCGACCCACGAGATGGTCCTCGGCGTCTACTTCCTGACCTATAAGCAGCCCACTGCGCCTTCGCCTTCGGCTTCGGCGAATGGTAAGTCCAATAAGAACACCGATAAGAAGACCGACGAGAACGCCGTTCCGACGTTCTCGTCGGTGGCCGAGGCGGTCATGGCCCACGACTTCCAGTCGGTCGGGCTCCAGGACTCGATCATCGTCCGCCTGCCGGAGGGCAAGCTCGCCCACCCGGAGGCCGACCCCAAGATCGAGACCACCGTCGGGCGGCTGCTCTTCAACGAGGCGCTGCCGGACGACTTCCCGTTCATCAACGACACGCTCCAGTCCAAGGAGATCTCCTCGCTGGTGGCGCGGATCGCCGACCGCTACGACCAGACCCTGACGGCCGAGGTCCTGAACAACCTCAAGAACCTCGGCTTCCACTGGGCGTCGCGCGCCGGTGTGACCGTCTCGATCCAGGACGTGCTCAAGCCGCCGCACAAGCAGGAGATCCTCGACGAGTTCGAGAAGCGCGCCGAGAAGGTGGAGAGCCAGTTCCGCAAGGGCATCATCACCGACGACGAGCGCCGGCAGGAGCTCATCGAGATCTGGACCGAGGCGACCGAGCGCGTGCGCGAGGACATGGAGGAGCGGTTCAAGCAGGAGCCGTTCAACCCCATCTACATGATGGCCACCTCCGGAGCGCGCGGGAACATGACCCAGGTGCGCCAGATCGCCGGCATGCGCGGCCTGGTGGCCAACCCGAAGGGCGACATCATCCCGCGGCCGATCAAGGCGAACTTCCGTGAGGGGCTCACGGTGCTGGAGTACTTCATCTCCACGCACGGCGCCCGGAAGGGGCTCGCCGACACCGCGCTGCGGACCGCCGACTCGGGCTACCTCACCCGCCGGCTGGTGGACGTGACCCAGGACGTCATCGTCCGCGAGGAGGACTGCGGCACCGAGCGCGGCATCGAGGTGACCGTGGCGGTGCGGCGTCCGCGGCCGGGCGCCAAGGGCGAGTTCGACTACGTGCGGTCGCGCCAGGTGGAGACCCAGGCGACCTCTCGGGCGCTCACCGAGGACGTCACCGACCCGGAGACCGGCGAGGTGATCTTCGAGCGCGGCACCGAGCTGGACGACGACGTCGTCGACGTGCTGGTGGCCCACAAGGTCGCGAAGGTCCTGTGCCGCTCGGTGCTGACCTGCGAGTCGCTGGTCGGCGTCTGCCAGCTCTGCTACGGGCGCAGCCTCGCGTCCAACCGGCTGGTCGACATCGGCGAGGCGGTCGGCATCATCGCCGCCCAGTCGATCGGCGAGCCGGGCACGCAGCTCACCATGCGGACCTTCCACACCGGCGGTATCGCGGGTGAGGACATCACCCACGGCCTGCCGCGGGTCCAGGAGCTGTTCGAGGCTCGCTCGCCAAAGGGCATGACCCCGATCGCCGAGTTCTCCGGTCGCGTCGCGATCGAAGAGGTCGACAAGGGCGTCCAGGTGACCATCACCTCGGACGAGGGCGAGGAGTGGCAGGTCATAGTGCCGCGCCGTGCTCGCCTGCGGATCGAGGACGGTCAGGAGGTCAACGTCGGCGAGCCGATCGTCGACGGCGTGCCCAACCCGAAGGAGATGCTGCGGGTGCTCGGCATCCGGGCCACGCAGCGCCACCTGGTCGAGGAGGTCCAGAAGGTCTACACCTCGCAGGGTGTGACCATCCACGACAAGCACATCGAGCTGATCGTGCGCCAGATGCTGAAGCGCGTGACCGTGCTCGAGGGCGGCGACACCGGCCTGCTCCCTGGCGAGCTGGTCGAGCGGGCGACCTTCGAGCGGGCCAACCGCGAGGCGCTGGAGCGCGGCGCGACTCCGGCCAGCGGCCGTCCCGAGCTGCTTGGGATCACAAAGGCCTCGCTGGCGACCGAGTCGTGGCTGTCGGCGGCCTCCTTCCAGGAGACCACCCGGGTGCTGACCGAGGCGGCGATCGAGGGTAAGAGCGACCAGCTCATCGGCCTCAAGGAGAACGTCATCATCGGCAAGCTGATCCCGGCCGGGACCGGCATGGTGCGCTACCGCAGCGTCCAGCCGGTGCTCGCCGGCGCTCCCGCGGCCGCGGGCT
>JBEDUQ010000215.1:0-41548 GCA_040414855.1 Actinomycetota bacterium
ATGACACCCTCTGTGTCAACCTTAGGCTGCAGAAGTGGCCATTTCGGCCAGTCTGCGGGCGGCGCCGTGCTTGGCCGGGTCGTAGGGAGCCTGGTCGATCCAGCAGCGCCAGATCACCCGGATCCACGCGCGGGCCAGGATGCGGATCGCGTGGGGGTGGTCGTGGCCGCGGGCGCGGGCGTCGGCGTAGAGCTTGGCGGCCCAGGGCGAGGCGTGGCGGGAGTTGTCGGCAAAGGTCGTGATCGCGACGCGGAAGCGCTTGTTGCACGCCCAGCGGAAGTGGACGGCGTGGTGTTTGCCGGACTGTTTGGTGACGGGGGCAGCGCCGGCCAGGGCGGCGACCGTGTCGGGGCTGTCGTAGGCTTGGCGGCAGTCGCCCCACTCGGCCAGCACCTGGGCGGCGTTGATCTGACCCGACCTTGGCAGCGACGTGAAGATCGGCCCGTCTGGGTGCTCACCGAGGTGGGCGAGCACGCTGCGGTCGAGGTCTTTGATGGCAGTGTTGAGGGCGCGCAGGACCCTGACCAGGGCCAGCACGGCGTCGCGGCGGGCCTCGGCTTCGGGGCCGCCTGCCAGGCCCTGGGGTGCGCTGCGGAGGCGGGCCAGCAGTTGGGCGGGCGAGCGGCGGCCGCAGTAGCCGTGCTTGACGCAGAAGGCCCGCATGCGGCCCTCGCCGAGGTGTTGGGCCGATTCGGGGGTGGGGTAGCGCTCCAGAAAGGCCAGCGCGATCTCGCTTTCCAGGTCGGCGAACACGTGCTTGGCGCCGGGCCAGAAGGCGTCCAAGCAGGCGGCGAGCTGGTTGGTGGCGGCAACGCGCTGGTCGACCAGGTCGGTGCGGGTGCGCACCACCGCGCGCAGCGCCCGGGTCTGGGGCGAGAAGGGCACAAGCACGCGCAGGCGGTGCTGGCACAGCCGCAGGTACTCGGCGATCACGTGTGCGTCGGCGGTGTCGGTCTTGGCACCCGACAGCACCTCGGCATCCCGCCAGGTTTTGATCGCGTTGGGGCTGACCGGTACCACCGGGTGGCCGGCCGCCAGCAGGTGGTCGACCAGCCGCCCCTCAGGCCGTTCGATCGCCACCGGCAGTCCAGCTGGGTCGCCGAGCCGGTGCAGCCTGTCGGTGAGCTGGGCGAACCCGTCAGCGGTGTGGGCGATGGTGAAGGTGGACAGGGTGTGGCCGGCGTCGTCCAGCACGCAGATCGCATGCGTGTCGGCGGCCCAGTCGATCCCGGCGTACAAGCGGACTCCTTTGGCGTGGCGTGGCAGCGACATCTCGGTGGCGAGGACCAGGGCCGGGCGGTCACTGACTGGCGCTCTGGGGCGCGTGCCTCTGTCGCCGGTCGTTGGTCCTCGGGGAGCCGGGGGCGGCAGTGTCATACAGGCCCTCAACAGGCGACCACACCAGGCCGTCACCCCAGCTCTCACCGAGCCCTTCCGACGAAGACGATGCCAGCCCTCGTCAACAGGAGGGTGAACCAGTGACCCCGCCTGCCAACGACGACCAGCAGCCCCAGCGAGATCGCGTCGAGCCTGCCGGTACCGACCGGGCTGCCGACGACATCCCCACCGGGCCCGCCTGGCTGGTGGACGCCGCCGATGCGGCGGACTCGGTCTGGGCGATCGAGGACGCGGGCACGGCCGAGGATTGGTCGGTGGCCGGTGGCCATCGGTCGCCGGCCACCGAGGAGGGTGCCACGCCCGACCGGGCGGAGAACGCTGCCCCCTATCGGGCCGCCGACGCCGAGGGCGACGACACGCCGGAGATCGTCGACTTGGCGAACGTCGAGGATTCGCCGATCGGTGGCGACCCGGCGCGGGTCGCCTGGGAGGACCGCGAGGCCGAAGGCGGTCTGCCCGACGCCAGCGACGCGCGCGACGCCGACGAGGACGGTCCGGCGGCCGTGACGCGATCGCTGGCCGACGGGTCGGGCGTCTGGCCGTCGGACGAGGCGCTGGAGGCGGCCGGGCTCGACGACCAGGCTTGGACCCGCCGCAACCTCGAAGCGATCCTGCTGGTGGCGGATGAGCCCGTGCCGGCGACCGAGCTCGCTGAGCTGGTGGGCGCGCGGCTCACCGAGGTCGAGGGCATGCTGGTCGAGCTGGCCGGTGAGTACGCGGGCCAGGGACGCGGGTTCGTGCTGCGGGCGGTCGCGGGAGGCTGGCGGCTCTACACCCACCCGGGAGCCAAGGAGGTCGTCGACGCCTACCTGCGCGCCGGTCAGCAGAGCCGGCTCACGCGCGCGGCACTGGAGACTCTTGCCGTGGTCGCCTATCGTCAGCCCGTGACGCGGCACCAGGTCGGGGCCGTGCGGGGCGTGAACGTCGACGGCGTCTTCCGGACCCTGGTCACCCGCGGGCTGATCCAGGAGGTCGGCCACGAGGAAGGTCCAGGGCAGGCGGCCCTCTACGCCACCACGCCGGCGTTCCTCGAGCAGCTCGGTCTGCACGATCTCGACCAGCTGCCGCCGATCAAGGATTACCTTCCCGAAGGCGTTGAGCTGGTGGACCTCCAGGAGCAGATATGACCCCTCGCAGAGCCTCCAGCTCAGGTTCCGGTCGAGGTTCCGAGCGCGGGGCCGGACCCTCGCGCGGCGGTCGCGGCACCGCGCGCCGGGACCCGCCCGCGCGCGGCGGGTCGAAGCGCGGGACCGGGGGCAGCACCGATTCGCGCGGTGCCGCGAAGCGGGGCACCGGCGGCCGCCCCGACTCGCGCGGAGCCTCGAACTCGAAGCGGGGGACCGCGGGCAGCACCGACTCGCGCGGTGCCGCGAAGCGGGGCATGAGCGGCCGCACCGGCTCAGCGGACGCGCGGCGGGACTCACGCGCCGGGACCGGACGTGGTGCGCCGGGCGCCGGCGGGTCCGCGCCCGGACGTGGCGCCTCGTCCCGCGCTGGCGCGGCGTCGACAGGGTCGGCCCGGCGAACGTCATCCGGCCGCGCGTCGTCCAGCACGGCCTCGTCCACCCGCGGAGGCTCGACCCGCGGAACCTCGTCGCGAACTGGTTCTCCCCGTACGGGTTCGACCCGCGCGAGCGTGCCTGGTGAGGTCTCAGCTCGCGGCGGTTCCGGGCGCACGACCCCGACTCGGGGTGGTTCTGGCGGCGGTGCCTCCGGGCGTGCGACCCCGACTCGGGAGGCCGCTGCCCGCGGTAGTTCCGAGCGTGCGGCCGCCGGCAAGCGAGGCTCAGGCGGCGCGGGCACGAAGCGCGGGGCGGGCACGAGGCGAGGCGCGGCGGTTGGGAAGGCCGCGGGCGGCGGGCGCGCTGGAGCCGGGACGCGGCGGCCTTCGCCGCGGCGTGGGGGCGGCCGGGATCGCGGTGGCGCCGCTCGACCGGCGCCATCTCGGGCTCCGGAGGCGCTGGTCCCCGAGGAGCAGGAGGGCGTGCCGGCGGCCACCGGCGATGCCGGCGAGCCGATGCGGCTGAACAAGGCGCTCAGCGCGGCGGGGCTGGGCTCGCGGCGGGCGGTCGAGGAGCTGATGCGCGCGGGCCGCGTGGCGGTTGATGGACAAGTCGTCGAAGAGATGGGTCGACGAGTCGACCTCGCCCGCGACCGCGTCGAGGTCGACGGGTCCAGGGTCGTGCTCGACCAGCGGCTGCGCTACTGGATGCTGAACAAGCCGCTCGGGGTCGTGAGCACCGCCAGCGACCCGCAGGCACGCCCAACGGTCGTCGACCTGGTTCCGGACGATCCACGCGTCGTCCCGGTCGGCCGTCTCGACCGGGAGACCGAGGGGCTGATCCTGCTCACCAACGACGGCGAACTGGCCAATCTCCTCACCCACCCGCGCTACGGGGTCGAGAAGCGGTACCTTGCTGAGGTCGACCTCCTCCCAGGCAACGCGGTGACGCGACTCCAGCAAGGGGTCGAGCTCGACGACGGTCCCGCGCGAGCCGAGCGTGCGCGGGTGGTGGCCGGCACCGGCCGGCGGCGGATGGTCGAGGTGGTCATGCTCGAAGGACGCAAGCGAGAGGTCCGGCGCCTGCTGGAGGCGGTCGGCGCTCCCGTGCGCCGTCTGGTCCGCACCGCCATCGGCCCGCTGCGCCTGACGGGGCTCGCTCCCGGCGAGTATCGCCCGCTGCGCCCCGAGGAGGTCCGCGACCTCTATCGGGCAGCCGGGCTCTGAGCCTCCACCGGCACGGCGTCAGGTCAGCAAAATCGACACCTCTCTCTGTTCTCATGTGGTCGAAGCGAGGAAGCGGCATGGAGTCGGATCGATGAACCGGCAAGTCGACAAGGAAGGCTCACTCGGGTCATGGCGCCGCGGACGCCCGACCGCCGCCCGCGCCATCCGGACCGCCCCGAGGCGAGCGGGCGTGGGTCCGCATGGCGACGCGCATCACTCGACGACGGCCCTCACCGCGGCGGTGGCGACATTGGCGGCGAGTGGTGAGTGAGATGACCACCACGCCCAAGTGGCCGCAGCGGCTCGCGATCGTCGGGACCGGGCTGCTCGGAGCCTCGGTTGGCCTGGCGGCCCGTGCGGCTGGCGTGCCGGAGGTCGTCGGCGTCGACGCCGACCGCCAGGAGCTGCGCGAAGCCCAGCGGCTCGAGGCGATCACGCTTCGGGCCCGGACGGTGGAGGAGGCCGCCGACGGCGCGGACCTGGTGGTCGCGGCCACGCCGGTGAGCGCGCTGGCCGAGGTGCTCGCCCGCGCCCACACGGCCAACCCCGGCGCGGTTCTCAGCGACGTGGGTAGCACGAAATCGCACCTTCTGGCACAGCTTACGAGGCTGTCCACAAATCTCGGCCGTGTCATTCCCGGGCACCCCATGGCCGGCTCTGAGGAGCGAGGGGCGCAGGCGGCCCGTGCCGACCTCTTCCATGGCGCGGCGTGGGTGCTGACCCCGGCCGCGCACGTGGACCACATGGCGCTGCGGCGGATGACCAGGTTCGTGCGGGGTCTCGGCGGCCGCCCGCTGATCCTCGACCCGGACCTGCACGATCAGGTGGTCGCGTACGCCAGCCACCTGCCGCAGCTCGCCGCCACCGCGCTGATGGGCGCGGTCGCGCAGGTGCAGGCCCCCGCCGCCCTACGCAGCGTGGTTGCCAGCGGCTTCAGGGACACCACCCGGGTCGCCGCGAGCGATCCCGACCTGTGGGTGGACATCTGCGCCACCAACGGTCCCAGCATCGTCGCGGCGCTCGATTCGCTGGGGGAGCGGCTGTCCGAGCTCCGATCCCTGGTGGCCAAAGGCGATCGCGACGGCCTGCGCGCCGTGCTCGGCGAGGCCCGCAACGCCCGCATGCACATCCCGACCAAGCCCGGCACCTCTCCTCGCGGGCTCCGGGAGCTGGTCGTCCACATCGCCGACCGCCCAGGAAGCCTGGCCGCGGTGTTCAGGATCCTCGGCGCCTCGGGCGTGAACGTGGAGGACCTGAGCATCGACCACGAGCTCCAGGGCGGTAGCGGAAACCTGCACATCTGGGTCACCGGCCGGGAGGCGCTCAACGGAGCGGTCAGCGCGCTGGCCAGCGCCGGCTGGACCGCCCACGAGGCCGACAGCACGCCCTGACCGTCGTGCGCCGTGAGAGGCAACGCGTGGCGGAGCCCAGGTCCGATCGCGTTTCGCGTGGTGATGCTCGAACCCGATCCCGTTTCGGGTGGCGGTGCCGAGGCCCGCTCCCGTCGCGCACAAGGCGGCGAGCGGTACGAGGTGGCGCAACAGGTACACTCTTGGCCGCGCCGCCCGGCGCCACTGTTCGAGCATGCGCCCGGTCGGGCGCCCTGGGGAGGACCGCGTGACCATGACCAACGCCGGCGAGCGGCGAACCGCGCCCGCTGACGGACAAGCGGGTCCGCCACGCGACGTGGTCGTCGCGATCGACGGTCCGGCCGGCTCTGGCAAGAGCACGGTCTCGCGAGCCGTCGCCGCGCGAACCGGGCTGCGCTACCTGGACACCGGCTCGACCTATCGGGCGATGACGCTCGCCCTGGTGCGGCGCGGGACGCCGGTCGACGACCCGGAGGCGGTGGCCGCCGCCGCCCGCGACGTGCTGATCGGGCTGGAGCTGGACTCCGAGCCCGGGGCGGCGTCGAGGGTGCTGCTCGACGGCGAGACGGTGGGGTCGGAGTTGCGCTCGGCCAAGGTCAACGCGTCGGTGTCGCCGGTGTCGGCAGTGCCGGCCGTGCGGGAGCGCCTGGTCGCGCTCCAGCGCTCGGTCATGGACCGCGGCGGCGTGGTGGCCGAGGGCAGGGACGTCGGGACCGTGGTCTGCCCCGGCGCCGACGTCAAGGTGTTCCTCACCGCGTCGCCCGCGGAGCGCGCCCGCCGCCGCGGGAAGGCGGTCAGCCCTAGCGACGCGACCTGGGCGGTCGAGTCGGCGGAGGAGGTCGCGCGCCGCGACCAGATCGATTCCAGCCGCGCGGCCTCGCCGACGAAGGCGAGCCCGGACGCCGTGGTGGTCGACTCGACCGACCGCCCGTTCGACGAGGTGGTCGACCAGATCGTCGGCCTGGTGGAAGCGGCACGCGCCCGACGGGCAAAATGAGCCGGCAGCGGTCCTACCGTGCGTACCGGGCGGCTGGCCTGGTGGTGAAGCCGCTGATGCGGTTCTGGTTCCGGATGCGGGTCGAGGGCGCCGAGAACGTCCCGTCCGATGGCCCGGTGATCCTGGCCGCCAACCACCGCAGCAACATCGACCCGGTGCTGGTCGCGTCCGCGATCCGGCGGCCGGTCTCGTTCATGGCAAAGTCGGAGCTGTTCGTCGGCCCGCTCGGCTGGGTCATGCGGCTGATCGACCAGTTCCCGGTCCGTCGCGGCAGCATGGACAGGGAGGCGCTGCGCCAGAGCTCGGAGGTCGTGTCGGCTCGGGGCATCCTTGGTCTGTTCCCGGAGGGCAGTCGCGGCGCCGGGAACTTCACCGCAATCCATCCCGGGCTCGCCTACATCGTGTTGAGGGAGCCATGCCCGGTCGTGCCGGTGGCGATCTTCGGCACCGAGCGGCTTCGGCGCCCGCTCGGATGGCTGCCAATGGCGACGCCAGTCCGTATCGTGGTGGGGCGGTCGATCACCAGCCCCGATCCTGGTGTGGGCAAGGCGGCTCGGACCGCGGCTTCCAATGCCCTCCGTGAGCTGCTCCGTGAGTTCATGGCGGGCATCGACCGGGGTTCCGAACCTGGGCTCAGGTCTTTGGAGCCAAATCCATAAGTCTCTAAAGAAATAAGACAGCAAACCAATGAGTCGACAAAGCGATGAATCGCTGAATCCCCAAAAGGACGAGGGGGCGGAAGAGGGGCGCGCCGTCACGGCGGCCGATGAGGTCGTGCCAGAGACGGCCGAGGAATCCGACGCCGCGACCTCGGCAACGCACGAGGACTCGACCACAACCGAGCCCGGCGAAGCGGCCGCGACCGAACCGGACGGCGCGCGGCTGCCACACGCCCACGAGGCGTCACCGCGCGACTCCAGCGACGCGTCACCGAACGACGCGGACGAGGTGTCGCCGAGCGACCTCGCCGAGCCGGCACCGAGCGACGCGGGCGAGCTGCGGCCGAGCGACCTCGGCGAGGTGTCACCGACCGAACCGGACGAGGTGCCGCTTGGACCTCGCGGACCTGGGGAGGCGCGGGAGCGGCGGCGGGGGTTGCCTCGAGTCGGCGTGGTCGGGCGGCCGAACGTGGGCAAGTCGACGCTGGTGAACCGGATTCTGGGGCGGCGGGCGGCGATCACGCAGGAGTTGCCGGGGGTGACCCGGGACCGGGTGACCTACCCGGGCGAGTGGGCGGGCCGCGCCTTCGAGCTGGTCGACACGGGCGGTTGGGAGCCGCGGGCGCGCGGCCTTCAGGCGCGGGTGGTGGCACAGGCGGAGCAGGCGATGGCCGAGTCGGACGTGCTGCTGTTCGTCGTGGACGCGACCACGGGGATCAGTCCGGAGGACGCGGCGATCGCCGCCCGTCTCCAGCGCGGGAACGTGCCGGTCCTGCTGGTCGCGAACAAGGTCGACGGCAGCCGGCTGGAGCCGCAGATCAACGAGTTCTGGTCGCTTGGCCTCGGCGAGCCGCTGCCGGTGTCGAGCCTGCACGGCCGCGGCTCCGGCGACCTCCTCGACGCGCTGGTGGAAGCGCTCGGACCGGTGCGCACCCGGGCTGCGGACGAGGACGAGCCGGCGGTGGCGATCGTCGGCCGCCCGAACGTCGGAAAGTCCAGTCTGCTCAACCGCATGGCCGGGGCGGAGCTGGCGATCGTCGACCCGACCCCGGGCACGACCAGGGACACGGTGGACTCGGTGGTCGAGCGCCAGGGCCAGCGCTACCGGGTGGTGGACACGGCCGGGATGCGGCGCTCCTTCCAGCAGGCTGAGGGCGCGGACTATTTCGCGCTGGTCCGCAGCTTCCAGGCCGTCGACCGGGCCGACGTGGCGCTGCTGGTGCTCGACGCGCCGGAGGGCGTGACCGAGCAGGACCAGAAGGTGGCGACCCGCACGATGGAGGCGGGCGCTGGGCTCGTGCTGATCGCCAACAAGTGGGACCTGATGGACGACGAGGCGCGCGACCGGTTCGCGCTGGACCTCGAGCGCCGGCTGCACTTCGTCGACTGGGCGCCGCTGCTGCGGACCTCGGCGCGCACCGGGCGCAACGTCGAGAAGGTCTGGCAGCACATCGACGTCGTGCTCGACCAGCGAGCGCAGCGCGTGCCGACCTCAGCGCTCAATCGTTGGCTCGAGGAGGCGACCGGCCGGACACCGCCACCGCCGTCCCACGGCCGCTCGGTCAAGGTCCGCTACGTGACCCAGGCTCGCGTGAACCCTCCCGAGTTCGTGTTCTTCACCACCGGCCAGCTCATGCCCGCCTACCTCCGCTATCTGGCGCGCGACCTACGGCGGACCTTCGGGTTCCAGGGCACGCCGCTGCGTCTGGTCGACAGGGTGCGCAAGCGCGAGGACGGCAAGCCCCAGGGCCGAGGCGGCAAGGGGTCGAGGCGGCGCGCCTCCAGCTAGGGCCCTGGGCCCCCGATCACGGCACAGCGGCGCAAAACGTTCGCAATGACCCCAAATGACGCGAGGGTCCGAGTGCGCGCGGGCGAGAGGCGCGAGGCGCGGATGGTCGCGGCGGCCCGAGAGGTGAACGTTGGTCGGGACGGCCGGATTCGAACCGGCGACCCCCAGTCCCCCAGACTGGTGCGCTAACCAAACTGCGCCACGTCCCGAAGCGCGGTCAGACTATCACGATCCCCCCTGCCTCCCGCCCCGCGCAAGGGGCTTCAGCGCCCCCAGGTCGGGTGGGCTACGCTCCTTTGTATGAGTGGTGCCAGTCAGAGCAGGGACGAGCGGACCGAAGCCACGGCGGACGGGCAGGACCGGCCCGCGCCAAAGCCCGCGCCAAAGCCCGCGGCCAGCGGGCCAGACCCCATCGACCCCACCGAAGCGCCGGACCCCGCGCAGAGCCCGGGCCCCACGCAAAGCCCGGGCCCCACCGAAGCGCCGGACCCCGCGCAGAGCCCGGGCCCCAGACAGAGCCCGGGCCCCACGCAGAGCCCGGGCCCCGGCGTCCAGGGCGTCCAGGGCGGAGCGGCAGGACCAGCGGCCCCGACCTCGACCGCCAAAGCGAAGGCGGCCCGGGTCGGCTGGGGGATCCCGTCGAGCGCGATCGTCACCGCGCCCAATGCGATCTCGCTCGGCCGGCTGCTGCTGATGCCGGTCTGCGCGTGGTTATTGGCCAGCCAGCACTACGCCTCCGGGCTGGTGCTGACCGCGGCGGTCGGGGCGAGCGACTGGGTCGACGGCTGGCTCGCCAGGCGCATCGGCCAGGTCAGCCGGGTCGGCCAGCTGCTCGACCCGCTCGCCGACCGCCTGCTGATCGCCTCGGTCGCGGTGGCGCTGCTGATCCGCGGCGTGCTGCCGTGGCCGGCGGTGGCCCTGCTGGTCGGCCGCGACCTCATCCTGCTCGCCGGCTGGCCGATCCTGAGCCGGCGCGGCATCCGGCCCCCCGACGTGGTCTGGATCGGCAAGGCCGCGACCTTCGACCTGCTGATCGCGCTGCCGCTGCTGGTCATGGGCGAGACCACCTGGGTGGTGGCGACGGTGGCGCACGCCCTCGGCCTTGTGCTCCTCTGGCTCGGCGTCGTCATGTATTACGTGGCGGGCGCGGTGTACGTCAGAATGGCTGTCGAGGCGCTCTCGCGGCGCGAGCGCGCCCGGACGTAGCCACCGGCTCGAATTTGCTCGAATGTTGAGGTGGCCCTCGTCCTGAGAGGGCGACCGGATCCCCGCGGCGTAAGGTCGCGAGCCCGCACTCCGGACCATCGGCCGGGTGCGCCTGGCGGCTCGATTCGAGGAGCGCCAGCCGGCGCCCGACCTTATCTGAAGGAGACCGGAACCATCGCTCGGAACCCGCACGACCAGGCGGCGGTCGCCCGTCGCCCGGACTCGGCCCGGCGAGCGCCCGCGATTTCATCTGTCAGGAGCTCCACATGAAAGCAGTCATCATGGCCGGTGGGGAGGGCACCCGTCTGCGGCCTCTGACCTCGAACCAGCCCAAGCCCATGCTGCCGCTCGGCAACCGGCCGATGATGGAGCACATCATCCGCCACGTGCACAATCACGGCTTCAAGGACATCGTGGTCACGGTGCAGTTCCTGGCGAGCCAGGTCCGCAACTACTTCGGCGACGGGTCCGACATGGGCGTCGACCTCACCTACGCCACCGAGACGACGCCGCTCGGCACGGCCGGAAGCGTCAGGAACGCGCGGGAGCAGCTCAACGACACCTTCCTGGTGATCTCCGGCGACGCGCTGACCGACGTCGACCTCGGCGAGCTGGTCGCCTTCCACAAGGCACGCGGCGGGATGGCGACGGTCGCGCTCAAGCACATGGACAACCCGCTCGAATTCGGCATCGTGATCACCCGCGAGGACGGCCGGATCGAGCGCTTCCTCGAGAAGCCGCACTGGGGCCAGGTCTTCTCCGACACCATCAACACCGGCATCTACGTGCTGGAGCCGGAGGTGTTCGACCACATCCCCGACGGGCCGTCGGACTTCGCCGGCGACATCTTCCCGAAGCTGCTGGAGATGGGCGCGCCGCTGTACGGCTTCGTGGTCGACGGCTACTGGGAGGACGTCGGCAACCTCGACGCCTACCAGCGGGCCCACCAGGACATCCTCGACGGCCGCGTGCGCCTCGACATCGGCGGCTTCGAGGTGCGTCCGGGCCTGTGGCTCGGCGAGGGCGCCGAGGTCGACCCGGACGCGCGGCTCGACGGGCCGGTGCTGATCGGTGACTTCGCGAAGGTCGAGGGGGGCGTCCACCTGCGCGAGTACACCGTGATCGGCTCCGGCGTGGTGGTGAAGCGCGGCGCCAACCTGCACCGCGCGATCGTCCACGACAACGCCTACATCGGGCAGGGCGCGAGCCTGCGAGGCTGCGTGGTCGGCCGCAGCGCCGACGTCAAGCGCGGCGGCAGGGTCGAGGACGGCGTGGTGGTCGGCGACAACGCCAACATCGGCCACGGCGCCAACCTCCAGCCGAACGTGAAGATCTATCCATTCAAGACGGTGGAGCCCGGAGCGACCGTCACCAAGTCGATCATCTGGGAGGGCCGCGGCTCGCGCTCGCTGTTCGACGAGCACGGCGTAAGCGGCCTCGCCAACGTCGACGTGACCCCTGAGCTGGCACTTCGGGTCGCGATGGCGTTCGGCTCGACGCTCAAGAAGGGGTCGAGGGTGACGCTCGGCCGCGACGCCAGCCGGGTCTCGCGGGCCTTCAAGCGCGCCCTGGTCGCCGGGCTCAACTCGACCGGCGTGAGCTGCGCGGACCTGGAGCTGGCGCCGGCGCCCGCGGTGCGCTTCTCGGCCACCAAGGCGGGCGCGTCCGGCGGCATGTACGTGCGAACCTCGCCTCGGGACAGCCAGTCGATCGAGCTGGCGATCTTCGCCGACGACGGCTGCGACCTCGACGAGGGCGCCAGGCGCAAGGTCGAGCGCACCTACAACCGTGAGGAGTTCCGGCGCGCGTTCGGGCGCGAGATGGGGGAGCTTCGCTACCCGCCGCGCGCGACCGAGCTGTACACCGCCGCGCTGCTGGACTGCATCGACGTGCGCACGGTCCGCGAGCGCAAGTTCAAGGTGGTGATCGACGGTGGCGGCGGCACCTCGGTGCTGGTCCTGCCGCACCTGCTGCCGCGGCTGGGGCTCGACACGCTGATCGTGAACGGCCAGTTCGACGAGGCCAGGACCGCGATCGACGCGCGGCAGCTCCAGGACGACCTGGAGCGCCTGTCGCGCCTGGTCACGGCCTCGGGGGCGGACCTCGGGGTGCGCTTCGACTCGGTCAGCGAGCGGCTCACCCTGGTCGACGAGCGCGGCGCGGTGCTGCCGTTCGACCGGGCGCTGCTGCTCTACGTCGACATGGTGGCGCGGTCGCGGGCACCCGGTGACATCGCGCTGCCGGTCTCGACCACGCGCTGGGCCGGGGAGCTGGCCGCCAAGCACGGTCGCGGCGTGGTCGACACCAAGCTGGCCCCGAACGCGGTCGCGCGTGCCGCCCAGCGCGACGGCGTGGTGTTCGCTGGGGTGGAGGGCGGCGGCTATGTGTTCCCGAGCATGCACCCCGCCTACGACGGGCTGCTCGCGTTCGGGAAGCTGCTGGAGCTGCTGGCGACGGAGGAGGGCCCGCTCAGCAAGGTGGTCGCCGCGCTGCCGGAGCCCTCGCTGCTCAGGCGGCAGATCCCGACGCCGTGGGAGCGCAAGGGCGCGGTGATGCGACAGGTGGTCGAGGCGGCGAAGGACCGGCCGACCAACGACACCGACGGCATCAAGATCTTCCACTCCTCGGAGGTGGGCGGCAGCGACCCGAGGACCGACGACTGGGTGCTGGTGATCCCGGACACGGTGGAGCCGGTCACGCACCTGTGGGCGGAGGCGTCGAGCCCCGGCGCGGCCGATCAGCTCGCGGACGGCTACGAGGCGATCATCCGCAGAGCTGCCGAAGGCGACTGAGCGGACGAACCGGCTGGCAACTCCGCGTGATTCAGCGGATTTGCCGAGCGTATGGTGGAACCGTAGGCTCTTCACGGTCCATCCCGGGTGGACGTCTGACGCCTGACAAGGGAGCTCGTTATCGCGGTCGCCGACCCAGCCGCCGCGCCGCGGACCGGCATCCGCCGACGCGTGCGCGAACTTCCATTTCCACTGCTCGCGATCGCCCTGGTCATCGCCATGGTGGTCACGGTGTTCGCCGTCGACGGGGCGACCTCCGCCGGCCGAGTCCGGCGTGGCGTCACTGTGGGCAGTTTCGACCTGTCCGGGCTCACCGCCGCGGCGGCCGCCGAGCGCCTCCGCGCCGCCGCTGCCGTCATCCAGTCGCGCCAGTTCGAGGTCAGGGCCGCCTCCGCGAGCACCAGCCTGACCAGGGCGCAGGCCGGGCTCGGGCTGGACGTCGACGCGAGCGTGGCCGACGCGATGGCGGTCGGCCGCCACGGGTTGCTCGACACCCAGCGGCTGCGCGCCTGGACCGGGGGCGTCGCCCTTCCCTGGCGGGCCCGGGTCGACGAGGGACGCGTGTCCCGGCTGCTCAAGGACCTGGATCAGCGCATCGCCGGCAACGGCCGCGAGCCCGCCCTACGGATCCACGCCGGCGCCAGCCCGACGGTCGAGCTGGTCGCGGGCCGCGCCGGCAGCGGCGTCGACACCGCTGCGGCGCGCTCCACGCTGGTCAAGGCTGCCGCGTCCCCGGAAGGCGCGCTGGTGAACCTGCCAACCACGGAGCGCGCCCCGAGCGTCAGCTCCGAGGCCGCCAACCAGGCGCTGACCACGGCGCGCGGGCTGCTGTCGGCGCCGGTGACCGTCGGCGCGGGCAACCAGCAGGCCCAGCTGGCGCCGGGCGAGCTGGCACCCCTGGTCCGCTCGAAGGCCGGGGGCGGCAAGCTGGTGGTGAGCGTCGACCAGAAGAAGCTCGACGAGCTGCTGCGTGCCAAGGCGCCGTTCGCGTACGCGACCCCCCGCGACGCCACCTTCAAGGCCTCCGGGTCGAGCGTCAGCGTGGTGGCGTCGGTCTCGGGCAAGGGCGTCGACCAGGGCAAGGCGGCGGCGGCGCTGCTGGCCGTCGCCGGCCGCACCGGCGTGGACCGCGAGGTCGCGCTGCCGGTCGTGGGCGTGCAGCCAGAGCTCACCACCGCCAAGGCCAAGGCGCTGGGGGTCAAGGAGCGCGTCTCCAGCTTCACCACGACCTTCAGCGCGGCCGACGCCCCGCGCGTCCACAACATCGGGCTGATCGCGGCCGCCATGAACCACAAGCTGGTCATGCCGGGCGACGTCTTCTCGATGAACGAGGCGACCGGCCAGCGCACCGAGGCCAAGGGCTACAAGACCGCCCACGTGATCGTGAACGGTGAGCTGGTCGACGGGCTCGGCGGCGGCGTCTGCCAGGCCGGCACGACCATGTTCAACAGCGTGCTGATGGCCGGGCTGCCGGTGCTCGAGCGCCGCAACCACAGCCTGCACATCAGCCACTACCCGCTCGGCCGCGACGCCACCCTGAACTGGCCCTACACCGACCTCAAGTTCCGCAACGACTCCCCGTACGGGATCTGGATCACCTCGAGCTGGTCGGACTCGAGCCTCACGTTCACGCTCTGGTCGACCTCGCGGCATTACAAGGTCTCGCTCAGCACCTCGGCGATGACCAACTTCCGCGACCCGCCGACCAAGTACGAGGACGACCCGACCCTGCCCAAGGGCACGGAGACGGTCAAGGAGCCGGGCTCCAGGGGCTTCGACGTCACGGTGTCCCGCACCGTCACCCAGGGCGGCAACGTCGTCCGCCGCGACCAGTTCGTCTCCAACTACATCCCATGGACGCGCATCGTCCTCCGCGGCACCGCGAAGGCCGGCGCCCACTAGGGACCGAGAGTTTCGCCGGGGGTAGCGCCGGGAGTTCAGGTCGCGGCGCAAGTTGTCCACAGATCGTCGTGATGCGCTGGCATGCTGCTCAGTGCTGTGTTTGGCTAGGCCCCTGCTCAACACCGGCCGGCGCCCGGGCAGGGCTCGGGCTGGCGTTGGGTAACCCCCGCCGCCGTCCAGCCGGCCGACACGGCCGCCGGGACGACACAGCATGAAAGGAACGGCGTCAGGATGTATCCAGCGGACCTGAAGTACACCCGTGAGCACGAATGGGCGCGCCTCGAAGACAACCGTGCCACGGTCGGGATCACCGACTACGCCCAGGAGTCGCTGGGCGACATCGTCTACATCGACATCCCGTCTGTCGGCACCGCGGTCACGGCCGGCGAGCGGTTCGGAGAGGTCGAGTCGACCAAGTCCGTCTCGGACCTCTACAGCCCGGTATCCGGGACGATCGTGGACCGAAACGCTGACCTGGACAAAAATCCCGAGATCATCAATTCAGATCCATACGGACGTGGCTGGCTGGTCGTGGTCGAGGTCACGGAAAGCGGTCAGTTCGGCAGCCTATTGGACGCCGAAGCCTACACTAACCTGGTGGCTGAGAGCTGACCCGGTGAGTCTGCGGTCGAGGCCGAGGCGAGCCCGTGACCTGGATCTCGACCCAGTCTGTATACGTTGACCCTCTTTCCACCGGTCCTCTAGAGTCAGCCACCAAACAGCGCCGCGCAGGGCGGGACCCGAGGCGGCTTGTCATCGGAGCCTGTAGCCCGGAGGGCAGTATGTTCTGCACCCAGTGCGGTCACAAGAACCCCGACGGGGCCCACTTTTGCGCGAATTGTGGGGCCGCGCTGGTCACGGCCCCCGACGACTCGACGACGACCATCAGTCTCGCCGCCCAGGACCTGGAAGTTGAAGTCGAGGACGAGGTCGCGGCCCCAGTCGAAGAGCTCCGCGACGGTACGGCCATGCTGGTCGTCCGCCGCGGCCCGAACGCCGGCAGCCGCTTCCTGCTGGACAAGGACGTGGTCACAGCCGGTCGCCACCCTGAGAGCGACATCTTCCTGGACGACATCACCGTGTCCAGGCGTCACGCCGAGATACGGCGCGGCGTCGGGGGGAGCTTCACCGTCCACGACGTCGGCTCGCTGAACGGCACCTACCTCAACCGTGAGCGGGTCGAGGAGGGCGAGCTGGTCGGCGGGGACGAGCTCCAGATCGGCAAGTTCAAACTCATGTTCTTTGCGGGAGGCCGACCGGGGGCAGGACCCAACCCGGCGTCCGGTCCGCTTTCCGGGGGGGTCGGGTAGGTGACGTGATGCGTGAACCAGTCGAGCGCAAGGCGCCGCCGTCACCAGCGGGTCGGTCCGCTGCTGGCGGGGAGGGGGGAGCCTCCGGGCAGAAGTCCGCGAGGCGTGCCGAGTCATCCAGCTCGGCTGGGACGATGAGCATCGGCGAGGTCCTGGCGGTCCTCAAGCCGGAGTTCACCGACATCACCGTCTCGAAGATCCGCTTCCTCGAGGGCGCGGGTCTGGTTCAACCGGACCGTTCGGCATCCGGGTACCGGATGTTCTCGGAGGACGACGTGGCGCGACTGCGCTTCGTGCTGCGCGCGCAGCGGGACCAGTACCTGCCGTTGCGGGTCATCCGCCAGCGGCTCGCCGACCTGGAGGCGGTCGGCGGCCTCTACGCCAGGGGCGGCCCGCCGGCCGACGGCGAGGTCGCCCAGGCGGCGCCGGCCTCGCGGCCCATCGGGCGTGGCGCCCGGCAGGCGCCCCCTGGCGATGAGATCCCGGTCACGGGTTCCGCCGGTGGCGGGGTGCTGAATGCGCCAGCCAGCGACGGGCAGTTCGGCCGCGATGAGCTCTGCCGCGCGGCCGGCGCCACCGTCGAGCAGCTGGCCGAGCTCGAGACCTTCGGGCTGGTCAGCCCTCGGGGCACGGGCGAGCGGGGCGTCTGGTACAACGGTGACGACCTGGTCGTGCTGCGGCTGGCGAGGGACCTGGCGGAGTACGGCATCCAGGCCCGTCACCTGCGCATGTACAAGACCTTCGCGGATCGCGAGGCAGCGCTGTTCGAGCAGGTCGTCGCGCCGCTGGTGCGCCAGCGCAACCCCGAGGCGCGGGGCAGGGCGCGCGAGACCATCGAGTCCCTCGCCGAGCTCGGCAGCCGCATGCGCAATCTCGCGCTCCGCGCCGCCGTGGGCGGCATCATCGACGGCTCCCGGTGAGCCGTGGACAGACGACCCCCACCGCCGCGAACCGGACAGACCTCCTCACCCCACGGTCCTCGCGGCCCGCGTTCCCGATCGGCTGACCCGCAAGGTCGGCCCCCTCGGCGCCTGGTACGGTCCGGCGCCGTCCTCGTGCTGCTCGCCCTGCTCGCGACCCTGGCGTTCCAGGGGAGCGGGGTGGCATCGGCGCGGTCGTTGGCGGGGTCCGCGGTGCCGGAGAGCGCGGTCGCGGGGTCGGCGCGGGCGGGGTCCTTGGTGGCCCAGCCGGGCGTGGCGGCGACGCGTGTGGCCATTCCCGCGACGCTCGGGTCGGTTGCGCAGGTCGCCCAGGCTGGGGCCGACTCCGCCGCGACCGGGGCAGCGCCACTGGCCACGCCAGGGGCGCTCGGGGTGCGAGCGGTGGGCACGCCGGGCGCGGATACGGTGGTCGCTGATCCGGGGTCAGGCGCGGTGGCGCCGCCAAAGATCGGCGGGGTGGCCGCGGTCCTCGCTGACGAGCGGACCGGCCAGGTCCTCTTCGAGCGCAACTCGAACGAGCAGCGGGCGATGGCGTCGACCACCAAGGTGATGACCGCCCTGCTGGCGCTGGAGCGGCTCAACCCGAACCGCACAGTGGTGATCGGGACCGAACCGACCACGGTGGGCGAGGAATCGCTCGGCCTCCGCGGCGGCGAGCGGCTGACCGTGCACCAGCTCCTGCTCGGCCTGCTGGTCAAGAGCGCCAACGACGCCGCGGTCGCGCTCGCCGACGCCGTGGACGGCAGCGCGGCGGCGTTCGTCCGGCGGATGAACGCCAGGGCGGCGCAGCTCCGGATGAACGAGACCCATTACGTGACCCCGTTCGGCCTCGACCGGCCGGGTCATCACACCAGCGCGCGGGACCTGGCGCGCCTGTGGGAGGTCGCGATGCGGCGGCCGGACTTCCGCGCGCTGGTGGCGACCCGCTCGGCGCAGATTCCCGGCCCGCCGGGCCTGCGGAAGTTCACCAACACCGACATGCTGCTCGGCTCCTACGAGTGGGTCGAGGGCGGCAAGACCGGGTTCACCAACGACGCCGGCCGCTGCCTGGTGGCCTCGGCATCCCGCGGCGGCCGCCATCTGGTCGCGGTGGTGCTCGGCTCCCAGAACGCGTTCCCGGACGTCAGAGCGCTGTTCGAGTACGGCTTCACCGCCTTCGACTGGGTCCGCGTCGCCAGCCGCGGCCAGGAGGTGACGATCTCGGCGTCCGGCGGCCAGCCCACCGAGTACCAGGTCATGGCGGACGCCAATGCGCTGGTCCGCCGGGACCTCGTCGGTCAGCTCAGCGTCGCGGCGCCCGCGCAGCTGGTTCCCGCTCCGGGCGTCACGACCAGCGCGCCGGCCCCGGTCGCCTCGACCTCACCTTCGGCCGGCGGAGCCTCCACGACCGGTCCAGGTTCCGGTGGGCTGACCGAGGGCCCGAACGGCACTGCCAAGGTCTGGATCCAGGCCGCCGGGCAGCGAGTGGTGCCGATGCGGCTCGGCCCCGCGGGCAGCGTCTCCGGCGGCGGCGACGCCCCTCCGGCCATGTCGAGCGTCGTGGCCGGCATCGTGCCCTCCGGCTCACCGCCTGGCGTCATCGACCCGTTCCTCCGGCAGGCGCCGCTGTGAGCCACAACTCGCCCGCGGGCGAGGGCCGCACCCGATGGGTGGGACCAACCCCACCCCCCGGACCGACCCCACCCGCGGAACCCGCGGGACCCACCCCGCCCGCGGAACCCCCCGGACCCACCGCGACAGCCGGATCCTCTCCACCGACGGGGCCCACCGCATCAGCGGGCCCACGTGGACCTTCGGGCGGGGAGCGGTGGGTGGTCCGGCCGCCCGTCGGGCGGAGCGCCGAGGAGGGGGCGGCGTGGACGCTGATCGACGGGAGCACGCTGCGGGCGCGGGTGAATGAGCTGGCCGCCGCGCTCCGCGCCGATTACCAGGGGCTGGAGCCGATCCTGGTGTCGGTGCTGCGCGGCGCGGTCGTGTTCCTGGCCGACCTGGTGCGGGCCGCTGAGATGCCCTGCAAGCTCGACTTCATGGCGGTGCACCGCTTCGACACCTCGGACGAGACCGGGGTCGTCCGCATCATCAAGGACCTCGAGCTGGACGTGACCGGAGCGCAGGTGGTCGTTGTCGAGGACGTGGTCGACACCGGCCGCACCCTCGCGTACCTGCTGGAGGTCCTCCGCGCCCGGCAGCCCGCGAGCCTGCGGGTCTGCGCCCTCCTGGACCGGCGCCAGCGCCGCAGCGTCGACGTGCCGCTCGCCTACGTCGGCTTCGAGATCACCGGGGCATTCGTGTTCGGCTATGGACTCGACCTCGACGAGCGGGAGCGCGGGCGCGACGAGATCCTGGCGATCGCCGACCCGAACGCGGTCCGCGGCGAGTCCGGGCTCCTTCCGGTCCCAGGCGGCTGACGACGATCCGCGACCCCGAGGGCGGCCGCTACGGCCGGGACACAGCCGCCCGAATCAGATCCGACCCGGCGACCGGAGAGTGGACGCCATTGCCGCCCACCCGCCGGTCCTGGCCAGCGAGCCAAGCGTTTGCGAAACGCGTTTCCCCTGGTGAGAGGCGGTCTCGAAGAGTGGGGGACGGATCCCGAATTGCCTGCGCAGAACGCCCGGGATTGTCGCGCCGCTTGGGGTCGCATGCTAGCCTCTGTAGGCGGAGGCGCCAGTTGCGGCGCAAGTTTTCGACGCTCGAGGGGGTTATGCGTTGGTCGAGCTGACCCTCGTTGGCGTCCGGATCGAGCTTCCTACTCAGACGCCGATCGTGCTCCTGAAGGAACGCGACGGCGAGCGGTTCCTGCCGATCTGGATCGGCAACGTGGAGGCGACCGCGATCGCGTTCGCGCTCCAGGGTGTGACGACGCAGCGTCCACTCACGCACGACCTGATGAAGAACCTGCTCGACGAGCTCGTCGTGTCGGTAGAGCGCATCGTGATCACCGAACTGAAGGAAGGCACCTTCTACGCAATGATCGAGCTGCGCCAGAACGGCAACCGGTTCTCGGTGTCGAGCCGGCCCAGCGACGCGATCGCTCTCGCGGTCCGTTCCAACACTCCGATCTTCGCGGAGGAGACGGTCCTCAACGAGGCGTCGATCCTGATCAAGAGCGACGACGAGGAGCGCGAGGTCGAGAAGTTCCGCGAGTTCCTCGACCAGGTCAGCCCAGAGGACTTCCAGCAGTAGCGGCCGAGGCGAGTCTCACCCTGCGGTCGAGGTCGATGGCTGGCCCGGAAAGAAATGGTGATGCTCGTTGACGGCGTTCGGCCCTACCCGTACGCTGATCATCACACCGTTGTAATTCTTCGCCGGCTCACTCGGCACGGCATCAGCAGGAGGTTCTGATGAGCGCGCGCTCCTCGAGGGAGCCGGAGCAGCCGGGCTACCGGGGGCCGACCGTCTCCCAGCTCATCGGGATCAGCTACCGCCAGCTCGACTACTGGGCGAGGACCGGCCTGGTCACACCCTCTGTGCGGGCCGCGGACGGGTCTGGCAGCAAGCGTCTCTACGGCTTCACCGACCTGGTCGAGCTGCGCATCATCAAGCGGCTGCTCGACGCCGGCGTCTCGCTCCAGCGGATCCGCGAGGCGATGGCGTACCTGCGCAAGCAGTCCTCGGGCAAGCCGCTCACCGACGTCACGCTGATGTCGGACGGCGAGCGGATCTACGCCTGCCACTCGGGCGAAGAGGTCATCGACGTGCTCTCGCAGGGCCAGGCGGTCTTCGGCATCGCGGTCGGGCGAGTGTGGGCGGACACCGAGGGAGACGTCGCCACCCTCCCCGCCGACAACGCCGTCGACGACGAGCAAGGTCTCGGCGACCGCCGCCTCGCCCGCTGAGCGCCTCCCCGCGGACCGCCGCCCGGCCAGGCGGCGATTTCCTATTTGTCGGTACGCGCGGCTACACTCTCGGCACTCCCCTGGTCTGCTGCGAGGCTGACCGACTCCGTTCCCCCCAGCGGAAGGACGCTTTCGATGCGCCGGGCCTGGACTGGCCTGCTCGTCGCCGCGTTGCTGGTCGCCGTGGCGCCGAGCGGACGTGCCGACACGCTCGATGACGTCCGCGCACGGGTGAAGGCGCTGCGCGCCGAGCAGGAGAAGGCCGCGGCCAAGCTCAACGAGATCGAGACGAACATCGACCAGATGCGGGACTCGCTCGCCTACGGGCAGCAGCGACTGGCCTCCACCAAGCGGGACCTCGAGGTCGCCAAGCTCGCCCTCGACGGCCAGATCGTCGAGGTCTACCGCTCGGGTGGCCTGAGCATGTTCGACGCCATGCTCGACCCCAGCTCCACCGAGGTCGCCGACCGCTACGAGTTCATCATGGTGCTGGTCGGCAGGCAGAACGACACCGTCGCCAACGCCAAGGCCGCCAGCGCCTCCTACAACGAAGCGGTCCAGACGGTCAGGCAGGAACAGGCGAGGACGGCGAAGCTGCTGGAGCAGTCCAAGGCGGAGCAGCGGGTCCTCGCCAAGCGCTTCGAAGAGACCAAGGACCTGATGGACCGGCTCGCCGGCTTCCCCGGAGGGCAGTCGGTCTATCCGTCGCAGACGGTGATCACCATCGGCGCCCACCGCTACGCCTGCCCGGTCGAGCCGCCATATTCCTATATCGACACCTGGGGCGCGGCGAGGTCGAGCGGCCGTACCCACGAGGGCACCGACATCATGGCTCCCCACGGAGCCAAGGAGCTCGCCTACACCGACGGTGTGATCGCCCGCGAGCACACCAACAGCCTGGGCGGCATCGTGCTGTGGCTCAACGGCGACGACGGCAACGAGTACTACTACGCGCACCTGTCCGGCTACGCCGTCCCGCAGGGGACGCGGGTGCGGGCCGGCCAGCCCGTCGCCTACGTCGGCAACACCGGCGACGCGCGCTACACCGCCGCGCACCTGCACTTCGAGGTCCATCCCGGCGGCGGCGGGCCGGTCAACCCGTACCCGTACGTCAAGCGCGTCTGCGGCTGAACCTCAGAGCAGATTCGGGCGCACCCAGTCCCGGCCGAGCACGTGCTGGTCGAGGAACGCGAACACCGTTTCGTACCAGACCCGAGCGTTCGACGGCTTGAGGATCCAGTGGTTCTCGTCGGGGAAATACAAGAACTTGGCCTCGATGCCCCGCAGCTTGAGGTCGGTCCACAGCCGCAGCGCCTCGCCGATCGGCACGCGGTAGTCGCGCTCGCCGTGGATCACCAGCATCGGCGTGGTGATCGCGTCGGCCTGGCGGTCGGGGGAGTTGTCGCGGTAGCGGGCGGGGTCCTTGTCCATCGAGCCGAACTCGCGCTCCCAGTACGCGGCGCTGTCGGTGGTGCCGCGGAACTGCTCCAGCGACCAGATGCCGGCGTGGGTCACGATGCAGCGGAAGCGGTCGGTCTGGCCGGCGATCCAGTTGGCCATGTAGCCACCGAAGGAGCCGCCCATCGCGGCGGTGCGGGTCTGGTCGATGTCGGGCCTCGCCTCGGCGGCGTCGATCAGCGCGAGCAGGTCCGTGTAGGGCTCCTCGCCCCAGCGCCCGCGGCCCCGGCCGACGAACGCCTGGCCGTAGCCGGTCGACAGGGCCGGGTCGGGGAGCAGCACCGCGTAGCCACGCGCCGCCAGCAGGTGCGGGTTCCAGCGCCAGTGCCAGCCCGAACACGAGGACAGCGGGCCGCCGTGGATGAAGGTCAGCAGCGGCGACGGGCGCGCCGGCGAGGCGCCCCCGGGCAGCACCAGCCATGCCCGCAGGGCCACCCCGTCAGCGGCCGTCGCGGTGACCTCGGTGACGCTGCTCGGGACCTCGAGCGGAACGCCCGGCGTCGGCACCGACTCCGGGCGCTGGTCCGAGCCGGCCGTCGACAGCGCCACCGCCTGTGGCGGGGAGGAGACGCTCGCGCGCAGCGCGTAGAGCGTGTTCCCGTCGGGTGCCGGGCAGAGATCCGAGAAGGTCCCCTCGGCGCAGAGCCGGGTGAGGCCGCCGTCGAGGTCGACCCTGAAGACGGGGGTGAGGCCGCGCTGGTCGGCGACGAACAGCACCGCTTGGCTGTCCGGCGTCCAGGTCGGGTGCCCCGGCCACAGCTCGAAGTCGGGCAGCAGGTCCCGGGCCTCGCCGGTCGACAGGTCGATCAGCAACAGGGTCACGTCCGGCGCGGCGTCGGGGCTGCCCTGGTCGATGCGCTGGCACGCCACCCAGCGACCGTCCGGGGAGCAGGTCACCCCGCCGACGGTCGCCTCCGGGTCGTCGAACAGGATCCGGCGACCACCGTTCGCCACGTCGATCGCCACCAGCTGCGCCCGCGGGTTGTGCGGGTCGTCCTCGGTCTCCCAAGTGGTCACGACCGTGGCGCCGTCGGGCGTGACCGAGAAGCTGGCCTCGTCGAGCGACCGGCCGGGCGCGGACGCCGACGCCGGAGTGAGCGTGATCGGGTCCTCGATCCGGCCCTCCGCCGGTGGCGGCTCCGCCGCGAACAGGCGCGGCGCCCGCGGGCCGAGGTAGTGGTCCCAGAAGCGGATCGGGTGGGACTCGAACAGCACCGCGCCGACGCCGGCGTCCTCCCGGGCCTTGGCCAGCTTGCCGTCCTCCTCGAGGCTGTCGAGCCGCGGGTCGGCGTTGGCGACCAGGGCGATGGTCCCCGAGTCGCGCGCGGTCTCGACCGCGGTGACGCCGCCGGGCGCCGAGAGCACCGGCCGGGCCTCGCCACCGCCCGCCGGCAGCAGCCACAGCGCGCTGACGTCGTCGTTGTCGTCCGCCTCGGGGTCGGGGCGTGCTGAGGTGAACAGCAGCGAGCCGTCCGGCAGGAAGGCGGCGCCGCTCTCGCCGGGCGCCGAGCGGGTCAGGCGGCGTGGCTGGCGCTCGCCGTCCGGGTCGAGCTCCCACAGCGACGACACGAACTTCTTGCCGTCCGTGGACGCGGTGGCGACGGTGGCGACCAGGCGCCGCCCGTCGGGGGAGAGGACCAGCCCGGAGACCCTCGGAAGCCCCAGGAACTGGGTGAGGTCGAAGGCGGCCCGGTCGGTCCCTGCGGTATTCGGCATCGTTGTCATTCCCCGACGGTAGTGATCCGGGACGTACCAGTGCAATGGGATCATCCGCGCACTTCTCGGGTGGGGCAATGGGAACATGTCGACGTGATGCTGTGGCGCCATGAGCTGGGAGGGCGGCCCGTGCGGTCGAGGCCCGCGCGGTCGGGGCCCGTGCGGTCGGGGCCCGCGCGGTCGAGGTCGCGGGGTTTGCCAGCGGTCGCCGCGGTGCTGGTGGTCGCCATGGTCTGCGCGGGGTGCGGCGGCGGCGACCCGGGCCGGCGGGCTCCGGGCGCGGCAGCGCCGACCACCGCGGCGTCCGGCGCTTCAGGGTCCGCCTCCTCGGGAGCTCAGCAGCCAGGCGCGGGGCGCTGCCCGCTCGGCCCGCTGCCGGACCCGCCCGCCGACCGACCCGACTATCACGTGCGCGTCGACCTCCAGCCGGCCCGCAAGCTGGTTGTCGGCGACCTACGCGTGCGCTTCACACCCGACTTCGCCACCGATCGGCTGGTGTTTCGCCTCTGGCCGAACAACCAGCACTTCCGAGCGGCCGGCGCCAAGCTCGACGCCGGGCCGGTCAGTTCCGGCGGCCGCCGGGTCGCCAGCTCCCGCCCCAATCCGACCACGCTGGAGGTCCGGCCCGGCGGCGCGCTGGAACCCGGCCGGTCGATCGAGGTCAGCCTCCCGTGGCGGCTGACCCTGCCGTCATCGCCGTCGGACCGGATCGACGCAGAGGGCGGGGCGCTCCGTCTCGGTTCCTTCTTCCCGCTGCTGGCGTGGCAGCCCGGCGTCGGCTGGGCAACCGACCCGCCGGCATCCGGGTTGGGGGAGGCGTCGACCTCGCCGAGCGCCGACTTCGACGTCACCGTGACCGCGCCGGCGGGCCTCGGCGTCCTCGCCACCGGGACGAACAACGGTCAGGGCAGCTGGAAGGCGACCGCCGTTCGCGACTTCGCGCTGTCCGCCGGGCGGTTCCGGACCGCCAGCGCGGTCGCCAGAGCGCCGAACGACGTGCGGGTCACCGTCGGTGTGGCCGAGGGGCTTCAGGACGA
The DNA here is from genome assembly GCA_040414855.1 of Actinomycetota bacterium. Taxonomy (GTDB): domain Bacteria; phylum Actinomycetota; class CALGFH01; order CALGFH01; family CALGFH01; genus DASVXQ01. The sequence goes on from JBEDUQ010000215.1 coordinate 25,143, forward strand.
TCCCGCCGGCTACGTCCGCACAGCCGTGCGCGCGCTCGAGGACTACGCCAAGCGCTTCGCACCGTATCCGTGGCAGACCCTGACGGTCGGGATCACGCCCGACCTGGCCGGCGGCATCGAGTACCCCACGCACATCATGCAGGGTCCCGGGACTGTCAACGAGATCACGCCGCACGAGGTCGGGCACATGTGGTTCTACTCGCTGGTCGGCAACGACCAGGCGCGCGATCCCTGGCTCGACGAGGGGTTGGCGACCTAGGCGGAGTCGGGGTTCGACCGCGAGACCGGCCGGTACCAGAACTTCGAGATTCCGGTCCGGGTCCGCGGGCATCTCGGCGAGCCGATGCGCTTCTGGGACGAGCACGCGAGCGATTACTTCGCCGGCGTCTACGCCGAAGGCGCCAAGGCCCTGCTCGCGCTCGGAGGCCCAGAGGTCGCAGACTGCGTCCTCCGCGTCTACGTTCGCCGCCAGGCGTACCGCATCGCCAGCCCCGCCGACCTCGTCGCCGCGGCCACATCGGTCGTTCCACGCGCCCCCGGCCTGCTCGCCCGCTTCGGCGTCAGGTCGCGCTGACCCCGCCGGGGCCGGATGAGTTCCTCGCCGGTCGCCAGCCAGCGAGCTCCGGCGAGGGCGGGTTCTGGTGGGATGGGTACTCGGGTTGACAATGGTGAGAGTAAAGTAGGCTTCACATTTAGTCATGTTTACATGACATCCGCCTCGTGCGCACAGGAGCGGCCACCATGCCCACCCCCGCCAGCACGCCCGCTCGTCTCGCCGGCCGGCTGCCGGTCGCCGTCTGCCTGACGCTGCTAGCCGGCGCGTGGATCGCGCACCTGTTCCTGCGCGCCACCTACCACCCAGGCCACCCGCTGCGGCTGCTGGTCAGCGTCGTGCTCATCGCCTGCGTGGCACTGCTGGGATGGGTGCAGACCCGCGCCGTCGGGTCCCAGGACGAGTTCGCGCGCACCGTGCACGCCGCGGCCCTGGCCATCGCCTTCCCAACATCGGTGGTGACCGCGCTGGCGTTGGGCTACGCGCGCGCCGAGGGCGTGCTGACCCACACCGACCCGCACGACCTTCCCGCCCTGATGGTGGCCATCTGGGCAGCCAGCCTGGCGCTGGCCTGGCGGCGCTACCGGTGAACAACCGGCTCAAGGTGCTGCGCGCCGAGCGTGACTGGACCCAGGGGCAGCTCGCGGGCCACCTTGGCGTCTCCCGCCAGGCGGTCAACGCTATCGAGACCGGCAAGTACGACCCCAGCCTGCCCTTGGCGTTCAAAATTGGCCGCCTGTTCGGCCTGTCGTTGGAGGAGATCTTCTTTCCTGACCAGCCCGAGCGCGGAGCGGCGTTACGGGACCCAATTTGAGGGTTCGAGTGTGGCAGGCAGCCGCGAGCGATCTGGGGGCGGATGACGCAGGCCCGAATTCTTGGCGGGTTGGGCGCTTGCCGGGCCGGTTTGAGCAGGGCCGGGGCGTGCTGGAAGCATGACCCACATGACCCAGAGGGCCATAGCGGCCGGGTTCGAGACGGTCGGGAGACCGCGGGCTGCTGGCTGGGCGTGTCACGGGCAGGCTGGCTGCGGGGTTCCTCAAGGTCGCGGACGTGACCACGGTCCAGGTTAGGGTTGCGTCATGAATGTCGAACCGATTGTTCTGGCAATGGTCTCGGCGATGATGCTCCTGGACGATACGAGTGCCGAGGAGATCGACCCTGACGTCGCCGTTCGTGGACAGGAGAACATGGGTTACTACCTCAACCTGCTCTCGGAGGGGGACAGAACGGCGTTCCGTGAGGTCTTGGAGCGGATCGCCGACGCGCATGCTGCGCAGGACCCGGCCCTTGCCAGCTACATTCGGGGCATACCCTTCAGCCTGGGATGGGATGAAGAGCCTCCAACTGATCTCTCTTGAATCGGGCAGGCTGACGCTGGCCGGTCGGGCCTGGGGGGTGGCGGTCCGGCAGGGGTGGGTCAGGTGGCGTAGTCGATGCAGCGCAGCCGGGCCAGCGCCAGCTCAAACCACGCCGCCCAGGCCAGCCGGCTGGCAGCTGCAGAGATGCAGAGATGCAGGCGCGGGCGGTGGGCGGAGCGGGTCAGCAGTCCGGGCAGGCTGAGCATGGTGCGGCGCAGTGTCTTGGCCACCACCACCTGGTCGCGGGAGCCCAGCCGGATGGCGGCGTCCAGCGCAGCAGGTTGTGGGCCAGGGTGGCGATCACAAGCCACGTGGGGTTGGCGGCGTTGGCGGCGAACTTGCCCGAGGGGCAGTGCCGCGGGCCGACGCTGGCTTTGAGGTCTTGGATGCACAGCTGCACAGCTCGACTATCGCGTGGGCGTCAGTGATCTTGGTCCAGCCATCACCCGGTCCCGCGCCGGCCGCCCACGCCCGCTGAAGGATCTGCCCGCCGAGCCGGTCGAGCTGCCGCACATGCCCAAAGGTGAACCAGCGCAAGAACGTCCCAAGCTCAGCGCTGGGCCGGGTAGGGGCGGCGTAGGGCCGGATCGTGGTCAGGTGGTCGGCTCGGTCCGCCGTGTCGACAGAGCGTGAAATTGCTCTGAAGGCCCTGGGCAGGCGTGGCCGAGGGCGTTAGCGTAGGCGGATGGCGGAGTGGTGGTCGATCGAGGTCTTCAACGGGGAGTCGTCCGCGGCTCGGTGGAAGGACGCGTACAGCTCGTCGTTGATCGAGTCCGCGATCTCGAACGGCGCGGCCGACTGGAGCTGGCACGAGCACCGCTGGGGCGTGGTGTTCGAGGTCGCCTTCGAAGACGACGAGCAGTGGGAGCTCTTCCGCGAGCTGCCGAGCGTGCGGGCGGCGCTGGACGCGGTGCCCGACCCGGTCAACGGGCTGCTGGTCTATCGCGGTCGCGGCGGTGGCGCGGGGAAGCCCTCGCGCATCCGGCCGAAGCCGTTCGCCGGCGCGGGCGCGGTCGAGCTCCCGGAACCTGAGCCGGAGCCGGGGGAGAGCGCGGTCGGGCGGGAAGCGCCCGTCTTCATCGTCGGCGCGTAACGCGACCGCCAGCCCGCCTCGGTCCACCAACGCCACACCTGATGGCACTGGCATCGCATCTGGACCGGGCGGGAGCGCGCCGCCGTGGCATGAACGGTGCACGCCCCCGCCCGAGGGGGAGCCTGGGTAGTCGTCGCGGCCCTGGTGCTCGGCGAACTCAGCCGCGACGCTTGGCTTTGGGGCTCTGGCGCAGCAGGACGAGCCGCGAACTGCGGAGGATGCGGCGCCGACCGGTGATGGTGTTGGTCACGTCCCACGCGGGATCGTCGGGCTCGGGTGTCGTGACCGGCCCGATGACCGTCCACACGCCGCTCTCGCCGGCCCTCGGGCGTCGGACCTTGACCTGGCTGCCCTTGCGGATCAGGTCGGTTTCGGGGATGAGCTGCGCCTGCATCTCCCCCATGGACTCACTCCTCTCGCGTTCATCCCTCAATCGATGACTCCCTTGTCGAACGTGTGTTCGATCATATGCCTGAGCAGCGACGGTGTCGAGTCCTGGCGGGAACCTGGGGACAGCCGTGCGGAGCGACCCTATCGCACCTCAGCCCGGCAGCCCGGCGGAGTGGCGACCGCGGGACCGGCTAGGGCCCGACCCTTCGGCGATGGCGGGACCGGCCGGTTGCCACGGGGCCTCGGCAGAGCGCGGAGTCGTCTGGATAGACACGCGAGGTCCGCGCCAGCTTCGACCAGGGCAACCCGGTCGCGGGAAAATGGCCTTGAGTCTCCAGCTACTGGAGGCTGGAAGATGCGGGCATGGACGGTGACACGCTCTACTCGATCGGGGATCTGGCCCGACGGACCCGGCTGTCGGTGCGCACGATCCGGTTCTACTCCGACTGTGGGGTGCTGCCGCCGGTTGACCGTAGCCCTGCTGGGTACCGGCGGTACGGCCTGGAGGCGCTGGCGCGTCTGGACCTGATCCGGACGTTGCGCGAACTGGATGTCGACCTGGCCACCATCCGGCGGGTGCTGGACCGCGAGGTCTCGATCGCCGAGGTCGCTGCCGTCCATGCCGAGGCGCTGGACGTGCAGATCCGCACCTTGCGGCTGCGCCGGGCCGTGTTGCGTGCGGTGGCCAAGCGGGGATCCAGCACAGAGGAGATGAGGCTCATGCACAAGCTGGCGAAGCTCTCGGACGAGGAGCGGCGCAGGATCATCCACCAGTTCATCGACGACGCCGTCGACGGCTTGGACGTCAACCCCGACTTCGTGGCCATGATGCGCTCGGCCATGCCGGAGCTCCCGGACGACCCCAGTCCCGAGCAGGTCGATGCCTGGGTGGAGCTGGCCGAGCTGGTCCAGGACCCGGACTTCAAGGCGAGCGTCCGCCGGATGGCCGAACACCAGGCCGCCGAACGTGCCGCTGATCGTGCCGCGGGCGAGCCGTCGGGCTCGGGCCTGCATCACGAGCTGACCAACCAGGTCCGCGTTCGGATCGAGGCGGCGCTGGGCGCCGGGATCGACCCGGCGTCCCAGCAGGCCCGCCCGGCCGTGGCCGATCTGGTCGCCCGGTACGCCGAGAGTTTCGGCAAGGCCGACACGCCCGACTACCGCGACCAGCTGCTGATCCGACTGCGGACCGCCAACGATCCACGGGTCGAGCGATACTGGCAGCTGCTGGCCACGATCAACGGCTGGCCCATTCCACCGATCCTCGCTCCGGTGTTCGAGTGGTTCATTCAAGCGCTCCAGCACCACCCCGACCCGATGACAACCCCAGCCTGAACACCGTGAACACCAGAGCCGCCAAACAACAAGCGGAAAGCTCGAGCGGAATTTGCCCTGCAGACATGGACCTGACAACCGAGCAGGCCGACTCTCAGCGGCTCCAGCCCCAAATTCACCCAGGTCAACGTCGCCCGATGCGGCACTAGCCTCGATATTTCGCGGGGCTTGCTGATGGCTTGGTGTCCGACCGGCTGGGGATGGTTCAGGTCGGCCCGCAGGATTGAGGCGTGGTGCGGTCTCGACTGGCTGGTTGGGCTGTGCGAGATCCAACGGTGCGGTGCGGGATGGGCGTCCCAAGCGCCGCGCCGTGACGCGCGGAGCAGCCGTAGCGCATGCTGCGGAGCCCGCTGGTCGCGGGGAGCAAGCGGGGCGCGGGCAGGCCGTGCCTTCACCCAGGGGCGGGCAGGGCCCGCACGCGCCTGAACGCCGCCACCAGCGCAGTGGTCCACGGCCAGGCGCGGGGCAGCCGCAGGATCTGGCGGCGGGTGTGGCGCACGATGCGTCCGGGGACATGCCGCAGCCGGTACCGCAAGGTCTTGGGCTCGGCGACACTCAGGTGGGGGTCGTCCAGCAGTAGCGCCTGCGCCCAGCAGATCAGCGTGGTGGCGACCCCGGCCAGGGCCAGCCAGGCGTCGTTGGCGCCAAAGCCTGAGAAGGGGAGGTTCTGGAGCCCGCTGGCCTTGCCGCAGCGGATGCGGTCCTCCACCCGGGCGTGGGGACGGTGGCGCGCCTCCAGGACGACCGGGTCGGGGTCGGGCTGGTTGGTGGTGAACACCTGGAAGCGGTGCCCCGCGGCGTGGGTGAAGCGCATCTTGTGGGCCGCGCCGGGGTGGGGCCGCTCGCAGCGGCAGATCGCGCGGGTGCCTTGCGGCCAGGCGGTAAGGTCCAGCACGGCCAGGTGATCGGCTGCGGTGTTGGAGGCGGCGTTGCCTTCCCGCAGGATCCCTGCCAGTGCCTCCCCGGTGCCATCGCCGCGGTCCAAGAACGCCAGCAGCGGGTGGAACCCGAAGCCCTTCTTGAAGGTCGGCGCCGCGCCCTGCTTGTCGGAGTCTGCCTGGACCAGGGTCGCGTCCAGGTCGATGCGCAGCGGACCGGCCGGGGCCGCGCCAAGCGCCCAAGCCCGCGCACGGGCCCTGGCCAGCGCCGACCAGACTGCCGCGATCCCGCGGGGGTCGGCGGGCAACTCCCAGGCCAGCACCCGCCACGCGGTCGGCACGCTGGCGACCTGGCCGAACACCTCGGGCTGGTCGCGCAGCACGCGCAGGTCGCTCACACAATCGCCGCCCGCAGCCAGCATCACGGCAAGGTCGCGCAGCACCTGCCCGCGGTCATGGGCGCCGACCCGCAGCCCAAGGTTGGCGCGCCGGCCAAGCTCACGGGTCAGACCGAGCTGGTCCGACAGCTCAGCCAGTACGACAGCGCCGGCGTGGCCGACGATCCCCTCGCCGTCGCCGGCGACTTCGAACCGGGGGCGGGTATTGGTAAGCCTGCACCTGCAGGGTGACCCTCCTGGACTGGGAATGTGGTCGTCAGACAACCGCATCTTCCCTGGTTGGGAGGGTCTCCTGCTACCTGGCCAGGAGAGGGCCGGCTGGTTGTGGCGGACGTGTGCGCGCGCTGCCGCCCGACGCGATGGGTGATCGCCTCGGCCCAACTCGCAACGCATGTGGGCACCCGGTCGGTCGGTTACCGTGAGTGGTCGCCGGACGGGCTGGATGGGAGGAAGCCGTGGCTGAGGAGGCTGGTGTTGGGATGCTGGCTGGGAAGCTGGCGCTGGTCACCGGCGGCTCGCGGGGGATCGGCCGGGCGATCGTGGAGCGGCTGGCCGCTGACGGTGCCGCTGTGGTGTTCAACTTCCTTCAGCACCAGGCGGCGGCCGGGGAGGTGGTCGCTGCGGTCGAGGCTGCCGGCGGTAAGGCCTTGGCGGTGCGGGCCGATCTTGGGCGCCTGGCCGAGGTGCGGCGGCTGTTCGACCAGGCCGAGGGCTACCTCGGCGGGCTGGACATCCTGGTCAACAACGCCTCCGTCGCGATGACCCCAAGCTTCGCCGAGGCCACCGAGCAGACCTACGACCGGGTCATGGCGATCAACACCAAGGCGGTGTTCTTCGCCATCCAGCAGGCCGCTCGGCGGCTACGCGACGGTGGGCGCATCGTCAACATCTCCACGGTCAACACGGTGCTGCCGGGACCTGGGGTGGCGATCTATGCGGCGAGCAAGGCCGCAGTCGAGCAGTTCACCCGGGTCGCCGCCCGGGAGTTAGCGGTCCGGAGGATCACTGTGAACACCGTTTCCCCGGGCTTCACCGACACCGACATGTTCCGCGGCGCCAACCCGCCCGACGCTCCCGAGCGGGCCGCCGCGATGACCCCGCTGGGGCGACTCGGCCAGCCGGCGGACGTCGCCGACGTGGTGGCCTTCCTGGTCGGTCCCGACGCGCGCTGGCTGACCGGACAGAACCTCCGTGCCAGCGGCGGGCTTGCGTAACCCACCAGCGCATCCCAACCCCAGCCGGGCGCTACGCCTCAGCAAGCGTCGTGAAATATCGAGGCTAGTGGTTTGGCGGAGTCCACCACTCGACATGTGACTCCGCGTTTTCCGATTTTCTCCGGCGAGGAATCATCACCACGGCCAGGACGACGAGCGCGATCGGGATAGCGCCCATCAGAACCATGAACAGGACCCAGAGCAAGCCCATGGCCGTCTCCCTCCACTTGACCAGTGAGGATGCCGACCGCCTCACTGAGACCGCTGCCGGTCGTCATGAAATGACTGGGAATCCGCCCGCGGCACCAGCGTAACCCTTCGATTGGTCTCTCGACAGCGGTGATGGCCCTGTGGCGTGGGGCGAATGGGGCCTGTCGCAACGTGGTGGGGCCGGCGCGACCGGGGGCCGAGGCCACCCGCGATCGGTTGCGGCGTGGCCGGCGGGTTGACAGGCAAGCACAGACTTGCATAACGTTCTGCTTGTGAGTGACATCTTCAAGGCCTTGGCCGATCCGACGCGCCGGACGATCCTCGACGAGCTGACCGACCGGAACGGGCAGACGCTCTTCGAGATCTGCTCGCGCCTTGCGGTCAAGCACGGGCTGAGCTCGTCGCGGCAGGCGATTTCGCAGCACCTCGACGTTCTCGAGGAGGCGGGTCTGGTCGAGACCAGACGCGAGGGCCGGTACAAGTTCCACTACCTCAATACCAAGCCGCTCGAACCGATCGTCGAGCGGTGGCTCAAGAAGGCTGGGAAGGACACCGGTGGCCGCCTTGGCGCCGGCGCCGGTCCCGGCGGGGAGGGATCACCATGAGAATCAACCTGGCCAGCGTGCTCGTTGACGACCAGGAGAAGGCGCTCCGGTTCTATACCGAGGTCCTCGGTTTCAAGCAGAAGACCGATGTTCCGGTGGGTGAGCATCGGTGGATCACCGTGGTGTCCCCGGAGGACCCGGACGGCACCGAGCTCCTCCTGGAACCCGACGAGCACCCAGCCGTGAAGCCGTTCAAGGAGGCGCTGGTCGCCGACGGCATCCCGTTCACCGCGTTCGCCGTCGAGGACGTCAGGGCGGAGTTCGAGCGGCTGCGCGGGCTTGGGGTGCGCTTCACCCAAGAGCCCACGGAGATGGGGCCGGTGACCACGGCTGTGCTCGACGACACCTGCGGCAACCTGATCCAGATCGCCCACCAGGCTGGTTAGGCCGCGCTTTCAGAAGTGCGCTGAGTCGGCCGAGCGAGTCGTGATGTCTGGTTGACCGATCTACGACCAGGGACTCTTGGGCCGAGATTGAAGCTCGCCGTCGAGGTAGATGTCGACCTTTTCGTTGAAGAAGCTGATGAGCTGCTCGATCTTGGGGCACTCCGGGATGGGCGTCGGGTAGCTCCAGGCGAGGTCCTTGTGCAGCTTGTCGCCGGCGCGGACGGACCAGTAGCGGGCGGTGCCCTTGTAGGGGCACCTGGTCACGGTGTCGGTGGGCTCGAGCAGGTCCAGGCGCACGTCGCTCTTGGGAATGTAGTAGCGCGTCGGCAGGCTGGTCTCGAACAGCAGCCTCGGGCGGCTGGTCTCGGCGATGGTCTGGCCGTCGACCTCGACCCGCACCTGGCGGGAGCTGTTCATCACGTCGACGCGGTGGTAGGGGTCGCGCGCGTGCACGAAGACCTCGTCGTCCTCCTCCCACCACGAGTCGGCGCGGTCCCAGTAGAAGGCCATGCAGCCCTTGATCTCGGCCGCCTCCGGGATCGGATCGAGATAGCTCCACACGGCGTTGCGGACCTCGCGGTCGCCGGCGTTGACGGTCCAGTACGAGGCCTCGCCCTTGTACGGGCACCTGGTGTGCTTGTCGGTGGGCTCGAGCAGGTCGGTCCGCACGTCCTCGGCGGGGAAGTAGTAGACGGGCAGGTGGCCCTTCTCGAACAGCAGCCGCACACGCTTGGAGTCGGCGACTGCGACGTTGCCGAAGACGACCCGGACGCGCTTGGGCGACTGCTCGACGCGGATCTGTGCCGACCGTTCGGGCCGCTCGGGCACGCCGAGGTCGGTGTCTTCGAGGAGATCTGCCATGGCTGTTCTCCTTCCCAGCTCGAGTTCGAGCCGCCGTGGTGACCCCAAGATCCCTCAAAGGGTACGCGCGTGCCGGGCGGAGCAACCGGACGAACGGGTGGCAAGATGAGCTCCCACCTCACCTTGCCACCCCGATCGCCTGGTGCGCATCGGCGTGGCCGAGGCCATCGCCGGCCCCATGGCGTGGTCGGCCTCACCTCCTCCCGGCGCTCGTGACCGTAGGTCCGAGGGGGAACTCACCGGATCCGCCGCCGATTCCCAAGTAGCCGAAAATCACGAATGAATCACGGTTTGACTTCGGTTGGGCCCTGTCGTAGAGTTCGCCTCGCCAATCCCCCATGGCAGCTCCAGAAATAGAGGTCTCCCGAACGCGAGTCGCTCCCGCCGGAGTCGATGCGCCGTTCGCTCGAACGCGGGTTCCGTCGCAGCTTCGGGCCCCAGCGGTCGCCCCCACGGCCGCTTCCCCGAAGGCGTTGCTCGCGCCGTTCGAGCGAAATTTCGTGAAGGCGGTGGCGATCCAACGACGCACGCTCTCGCCGCACATTCTTGCCTCGGTACGGCGGGTCCGTGATCCCCCGTCGTCGTGCAGCTCCGGCTGCAATGAATTCGAGTGCCCAATTCCTCACGGCTTGAGTGAGTCGCCGCTTTGGCGACCGCGCGATGGATCCTGCCCGCCCACGGGAGGCCTTCCGCTCGATGACCCACACGTACGACGACACCTACGACGATCTCGACCTCGACGGCGTCTGGTACCAGGAGGCCGGCGCCGGCCTGGACCGCGGCGACGAGGTCGCCTTCGACCCCGGCGACAACGTGGTCTTCGACGACGACCCGGTGGCCGACCCGACCGTCGACGACGGCGGCCCGTTGGGCCCGCGGGTCGGCGCGACCGACGGCTTCGGAGCGCTGGACGAGCTCGAGGACGACGAGGTGTTCGCCCCGCACGGGCCGGACCGCCGCGCCGCCGGCAGGGTGTCGCGCCGCAAGACCACGACGCTGCTGCATGCCAGCACGATCGCGATCGCCGTGGGCATCGGGGCGATCGCCCTGATGCTGACCGTGGTCATCCTGACGGGCCGGCTGGTCACGGTCCGCCAGCTCCTCTTCATCGCCCACTCGCTGTTCGGGATCCTGATCGTCCACGCCTTCGCCGCCGGCCTCGGCACCCTCTGCACCACCACCGACTCGCGCCTCAAGGAGCGGGTCCGCAAGCTCAGCACCGTGTCGATGGCGGCGGTGGCGTGGCTCGCCTCGGCCACCGGCACCTGGTTCGTGTACGCGGGCTACCGCGCCGACGCGCCTCCGGGCGCGGACCTGTCGCTGTACCCGCGGCAATACCTCCTGAGCAGTCCCCCCCTCCGCTTCTGGGAGACCTTCGCGATGGAGTGGAAGATGCACGTCGGCTGGATCACGCCGTTCCTCGCCACGGCGGTCGCGTTCGTCGCGCTGCGCTATGGCAAGCGGCTGGTCGCCGACGTCCAGGTCCGAAAGATGCTCACGAATCTGTTCGTCATCGCGTTCGCCGTCGCCGTGATCGTCGTGGTGATCGGATCACTGGTGAACATCGCCGCGCCCAATGACTTCCTGCACCGTGCCTACCATCCCTAGGAAATCCCTGAGGAAATTCGTCCCACAATCCGCCGCGGACCGCCGCCACGACACCTACAGAGAAGAGGTGATCGTCATGACCGTAGGCACACTCCGGGACCGCTTCGAGGAGACGGCACTCCCGCACCACGACGTCGTCTATCGCGCGAACCTGCGGATCACGGGTGACCCGACGACCGCCCAGGACCTCACCCAGGAGACGTACCTGCGCGCCTTCCGTTCGTTCGATTCGTTCCAGAGCGGGACGAACTGCCGCGCATGGCTGCTCCAGATCGCGCACAACGTCTTCTGCCGTGACTACCGCCAGCGCAAGCGGATGACCTGGCGCACCGGCGACGACGACGACTTCGACCAGCTCGCGCTGGTCCCTGGCCAGATGCCCGACCCGGAGGAGGAGGCACTCCGCCAGCTCGACCGCGACGAGCTGCTCCACGCGCTCACGCGGCTCCCCGAGCCGTTCCGGACCGCGATCGTGCTGGTCGAGCTACGAGGGCTGTCATGCGAGGAGGCCGCGTCGCTGATGGGCACGCCGCGCGGCACCGTGCTCTCGCGGCTGTACCGCGGGCGTGCCCGCCTGCGCCACATGCTCGAGGAGAGAATTCCGGCCTGATCTGGGAATCATCAGTCCGCGGCATGAGTTCACACACGAATTTGCCGCATCCCCAGTAAAGGAGCCCCAATAATGCGGCGTCGCCTCGCCGTGCTCGTCCCGACGCTTGCCCTGATCGGGCTCGGCGTCTCGGGCTGCACGCTCCCCACCAGCGACGACGGTGGCGGCTACGGTCCTGGAAGGACCGATGGCCAATTGATCAAGACCAAGCCCAAGCCAGCTCCGGTGGTGCTCTCCAGCGGCGTTGTGGCCGTCCTCAAAGCACAGGACTCGAGCTGGCTGCCTGGAAATTACGTGGTGTCGAAGGGAGCGAATATCCAGCTCAAGGTCACCAACGGCGATCAGACACAGCACAGCTTCACGCTCGAGGGAGGTTCCGTCTCGAAAATCGTCCCAAGCGGTGGTCAGGTGCTGGTGACCTTCGCCGCTCCAGGACCTGGCAAGCACCGCTTCTGGTGCAAGTACCAGCAACAGGAGATGCAGGGCTGGATCACCGTCACCTGATTTCAGCCGCCGATCGCCCCCAACCCATCAGGAGGGAGCTGCAATGCGTCGTCCAAAGCCTCCGGGCCAGGCCCGGTTGCTCCTGGCACTCGGGCTCAGCGTGGCGCTGTTCTCGGCCACGTTGATCGCCTTCGACGCTTCGCGCTCCAGCGCGCAGCAGGCCTCGCAGACCACCGCCGGCTCTACCGACACCACCGGCGCCCCGGACACCTCGGTCGGCTCGACCGACACGACCGACACCACCGGCGCCCCGGACTCGACCGACCCGGCGTCGACCGACACCACCGACGCCACCGACACCACCGGGGCGGACGCGACCACCACCACCGCCCCGGCCGGCAACGGCAACGGCGACGACGGCAACGTCAACAACCTGCCGCTCCACGACGGCAGCCAGAAGGGCGGCGTCTTCAACCCGGTGCCCTACGGCGAGATCCCGGCCAACACGCCGCAGGTCGCCATCCAGCGCCCGGGCAGCGGCCGGATCCTGCCGCTGAACCAGGAGATCCAGATCCGCGCCCTGGTCCAGAACTTCCAGCCGGGCTTCTTCAACGACCCCAAGACCCAGTACGGCGTCGACCCCCAGCGCCTCAACGCCGACGGCAACCTCCAGGGCCACAACCACGCCTGCATCCAGCGCCTGACCGGCAACGGGCTGCCGGCCAGCACCAAGTGCGACTCGTTCGTGGTGCTCGAGCAGCAGGGCGGCAGCAACGTGATCTCCGGTGTCGGCCCGCCGATCACCACGCCCGGCCGCTACCGCGTCTGCGTCGACGACGCCAGCGGCGCCCACTACGTGGCCGTTCGCGCCTTCGCCCAGCAGGGCGGCCCGGTCGACTGCGTCCGTGTCCTCTTCATGCGGCTCCGCGGCCGCCGCTGAAGCCAACCCAACCGAGATCGCTGAGAGGGGTCAGTTCATGAAACCGAAGACGAAGGCCGTGGTCGCGGTGGTCGCGGCCGCCGCCATCGCCTCGCTGTACCTGGCGCCGTCCGCATTCGCGCAGTCGAGCGACGGCTATGGCGACGACGTCTACGGCGGCTCCGGGTCCCAGGCTCCGGCGCAGCCGCCGGCGTCGCCCGACTCGACCCTCGCGAAGAAGGCCGCGAGCGGCACGACCATGCTGCGCACCAAGCTGACCGGCGCCGTCGAGGTGCCTCCTGGCGACAAGAACGCCAGCGGCACGGCGACCGTCAAGGTCAGCGACAGCCAGCTCTGCTTCGACGTGCGCTGGAGCGGCATGGAGGCGACCGCCTCGCACATCCACCTCGCCCCCAAGGGCAAGGCGGGCGCGATCGTGGTGCCGTTCTTCAAGTCCGACCAGCCGCTGAACGTGACCCAGAAGCAGGGCTGCACCGAGGTCAGCGCGACCCTCGCGAAGGCAATCAAGCAGTCCCCCAGCGCCTACTACGTCAACGTCCACTCGAAGCAATTCGCGAAGGGCGCCATCCGAGGCCAGCTGGCCGCGGACAACGGCGGCTCGCTCCCGTACACGGGGAGCAGCCGCTCCAAGGGGATGCTGCTGCTCAGCCTGAGTGTGGTCGTCGCCGGCTCGCTGTTGTTGGCGGCCGGCCAGCGCCGCAGGCGCCCAGGCCACGCCAGGCGATGACATCGCGGCAGCACCACGGCCCGCGGCGAGTTCCCCCCTCGCCGCGGGCCGGCTCGATCACCGGGGGCATGCTGGCGGGGCTGGTCGTCTGGCTGGCCCTCCCGCTCACCCTCCTGTCGTCCGCGCGCGGCGGCACCGGGGCCGCCGGCACGGTGCCGGGCTGGAGCCTGGAGCGGGCCAGCGCGCTGTTTCCCCTGCTCGTCGCCTGCCTGGTTGCCGGCGGCGCGCTCGGCCCCGTCATCCAGATGGCGCCGAGGTACCGGCTCGCCCGCCGCCGCGCCGCCATGGCGGCGGCGGGCCGCCGGGTGGTCATCCTCGGCGGCGGCTTCGGCGGGGTCGCGGCCGCCAGACGCTTCGAGCAGCTCTGGCGTCACGCGCCCGGGCTCGACGTGACCCTGGTCAGCAAGACGAACTACCTCCTCTTCACACCGATGCTGGCCGAGGTCGCGGCCGGCTCACTGCAGCCGAGCAGCATCGGCGCCTCGCTCCGCGCGATCTGCCCGAGGACTCGCATCGCTCGCGCCGAGGTGGTCGGCCTCGACGTCGACGAGCGCGTGGTGCAGGTGCGCACGGCGGCCGGGGTCGAGCCGCTGCCCTACGACCACCTGGTGGTCGCGCTGGGCGCGGTGGCCGACGCCGGCGTCGCCGGGGTCGCGGAGCACGCTCTGCCGCTCAAGACGCTCGGCGACGCGGCGCGGCTTCGCGAGCACGTGCTGGCCCAGCTCGAGCAGGCCGACCTGACCGCCGACCCGGAGGAGCGCGTACGGCTGCTCACCTTCGTGGTCGCCGGCGGCGGCTTCGCCGGGGTCGAGGGCATCGCCGGCATCATCAGCCTGGTCCGCAGCGTGCTCGGCTACTACCCGCGGATCCGGCGCGACGAGCCGCGGTTCATGCTGATCCACTCGCGCGACCGGATCCTGCCCGACCTCGGCCCCGAGCTCGGCGGCTACGCGCGCGAGAAGCTCGACGCGCGCGGCGTCGAGGTCCGTCTGGACGCGCGCGTGGTCGCCGCCACCGAGGGTGCGGTCGCGCTCGACAACGGCGAGCTGCTGCCGGCCCGCACCTTGGTCTGGACCACCGGCAACCGGCCGAGCCCGGCGCTCGCCGAGTTGCCGCTCGCCCGAGACCGCGGCGCCCTTCGGGTCGACGAGACCCTGCGGGTCGGCGGCGTCGAGCGGGTCTGGGCGGTGGGGGATTGCGCCCGCGTCCCCGACCTGGAGCTCGGCGGCTACTGCCCGCCGACGGCCCAGCACGCGATGCGCCAGGGCAAGGCGGTCGCCGACAACGTGCTCGCGAGCATGACCGGCCGCAAGGCCAAGCCGTTCCGCTTCGCCACCCGCGGGCTGCTGGTCGCGCTCGGCCACCAGACCGCCGCCGCCGAGCTGCGGCGCCTGCGGGTGCGCGGGCTGCCCGGCTGGGTGCTGTGGCGGGCGCTGTACCTGTCGAAGCTGCCCGGCAGCGAGAAGCGCGTCCGGGTCCTGCTCGACTGGCTGGTCGGCTTCGCGTTCCCGCGCGACACCACGCTGGCAAGCGACCTTCCGGCCGGCACGGGGCAACCCGAGGGCGTGGGCGCGCCGGTCGGCATGTCGAGGTCCAGGCGCGGGCGCCACGCCCGCAAGCGGGTGGCGTGAGGCCCGATGGGCCGCAGCTCGGTGCTTCGGGCGCTCGCCGCCGGCGCCCCCGCCGGGGCCGTCGGCGGCCTGACGCTCGGCGCGCTGCTCGCCCGGCGCGGGGTGCCGCAGCCCAACGCCGTGCTCGCGCTGCTCGCCGCGGTGCTGGGCGGATGCGTCTTCGGCCAGCTGTTCCACCGGCGCAGCCCGAGCGAGGGCCTGTTCCTGGGCGTCGCCTACGGCGCCATCGGCTGGTGGCTCGGCCCGCTCACTCTGGTCCCGCTGCTGGACCACCGGCCGCTCGCGTGGAGCATGGCGGCCGCGCAGCGCGAGTTCGCCGGCATGCTCGGGTTCCTGCTCTACGGGGCGGCCACCGGGCTCGCCTACGCGGTCTTCCGGGGCCGGACCCCACGCCGGTTGCCGCTGGCCGCCGCCCGCGGCGTGCTCGCCGGCCTGCTGGTCGGGCTCGTGCTCCGGACCAGCGGGAGCCTGGTGGTCGGCCCGATGCTGGGGCTGGCGATGGCGCTGGAGGCGCCGCGCCCGCCCAAGGGCCTCGGCGCCGCGCTGATCCGCGGCCAGGGCTACGGATTCCTGGCCTGGGTCGCGCTGCTCGGCGCCGGCCCGCACTGGACCGTCGAGCAGGCAAGGGGGAGCTTCCCGACGCTGCTCGCCTGCCTGGTGCTCGGGATCGCGGTCGCCGTGCTGCGCCAGTGCTTCGAGAGCCTCGCCGCGCTGTTCTCGGCCGAGCGGCTGCGGAGCTGGCGGCCGGCGCCGGTCGGGAGCGGGCCGACCGCCGCGGCGCTGCACGGCGCCGTCGCCGGGCTGCTCGGCGCGGCCGCGCTGGCGCCGCTGGCGAGCGGGGTCACAGCCGGCGCGCCGGTGCCGGCGCCGGCGGTCCTCTGCGCCGCCGGGATGGCGATCGGCCTGCCCTACGGCGTGATGTTCCGGCGGCTGGACGCCGACCTGGTGACCGCGCTCGGCTGGGGGCTGTCGTGGGGCTTCCTGTGGTGGGCGCTCGGCCCGCTGACGCTGCTCCCGCTGATCGAGGGCGAGGGGACCCGCTGGTCCGCCGCCGAGGCCGCCGGGGCCTTCGGCGCGCTGCCGGCCCTGCTGTTGTACGGCTCGTGCCTCGGCCTCGGCTTCCACCTGCTCCAGACCCGCCACCGGGGCCCGGCCTGGGCAGTGG
>JBEDUQ010000216.1:0-5882 GCA_040414855.1 Actinomycetota bacterium
TCGGCCACGGTCCTGCCGGTCGCCTCCGCGAACAGCGCGGCGACCGCCGCGCCGCAGGCGAAGCCCTGGCAGCGGCCCATCAGCGCGCGGGTGCGGCGGCGCAGTCCGTCGAGGTCGGTTGGCGGGATCCGGCTCCTGACGCAGTCGAGCAGCTCGCCGCGGGTGACCCGCTCGCAGTGGCAGACGATGCGGCGGTCCGGATCGCGGACGCCGCCGGCGGGGGCGCGGTAGGGCCGCGGGAACGCCTCGCCGAGGTTAGGCATGCGGACCCGCTCCCGCTGCGCCTTGGGCTTCAGCGGCAGGCCGGCGGCGCCGAGCTCCGCGACCAGGTGCTCGGCGATCGCCAGCGAGGCGGACAGGCCGGTCGAGCGGATCCCGCCGGCGCAGGCGTAGCGCTCGGAGGCGTGCACCTCGATCTGGTAGTCGCCGTGCTCGGTGGCGGCGCGCAGGCCGGCGTAGACGGCGGTGACCTCCTCGTGGAGCAGGTCCGGGAGGATCCGCCGGCCCTGGGCAAGCAGGCCGCGAACGCCCTCGGCGGTCGAGGCGGTGTCGGTCTTGTCGTGGAGGTCGTCGGCGGTCGGGCCCAGCAGCACGTTCCCGAACACGGTCGGCGCGACCAGCACGCCCTTGGTCTTCGCGGTCGGGACCGGCAGCAGGATGTGGTCGAGGAGCGGCCGCGCGAGCTTGTCGAACACCACCAGCTCGCCGCGGCGCGGCGTGACCGTGAAGCCGTCGTGCCCGAACCGGCGGTCCAGCTCGTCGCTTTGCAGCCCGGCGGCGTTGACCACCCAGCGGGCGCGCACCGGTCCGCGCGGGGTCGCCAGCTCGTGGGCCCCGCCGGCGAGCCGCCGCGCGCCCAGCACCGGGCTTCCCAGGCGCAGCTCCACGCCGTTGGCGACGGCGTCGGTCGCGAACGCCAGCGGCGCGGTGAACGGGCAGACGATGCCCTCGCCCGGCACTTCGAGCGCGCCGAGCGCGCCCTGGCCGAGGCGCGGTTCGCGCCGGTACAACTCGTCGGCCGCGACCGGCCGCACGTCGGGCCAGCCGTTACGGGCGGCCCGCTCGGCGATGTCCGGCAGGGCGGCCAGCTGGTGCTGGTCCCACGCGATCAGCAGCGCGCCGACCAGCTCGACCGGGATGCCGAGCGCCGGCGCCCGCTCGCGCATGAGCTGGTAGCCGCGGCGCACCAGCCGCGCCTCCAGCGTGCCGGGCTTGGCGTCGAAGCCGGTGTGGAGCAGGGCGGTGTTGGCTTTCGAGGTGCCGGCGCCGACGTCGCCGGCCGCCTCGACGAGCACGCAGTCGAGCCGGTAGCCCGCCAGCTCGCTGGCGATCGCCGCGCCGACCACGCCGGCGCCGACGACCGCGACGTCGTAGGCGGGCGGCCCGCCCGGGTCCGGCGCGGGCGGGCCGCCAACCTCCACGGGCGGCGGGCCGGCCGGGTCCGCGGCCGCCGCCATCTCAGCCTCCCGTGCCGAGCGCGAGGGTGGCCTCGGCCGCGTCCCGCCAGCGCCGCAGCCGCTCCTCCGCCTCGGCCGCGCCGGCGCGCGGCTCGTAGGTGGCGGCGGGCGCCCAGCCCGCGGTCGCCTCGGCGGCGGTCGTGACCTCGCCGGTGCCGAGCCTGGCGAGCGCGGCCACGCCGAGCGCGGTCGCGTTCGGTGACGGGTACACCTCGACCGGCGCCTGGAGCAGGTCGGCCTGGACCTGCATCAGCAGCGCCGAGCGGGTCAGGCCACCGTCGACCCGCAGCCGCTCCAGCGGCTTGCCGAGGTCCTCGCCCGCCGCCCTGGCGAGCCAGGCGACCTGCGCCGCGATCCCCTCGACCACGGCGCGGACCAGCTCGGCGCGGCTGGTCGCAAGCGACAGCCCGGTGAAGGCGCCGCGCGCGTTCGGCGCCCAGAACGGCGCGCCGAGCCCGGCGAGCCCAGGCACGAAGCTCGCCCCGCCGGTCCCGCCGGCCTCGCCGCCGACCCGGTCGAGGTCGGCCGCCTCGGCGATCAGGCCGATCTCTCGGAGCCAGCGCACCGCCGCGCCGACCGTGTAGACCTGCCCGTCGAGACACCAGGTGGTGCGCGCGCCCAGCCGCCAGGCGACGCAGCCGACCAGCCCGTTGCCCGACCGGCGCGGCCGCTCGCCGACGGTGGCGAGCAGGAACGCGCCGGTGCCGTAGGTGCACTTGGCCTCGCCCGCCTCCAGGCAGGCCTCGGCGAACAGGGCGGCCTGCTGGTCGACCGCGAGGCCCGCGACCGGCAGGGGCGCGCCCTCGGAGGAGGCGGAGAAGGCGGTGGTCTCCCCCACCGGCTCGGCGCAGCCGACCACCGCCGGCAGCTCGCCCGGGTCGACGCCGAAGGCCTCGCAGGCGACCGGCGACCAGGCGACCCGGTCCAGGTCCAGCAGCAGGGTCCGGGACGCGGTCGCCGCGTCGGTGACGAACGCGCCGGCGAGACGGGCGAGCAGCCAGGCGTCGGTGGTGGTGGCCACGCCGTCGCGGGTGCGGTGCTCGCGGAGCCAGGCGATCTTGGGGGCCACGAAGTAGGGGTCAAGCGGCAGACCGGTCAGCTCGGCCAGCTCAGCCTCGCGGCCGGCCAGACGCTGGCAGATCGCCGCGGCGCGCCGGTCCTGCCACGACAGCGCGACCGAGAGCGGGCGACCGCTGGCCCGGTCCCAGGCGAGCACGGTCTCGCCCTGGTTGGCGAGGCCGACCGCCGCGGCCGGCTCGCCGCCGCGCTCCAGCGCGAGCCGGCCGGCCTCGACCACCGAGGTCCACAGCTCCTCGGGGTCCTGCTCGACACCGCCGTCCTCCACCGCCCTCGGGTGGACGGGGACCTCGGCCTCGCCGAGGACGCCGCGCTCTGGGCAGACGAGCAGCGCCTTGGTCGCCGAGGTCCCCTGGTCCACCGCCAGGACGTTGCGCGTGGTCATGCCGCGCTCATGCCGATGCGGCTCAGGCCGGGGCGTCGCCGGTTGCCGGCGGCGGCTGGTCCCCGACCTCCAGCGCCTCCTCACCGTGGACGCCGGCCTCGGCCCGCATCGCCGACGGCTCCAGCAGCCACATCACCGCAAAGACGACCGCCCCGACGCCGATGGCGCCGAGCGCGTAGCCCTGTGCCGGCCGGAAGCTCGACGGGCCGAGCAGGACGATCAGCTCGTAGGCGAGCCAGGCGAGCGCGCCGATGATCACCGGCCACTCCCAGCGGCCGAGGTGGAAATAGCGCGTGTCGGTGCGGACCCGGTGCGCGGTGCGCACGTACAGCAGCACCGTGGCCGTGTACAGGATCGCCGGCATCAGCGTCGCCGAGGTGAACAGGTTCACCAGCGCGTTGGAGTTGGTCCGCAGCACCAGGACGATCAGCGCGCTGATCAGCGCGACCAGGACGGTCGCCCAGGACGGCCCGCCGGTGGCACGCGGGACCTGGCGCAGGAGCTGGTGGCCGGGAAGGCGCCGGTCCCTGGCCATCGCCCAGGTCAGCCGCGAGTTGGTGACCATGATGACCATGCCGCAGCAGAAGATCGAGAAGCAGATGAACAGCAGGAAGAGCTTCTCCACGAAGCCGCCGAGCACGTCCCTCACCACGAATGCCACCGGCGCGGCGCTCTGGCTCGCGTCGCCGATGTTGTCGATCACCACCGTGAGCATGATCAGGAAGAACATGCCGATCAGCCCGGAGTAGACCACCGAGCGGACCATCGCGCCCGGCACCACCGAGCGCGGGTCCTGGGTCTCCTCCGAGAGGTTGCTGGCGGACTCGAAGCCGACGATGGTGTAGGCGCCGAGCAGGGTGGCGAGCATGAACGGCCCCAGCCACGAGAACCAGCCGGCGCCGCCGACCGCACCGGTCGAGCCGAGGTTGCCCCAGTGGGCGTGCGAGGCGAACAGCGCCGCGAACACGAACACCACCGAGAGGCCGGCGATGCCGATGATCTCGGTCGCGACAGCGGTGTTGTTGAGCCGGGTCACGATCGGGGTCGACCAGATGATCAGGGTCGCCTGGGCCGCCAGCACCAGCAGCGTCCACAGCGCGGCGCTGGTTGGCGTGTACGCTTGGCCGATCAGCGGCTGCCAGGCGACCTGCACGAAGCCGTAGTCGACGCTGACGGTGACGATGCACAGGAACGCGAACGACAGCCAGCCGAGCCACCACCCGGTCACGGGGTTGGCGAGCCTCGAGGCCCATTGGTAGCTATAGCCGGACAGCGGGATCTTGGCGGCCAGCGCCGCGTAGACCAGGGCGACCAGGGTCTGGCCGACGATCACGATCGGCCAGGACCAGATGCCGCGGGGGCCGGAGGTGGTGAGCAGGAACGCGAAGGTCGTGAAGATGCCGGTGGTGATCGAGATGAACGAGAACGCGACCGCGAACGACTCGAACCGCTTGAGGGTGCGGACGAACTGCTGAGTGTAGCCGAAGCGCTGCAACAGGACGTCGTCGGTCTGTCCGCTGCCGCGCTGGTTGCTGTACTCCGTGCTCACGATGGCTCCCTTCCGCCGCGAGAGGTGCCGCATCATCCGGCCGCATCGGGCCGCATCCGGCGTCATCCGGTCCGGCGACGCCGCGTGCCGGCGCCGGCCACGAGCAGGTTCACCCCCTTCGCCTCGAGCTGGCGGACGACCTGTGGACGAACCTGGTCGTCGGTGATGACCGCGGTGACCCGGTCCAGGTCGCAGACCTTGCGCAGCGCGACCTGGCCGAGCTTGGAGGAGTCGGCGAGGACGTAGAGCTCGGCGGCGTGCGACAGCATCACCTGCCTGCTCGAGACCTCGTCCGGGTGGTAGTCGGTGAGGCCGGCGTCCGGGTGGACGCCGCCCGAGCCGAGGAACGCCTTGTCCGCGTACCAGCCGCCAAAGAACGCCTCGGCGTGCGCGCCCGAGCAGGCGAGGTCGCCGCCACGCAGGCGCCCGCCGGCCACCTCGACCTCGACGCCGTTGCGCCGGCCCAGCTCGGCGGCGACCAGCAGCGAGTTGGTAAGCACCCTGCCCCGGTACTCGGCAGGGAGCGCCCTGGCCAGCTCGGCGACGGTGGTGCCGACGTCCAGCATCAGCACGTCGGTCGGCCCGACCAGCGAGGCGGCCAGCCCGGCGATCGACCGCTTGGCCTCGACGTGCAGCGCCTCGCGCTGGTCGAAGGACGCCTCCAGGGTGTGCGGGACGATCCCGGTGGCGCCGCCGTAGACACGCCGCACCAGCCCGTCGCGCTGGAGGGCGTCGAGGTCGCGCCTGACCGTCTCGATCGAGACGCCGAAGCGCCTGGCCAGCTCGTCGGCCCGCACCAGCGGCCTGACCCTGACCTGCTCGACGATCTGGAGCCGCCGCTCCTCCGGGAGCACCGTCCACCTCACAAAGGTCACGACTGCCCGAAGTTGTGGATTGCTGCCCGTTCTTCCTAGCTTCTATCACCCTTTCCGCCGGTATGACAACAAGCAACCCGAGCGAGGGCAATGTGGAACGTAAGGGCCCTACCGTGCGGGCGGCACCATCTCGAGATGTGCGGCCACCGCCAGGACCAGCCGCCGCTGGAGGTCGCCGCGACCGCTGATGCTGACGACCACGAACGTGCCGCGTTCCCGCCACCGAACCAGGACGCCGCCGTTCGGGTCGGACTCGAGCGGGCACTCGGAGACGACACCCCGACGTCCCCTGACGCTCGTGTGGGCGACCGGCCGCTCGCCGTCACAGGACACCGCGTACGCCGTCGGCCGGGTGGCCGCGGCGATGAAGAGCTGTCCGCCGAAATTCTGGTAGGCGACGACACTTCCGGAAGGCACGGTGAACCCGCCGATGAGGAACATGAACCCGGACGCGGGCGTGCAGGTGATCGGCGCCTCGCAGGGGGCCGGCGGCACCGTGTTCGGCGCCAGGGCGGGAAGCAGTGTCGGGCACGGCACCG
>JBEDUQ010000217.1:0-9095 GCA_040414855.1 Actinomycetota bacterium
AAGACCTCTCCGCGCACCTGCTCGCGCAATTGGTCGGTAGCAGCAGCCATGCCGAAGCCCCCTGGCATGTCGTGGATGATCGCGTGCCTTACTCCATCAGATCGGCCACATGCCAGATTTCCGCGAGACCTCGACGGGGTCGGGCTGGGCGCGGGCTGGTTGCGGGCTAGTTGGCGGGGGCGCCGATGACCTGGGCGGTCTTGAGGGCGCCGTCGCCCACGTTCCATTTGGAGAGGACGCGGTCGTAGCTGCCGTCCGAGATGACCTGGCGGAGGGCGGTGCGCAGGGCCTCGCGCAGGGGGGCGTCGGCCTTGCGGACGCCGATGCCGAACGGGCCAGGGTCGATCTGCTGGCCGACGACCTCGAAGTCGCGGCCGCTGTCCGAGACCTTGGCGTTGTAGGCCGCGACCGGGAAGTCGGTCAGCGAAGCGTCGGCGTGGCCGTACTTGACCTCCAACAGCGACTGGCTGCCGGAGTCCAGCTCGCGCACGCGCATCGGCTGGCCGGGCGGGCACTTGGCCTCGTCGGACTTGGCGAGGTCGGCCTGGGTGGTCGCCGCCTGGACGGTGACGGTCTTGCCGCACAGGTCGGCCATCGTGCTGATGCGCTTGGGGTTCCCCTTTGGCACGAGGATCGAGGTGCCCGCCTGGAAATACTCGATGAAGGAAATCTGCGAGGCTCGCTCGGGCGTTGCGCTCATACCCGAGATAATCGCGTCGATCTTTCCGTTTCGCAGTGAATCGATCAAGGAATCGAATTTCACGTTGACGAAGGTGAATCGCACGCCGAGCTTGCGCGACAGCTCGTTGGCCAGATCAGGATCGATCCCCTGAACGCCGGGGTCTGGCTCTCCACTTGGCCTATCCAGGACGTCCGGAGCGAGCGCGTCGTAGAATTCGACAGGCGCGTACGAGATATCCGACCCGACTCGGACCTCCCGGGCGTTTCTGATCTTGTCCGGGAGCTGGAGCCCGAGCGGCGTCAGCCCTCCGCCGACCGCTCTCGCCTCGAGCGCCTCGTTCGGGCTCGACTTGGAGCCGGAACTGCACCCGGCCACGGCGAGCACCGTGACGAGCGCGAGCACGACCAGCGCGTAGAACGGCCGTCGCTTCGGGCTTGGGGGAATCTTCATGGCCGCATGCACCCTAACAGGGAGCCCGGCGACGACGCCAGTTCGAATTGCCGGAAACCGCTGACCGGAGAAGGACGTGACGCGCCACCCGCCCGCTTTGCCCTCGAATACAAAGGTTGACGGGTTTTCGGGTAAGCCTTGCGAGTCCGATGCCCGAAGCAGCAGAATACCCTGCACCTCGACGGTGTCCCCCGACCCCCCGAATGGACTCCTCTTTGCACAGTGGCTAAGTAGTCTTCCGGTTACGCCTCGTATCCTGATCGGGCACGTTGGCGCGAGGCAGGCAGAGGATGGACGGTGTGCTGGACAAACTATCGATCCGGTCGAAAATTGCGGTAATCCTGATTCTTCCTATGCTCGCCTTGGCCGTTCTGGGCGCGCTTCGGGTTGAGTCCAGGATCTCCACAAGTCGGCAGGCCGACCGGGTGACCAAGCTCACCGAGTTCTCGCTGCGCGGGACGACCGTGGCCCACGAGCTCGAGAACGAGCGCGGACTCGCCGAGCGCTTCCTGGTGGCGACCCGGCCGGGCCAGCCGAACGCGAACAGCACGGCCCGGGCGCTCCAGGAACAGCAGCGCGTCTCGGATGACGCCATCGCCACCTACCGCCGCAGCCTGGACTCGCTGGACACCGCCTCGATGTCGCCCGAGGCCAAGGACAGGCTGGCGTCGGCGCTCGGCCGCCTGAACGGGCTCGAGGACACGCGCCAGAACGTCGCCGCGCGGACCATGGCTGCGTCGGGCGCCCTGAACTCGTACAACGACGTCGTCACCGACCTGCTGAACGCCAACCGGGAACTTGGCAGCCGGATCTCGGACCCGAACCTGTCCCAGGCGGTCGGCGCCTTCGTGGCGGTGTCGCGCATCAAGGAGCTGGCGGCACTCGAGCGCGAGCTGATCACGGGGGTGCTGGCCAAGGGCAGCTTCGACCCCGGCCAGTTCCGCAGCTACACCTCGACGCTGTCCACGCGCGGGGTGCTGCTCTCCGAGTTCCAGGCGACCGCCACCCCGGCCCAGCGCGATGTCTTCGTCCGGACCGTGGTCGGCCCCGAGGCCCAGCGCGCCAAGGAGCTCCAGGCCGCGGTGCTCGCCACCGAGGGCAACGGCAAGGTCGCCATCGACCCGGACCAGTGGTACGCGGCCAGCACCGCCGAGGTGAACCTACTGCACGACGTCGAGGGCCAGCTCGGCAACCAGGCGGTGGACCTCAGCAAGTCGATCCAGACCTCGGCCAACTGGAGGGCGGTCATCGACAGCCTGGCCGTCCTCGCGGTGCTGGTGCTGGCGGTCGGGCTCTCGCTGATGGTGGCCCGCAGGATGTTGCGGCCGCTGCGAATGCTGCGGGCGTCGGCCACGGACCTGGCCACCAACCGGCTGCCGAGCGTGGTCTCCAAGCTCCAGCGCTCGACCGGCCACGCCCCGGACCTCTCGCACGAGATGGAGCCGGTGGTGGTCCCCTCGCGCGACGAGATCGGCGAGGTCGCGGCCGCGTTCAACACCGTCAACCAGGTCGCGGTGCGGGTGGCCGCCGAGCAGGCCGCGCTGCGGATGTCGATCGGCGACATCTTCCTGAACCTGGCGCGCCGCTCCCAGGGCCTGATCGACCGCCAGCTCGAGCTGATCGACGAGTTGGAGGAGGAGGCCGACTCGCAGACGCTGATGAGCCTCTTCAAGCTCGACCACCTGGCGACCCGCATGCGGCGCAACGCCGAGAACCTGATCGTCCTCTCGGGCGCCGAGCCGCCGAGGCGCTGGACCGAGCCGATCCCGCTCGGCGAGGTCGCCCGCGGCGCGATCGGCGAGGTCGAGGACTACGAGCGCGTCGAGCTGGAGACGATGGAGGAGGTCGGCGTGCCCGGCCACGCGGTCGCCGACATCATCCACCTGCTCTCTGAGCTGATCGAGAACGCCACTTCGTTCTCGCCGCCGGGCACCTTGGTGCGGGTCGGCGGCCAGCCGACCGGCGGTGGCTACGTGGTCGAGGTCGAGGACCGCGGCCTCGGCATGAGCGACGAAGAGCTGTTCGAGGCCAACGAGCGGCTGGCGAACCCGCCGACCATCGACTTCGCGGTCTCGCGGGTGCTCGGGCTGTTCGTGGTGGGCCGGCTGGCGCAGCGCTACAACATCCGCGTGCAGCTCCGGCACTCCTCGTACGGAGGGATCACGGCGCTGGTGGCGCTGCCGAGCAGCGTGGTGATCCCGTTGCGGCCCTACGTCCCGTCGGGCGGCCCCGACCAGCTCAGTTCGCCGCAGCGCTCGTCGCCGCGGATGGCGCTGCCGCCGGAGCCGGCCGTCGAGCACCCGCCCGCGGACTCCTTGCCGATCTTCGAGCAGGCGCGCTCGGACTGGTTCGAGTCGGGCTCGTCGAACCATGGCCCGGCCAGCTCGCCGATCGGGCCGGCCAGGCCCGCCGGGCGGTCGGCTTCCGACCGTCCATCCGGTGGCGGCTGGCCGCAGCGCAACCCGGAGCCCAACCCGGAGCCCAACCCGGAGCGCAACGCGGATGCCTTCGAGGACGCCGGAGCGCCGCAGCCGACCCGGCCCGGATGGGACCAGCCGGAGCCGCCACGCTCGCGGTGGCCCGAGCGGGACGACCGCCAGCCCGGACGGTCCGGGGCGGGCACGACCGCGGCCGCCTGGGAGGAGTTGAGCCCGCGCGGGCCGAGCCCCGCCGGCCAGGACGCCTACCCGCCGCTGGCGTCCCGCTTCCAGACCGCTGACGAGCACGTCCGGCCGCCGGTCAGCCGGCCGCGCGAGTTCCGGACCTCGTTCCCAGAGCCGATGGGCGAGCCGCAGCCGACCAGGGAGGCGCGCGCGTCCCGGTTCCCGGCGCCGCCGACCCCACCGCACCCGGGACCCTCTTGGCCTTCGGACACGCCGGAGCCGGCCGAGTCGCCCGCCGAGGAGCAGTGGGCGCCCAGGTGGTCCGAGCCGCCGCCGACGGTCCACGGCCAAGCCGCGCGCGGCGCCGGCCAGCCCGGCCGCGCTGGCCAACCCCCTGGTGGGCAGGCGGCCGCGCCGGGCGGGGAGGACCTGGACAGGCGGGGCGGGCTGCCGCGACGCGTGCCCCGGGCCAACCTCGCTCCCGGCATTCTCGCCCAGCGCGAGCGCGAGCAGGCACTGCGCGACCGGCTGGAGGACGCACGCCGCCAGGCGCGCTCCCCCGAAGAGGTCCGGTCGCTGCTCGCGAACTACCGCGAGGGCATCGAGCGCGGACGCCGCACCGCCGCCGACCGGACGGACGACGACGATGACGGAACGGCGTGGGGCCGCAATGGTGGGGGCGAGCATGACGAGCCCCGGTAGTCCCACCCGCGCTCTGGGTCTGGAGGCGCCTGGCCATGCCAGGGGACCGCGGCCCTAGGGGGAACCGGATCGTCCGGCCGTACGCGATCACGGGCGGCCGGATCCGGATCGACCAGGACGACCTCGAGGTGGAAGCGCTCGTCACCACCACGCCGGCCGGCGCCAGAACCACGGCGCTGAACTTCGAGCGCCGCTCGATCGCGGTGCTGTGCCGCGACGTGATCTCGGTGGCCGAGATCGCCGCCAACCTGCGGCTGCCGATCGGCGTGGTCCGCCTGCTGGTCGGTGACATGGCCGAGCAGGGGTTGGTCGACATCCACCGGCCAGCGCAGTTCGACGACCGGCCGGACCTCTCGCTGCTCGAGCGCGTCCTGTACGGGCTGCGCCAGCTCTAGAGCGCCCTCTGTACGGGTGCGCCAGCTCCAGGAGGCCGGCCCGCGCGAGTCGAGCGACGCCGCGGCCACCGGTTCCAACCTCCGGCACGGTCGGGCTGCTGCCCGGCGCACGGCATGCGCGACGGTCGAGGCGCCAACTCTAATTCGCGTAGAACATCACGCATGTAGGCGAATTTGCGAACCGGGTGAAGGCACCTCAGTATTCTGCTTCGGGCAGGCGCATCACGGCCGAGCGGGGGCGAACGCCGCACGACCCCGCGGCGGCACGCGTGGCACGCGTCGCCGTCACGCCGGCGGCCAGATCGAGTGCATGGGAGCTCAAGGACTTGTGACTTCGCTATTGGATTACGCTCGACGCGCCAACCGGCTCGGTAAGCTCGACTGGAACGCACGACAGCAGCTCCTCCAAGCACTCCTCCTCCTGTCCCTGGCAGCATTGCTGGCGACCGGCCTGGCCGCGGGCCATGGCCTCCGAACGGCCCTGCTTGCCCTGGTCCCGGGCCTGGTCTGCCTTCTCGGGTCGCGAATTTGGCCCGACGCGCTCGTGCGGGCGTGGCTTGCCGGCGGCGGAGTGGCCTACGGCGTGATCGCGGCGGTGACATTGTCACGCGGCGCGGCCGAGACGCATTTGCTTTTCTTGATCGTGATCGCGTTCATCGCCGTCTGTGCGGCCGTGGTGCTTTTCGCGAGTCGCGCGCTGCAAGAGCGAGAAAGGACGGGCGGGCTCGCCACCGCGCTCGCCGCGGCGGAAATCAACCGGAGCAAGCTCGCCTCCGAGGTGCTGTCGACACTCGACCGGCGCAACCAGAGCCTGCTCTACCGGCAGCTCGACATCATCAACCGGCTCGCCGAGCGCGAGCACGACCCGGAGGCGCTCGCGGAGCTCCTGCGGCTCGACCACCTGGCGACCCGCATCCGGCGAAACTCGGAGAGCCTGCTGGTGCTTTCCGGCCAGCAGCCGCCGAGCACCTGGAGCGAGGCGGTGCCCCTGCTCGACGTGGTGCGCGACGCGATCGCCGAGACCGAGGACGTGCAGCGGGTGGCCTTCTCGCTCGACGCCAGGCTGGGGCTGCTCGGCCATGCGGTGCCGGACGTCACCCACCTGCTGGGCGAGCTGATCGAGAACGCCGTGCGGTTCTCGCCGCCGCAGGCGAGCGTGATCGTCCGTCTGCGGCCCCATCAGCCTGTGCTCGGCGCCCACGTGCTCACCATCGAGGACTCCGGGATCGGCATCCGCCCCGACGAGCTCAAGGCCGCCAACGAGCTGCTCGCCGTGCCGCGCGAGATCGACCTGTCCGTGACCAGGCGCCTCGGGCTGCACGTGGTCTCCCGGCTCGCCGCGCGGCACGGCATCCACGTCTCGCTGACGCGCTCACCGGGGTCGGGCGTCACCGCCTCGGTGGTGCTGCCGCTCGGGCTGTTCGCAGACCGGCCTCGAGAGCCCGCCTTCCCGGCCACGGCGGCCAGCCCCGCCGCCGCGCGCGCAGCCAGCCGCGCCGCCGCCCGTGCCGCGGACCGCTTCTCGCCCTGGCCGGCCGTCGCGTCGTCGCGGCCCGCCACGGCCGGGCGCATGCAGCCGGCGGCCCGCGCCCTTCCCGCTCCCCGGCGCGCGGTGGGCGGCTCCCAGACCCGCTTCGAGACCGGTGGCGCCCGTGAGCGCGAGCTCTCGTTCGAGGTCAGCACCGATTTCGGCCTCGGCGACCAGGAGCCCTGGTCGGGCTGGTGGGAGCCCCTGGTCAACACCGAGCTGGAGGCCTCCAGGGCGCGCGCCAGCGCCGCCGCACCGCCCGCGCCGTCGGAGCCGTCCGTGCCACCACCCGCCGCGCCGAGCCCGGTTGAGGTGCCGGCCGCGCCGGCCTCGGTTGAGGTGCCGACGGCGCCGGGCCCGGGTGAGCGGCCCGCCGCCCCAGGCGCCACGCCGCTCGCGCGGAGGGTGCCGCAATCGCACCTCGTCCCGGAGCTGCGCGAGGGCCTGCGGAGCTCCCAGGCCACGCCTCGGGCTGACGCGCCCGATGAAGAGCAGACCCGCGAGGCGCTGTCCCGCTACCAGGCGAGCCGGCGCGCGGCGCGGGCCCTCCTGGGGGACGACGCCCCGGACGAACCCGACGACGACCTGCCGGACGCGTTCCGCGATGGCGGCGAAGCGGCCGGGCCCGAGGCCACGGGCCGCACCGGCCGCGCCGGCCGCGCCGACCTCTGGGACGCGGCGCCGTGAGCACCTCCGGCGTGCTCGGCGGCGAGATCGAGCGGCTGCTCACCGACTTCACCGACGGCACCCCGGGGATCTGGCACGCCATGGTCGTCTCGGCCGACGGGCTACGGCTCGCCACCAGCGAGCGGCTCGGCGAGGCTGGCGCCGACCAGCTCGCCGCCGCCAGCTCGGGCCTGGTCAGCCTGGCTCGCGGCACCGCCAACGTGCTCGGTGCCGGCGCGGTCGAGCAGACCATCATCGAGATGGTCGGCGGCTACCTGTTCCTCACCTCGATGCGCGACGGCTCGTCGCTCGCGGTGGTCACCGGGCCCGACATCGACCTCGGCGTGATCGGCTACGAGGTCACCGCGCTGTCGGTCCGGGTCGGCCGCGCGCTCGCCGCCCAGCCGGCGACCCGCGCCATCGGCCGCCAGCGGTAGAACACCGTCACGACGGCCGGCCCGTTGGGGGCCAGACCGCGCGTTCAGTTGACGGGCGCGCCGAACCACTTGGGCATCTGGCTGAGCAGATCCACCTGATCTTCGCCGACCCACGCCACGTGACCGTCCGGCCGCAACAGCGCCGCGGGCACGTCCAGTTCGTCGCTGACGTCGACGACGTGGTCTACCCGATCCGCCCAGCCCGCCACCGAGAGGCGGCCGGTCTGGTCGACCAGCAGTCCGCGGCCGCGGTGCATCAGCTCGTAGAGGCGCCCCTGTTTCAGCCCCACGTCCCGCATCCGCCGGCCGAGCAGTTCGTCACCCTCGCCGAAGTCGTAGCGGATCCCGATCGCGGCGACCTTCTCGATCAGGTACCGGTTCACGTCCTCGAAGTCCATCAGTTCCGACAGCAGCCTGCGCGCTGCCCGGGGGCCCGGCTCGGGGGACACCAGCTCGGCCTGTGCGCGGCTCGTGTTCAGCACGTCGGCGGCCACCGGGCGCCGTTCGGTGTGGTAGCTGTCCAGCATGCCCTCGGGCGCCCAGCCGTTGACCTCGGCGGCCAGTTTCCAGCCGAGATTGAACGCGTCCTGGATGCCGAGGTTGAGCCCCTGCCCGCCGGTTGGCGGGTGGATGTGCGCCGCGTCGCCGGCCAGCAGCACCCGGCCGACCCGGTAGCGCTCGGCCAGCCGGGTGGCGTCGCCGAAGCGGGAGAGCCAGCGCGGTGAGTGCGCGCCGAAGTCGGTGCCGGCGATCGTCCGCAGCTGCCGCGTCAGCTCCTCGAGCGTCGGCGGGACCGCGCGGTCCTCGGCCACGCCGTCGGCGCGCGCGACCACGCGGTACACCCCGTCCCCGAGGGGCATGGCGCCGAACGCCAGATGGGTCTTGCGGACTTCGGCCACCACGGCGGCCAGCTCCTCCGGCGGAACGCCCACCTCCACCTCGCCCAGCAGCCACTCGACCCTGGCGGGCTCGCCGGGGAAGCCGACGCCGAGGAGCTTGCGCACCGTGCTGCGGCCGCCGTCGCAGCCGACGAGGTAGCGCGAGCGCAGCTGCGTGCCGTCCGCCAGCTCGATGGTCACGCCGTCCTCGTCCTGGCTCAGCCCGACCAGTTCGCAGCCGCGCCGGATCTCGGCGCCAAGCTCGGTGGCGTGCTCGGTCAGCAGCCGGTCGGTGACGGTCTGCGGGATGCCGAGGAGATACGGATGTGCGGTGTCCAGCCGGTCCGGCGCCGGCTTGTTGATGCCAGCGAAGGAACCACCGAGCGGGTACTGCTGGCCGTGCGCGAGGAACCGGTCCAGCAGGCCGCGCTGGTCCATCACCTCGATGCTGCGCGCGTGCAGGCCGAGCGAGCGGACAACCCTGGTCGGCTCCGTCTCCTTGTCCAGCACGACCACGTGCACGCCGTGCAGTCGCAGCTCGGCCGCCAGCATCACGCCGGTCGGTCCGCCGCCGCCAACGATCACGTCGATCATGAAATCCCCATTCGACAAACGTGCTTCGCGGATCCCTGATTTCCGCAGGTCCTGGCTTCGGTCGGAGATTGTGCAGCACGACCCGGGTCTTGCCGCAAGCCCCCCGGTGCGCTATACATTAGATATGGCAAGGAGCGCGTAATCTCCTTGCCATTTTCGT
>JBEDUQ010000218.1:0-18857 GCA_040414855.1 Actinomycetota bacterium
CGCGAGGAGCAGCGCGACCGGCGCATCGCTGACCGGCTCGCGAGGGTCGACCCGGACTCGTCGCAGGCGCGGAGGCTCGGTGCGGGCAGGCTGGACCGTGGGGTGGTCGTGGCCGCGGCGATCGGGCTGCTGGACGAGGTCGGGCTCGACGGCCTGACGCTGCGCCGGCTCGCCAGGGACCTCCACGTCGCGGCGCCGGCGCTCTACTGGCACTTCCGCGACAAGCAGGAACTGCTCGACCACATGGTGGCGGCCATCGCCGACGTGGGCGAGGAGCCGCCGCGCGCCCCCGGCCAGCCGTGGGACGAGTGGCTCGCCGAGATGGTCCGCGGGCGGCGCAGGGCCCTGCTCGCCCATCGCGACGGCGCGCGCCTGGTCGCCGGCGCCCGCCCGACGGCCGGGCAGCTCCCCGGGATCGAGCGCATGGTGGCGACGCTGGTCGAGGAGGGGTTCACGCCCGGCCAGGCGTTCCGCGGCGCGATGGTGCTCGGGCTCTACGTCGGCGGCTTCGTGATCGACGAGCAGGCCGAGGCCGAGCGCCGCAACCTGGCTTCCAACCACCGGATCGCGACCGAGATCCGCGGCTGGCTGAGCAGCGGCGAGTTTCCGCTGCTCACCGCGGCGGCCACCGAGGTCGGCGACCCCAACAGCGAGGCCGGCTTCGAGTTCGGCCTGCGCCTCATCCTCGACGGCCTCCACGCCCAGCTCGCCCGCAACCGGGGCTGTACCTGATGGCGATCGTGGGCTCGGGTGATCGCCCAGGTCGTACCGAGAGTCTTGATGCTGGCGGGCGACAGGACCTGATCGAACCGGGTCGTCGGCATCAGGGACCCCGCAGCGCGCGCTGGTCGACATGCAACAACCCGTCCACCGTGCCAAGCCACAGCCCATCGGGGGCTGCCGCCACCGCCGTGGCCCGATCCGCGCCGAGATCGAACTGCGTCTGGTAGCGACCGACCGGCCTGCTGCGGTCAAGCCCCAGCAGGCGGCTCTCAGTGGTGACCCACACCACCCCGTCGGCGGCCACCACCAGGTCACTGCCGTCGGCCTCCCAGCGCTCGCCACTGAGCCGGTTGCGCCGCGGGTCGATCCGCCACACCCTGCCAGCCGCCGGATCGCTCACCCACACCCCATCCCGGGTGACCGCCACCGCGCCACCCCCCTCGTTCGACCCCGCATGGTGGCGGAAGCGGATGGTGGCAACCACCCGCCCGCGGGCCGGGTCCACCCGCCAGACCAAGCCAGCAGGGCTGCGCACCCACACCCCGCCCGCGCCCACCCCGACTGCATCCGCGCGACCGGGCAAGCGCACGGTCGCCACGACCCGATTGGTAGCCGGGTCAATGCGGCGCAGCAGCCCAGCGGACCCACCAAGGTCGCAGCACACCACCCAGACGCCTGTGTCGTCGATGGCCACCCCGACGGCGGGCACCGCAAGCGACGCGACGACCCGGCCGGTCCGTGGGTCGAGGCGCAGCAGCCGGCTGCCGGTGGTGCCGGCCCACACCGCCCCCGCGCCAACGGTCAGCCCAACGACTGGCGGCGCTATGGTTTCCAGGCCCGGCACCACGCGGGCCTGCCGCGTCGCCGGGTCCACCCGCACCACCAGCCCTCCGGTGGCAACCCAGACCACGCCCCGGCCCACCGCGATGGCATCGACCAGACTGGTGAAAGTCGCGACCCGGGTCCTGCCTGGCAACGGTGCCGCGCTGATGGTCGTCGCGGTCGCCACCGGCAGCCCGGTGCTGGCGGGCACGGTCACCACCGGCGGCCGCGTCGTGGAGGGCGCTGGCCCCGGCGCGCCGTCAAGGCGCGGCTGCAGCCACTGTCCAGCGACAAGCAGCCCACCAACCACGACGACGATCGCGGCAACGGTGACGACCTTGGAGCGCGATAGCATGGCCAAAGCGTCCACCCCCAACACGGCATTGTCACACGCCACACCCCGGCCCATGGGATCAACGTCTCCACGACCGATCCCGGTCGCAAGGCACCATGCAATCAGAGCCTCCGAGCGCCGCCGATTATCGTCGTCGAGCGCTGACCGAGCCGAGGTAGGCTTGGCCATGCGCTCCCTCTCGATGCTCCCCGACCTGCCCTCGGCGGCGCTCGGAGGCCATCGGTGCGGGTGATCGCGACCTTCAGCGGCGGCCCGAGCAGCGGCACGCAGCTGATGCTCGGCGGGCAGAGCGCGAACCGGGTCTTCACGGTTCCCGACCCCTGGGTCCCGGCGTTGCTGCGCCTGGGCTGCCCGGTGCCGTGGGAGTCGCTGCGGCAGGTGACCTACTGGTACGCCCGCACGGTCCGGGCGGGCGGCCCGGCCAGGTGGCTGCACCTGTACGTGCTCGACCCGGCGGACGAGGACCTGACCTGGCGGGCGCTGCACCCGCCTCCAGCGTGGGCGCTCCCCGACGACCCGAGCCGCATCGCCCCTCGCCGCACCCTCGGCGCGCCGCGCAAACCCCGGAGCTCGTGGTACCGGTGATCGTGGCGGCTGTCGATTTCGGCGGCGCCCGTTCGATCAACAGGATGACGGCGCGTTCGATCGAGGAAGGGAGCCGATCATGCGGTACCTCTGCCTGTTGTACGTGGAGGAGCGCAAGTACACCCCGGGGGCGCCCGGGTACGACGAGGTGGTGGCGGCCAACGTGGCCGCGAACAAGGCGATGGCCGAGGCGGGCGTGCTGGTCGACAGCGCCCCGCTCCAGCCGGTCCGGTCGGCGACCACGCTGCGCATCCGCGACGACCAGGCGCTGCTGACCGACGGGCCCTACGCCGAGCTGAAGGAGCAGCTCGGCGGCTACTACCTGCTGGAATGCGCCGACCTGGACGAGGCGCTGCGCTGGGCGCGGACGATCCCGGCGGCCCGCTACGGGTCGGTCGAGGTCCGCCCGCTGATGGCGGTCGGGGGCCGGGGCTGAGCGAGGACCTCGACGCTGTCTTCCGGGCGTGCTGGTGGCCTGCGGTCGCCGCGGTGATGCGCCAGGTCGGCGACCTGGAGATCGCCGAGGACGCCGTCCAGGAGGCGTGCGCCGCCGCGATGGCGCGCTGGCCGGACGCGGGAGTGCCCGAGCAACCGCGGGCATGGCTGGTCGCCACCGCGCGGCACAAGGCGCTCGACTGGCGGCGCCGGGAGGCGAGACGCTCGTTCAAAGAAGAAGCCGCCGTGCGTGAGCGAACCGACCAGGGTGACCCGGCCGAGGTCGGGCCGATTCCGGACGACCAGCTCGCACTGGTGTTTTTGTGCTGCCACCCGGCGCTCGACCTCGAGGTCCGGGTGCCGCTGACGCTCCGCTCGGTCTGCGGCCTGTCCACCGCGCAGATCGCGGCGGCCTTTCTGGTGTCCGAGCCGGCCATGGCCCAGCGCCTGGTTCGGGCCAAGCGGAAGATCCGCGAGGCCGGCATCGCCTTCGAGCTCCCGCCCGCCGACGGCTTCGGCGCGCGGCTCGCCGGGGTGCTCAGGGTCGTCTACCTGGTGTTCACCGAGGGCCACCGCGCGTCGGTTGGCGAGGACCTGATCCGGCCGGAGCTCTGCGAGCGGGCGATCCAGCTCGCCAGGGCACTGGCGGAGCTGCTGCCAGGCGAGCCCGAGGTGACCGGGCTCCTGGCCCTGCTCCTGCTGGTGGACGCGCGCCGGGCGGCTCGCCTCGACGCGGCCGGCGACCTGGTGCTGCTGGCCGACCAGGACCGCGGGCTGTGGGACCGGCCCAAGATCGCCGAGGGCGCGGCGCTGGTCGAGCGGGCCCTCGGCGCCGGCCGGCCTGGCCCGTACCAGATCCAGGCGGCGATCGCCGCCTGCCACTCGACCGCCCCGACCGCCGACGAGACCGACTGGGCGGAGATCGCCGGCCTCTACGAGCAGCTCCTCCGCCACGAGCCGACCGCGGTGGTGGAAGCCAACCGGGCCGTGGCGGTCGCCATGGCGGACGGTCCGGCGGCCGGCCTTGCGATCCTCGACGCGCTCGCCGGCAGGCCGCCGCTCGACGGCTGGTCCCAGCTTCACGTTGCCCGTGCGGACCTGCTCTCGCGGCTCGGCCGCCACGACGACGCCCGCCGCGCCTACCACCGGGCACTGGAGCTGCGCCCGCCCGCCGCCGAACGCGCCTTCGTCCTCAAGCGCCTCCGCGAGACCGGCGAGACCTGACCGCGGCGCGTCCTCAGGACGGCTACGACGTCGGCTCGAGGGCGATGGGGCGACCGTCGAGGGCGAGGGGCTCTGGGACCAGTGGCGGCTCGGGCGGGGCGGGGCGTGGGGCGAGGTCGCGGCTGCCGAGGGACCAGAGGGCGAGGGCCTGGAGGGCGAGGGCGGCGGCAAGCAGTGCGGCGGCCGGGACCAGCACCAGCAGCGGCCGGGCGGGCAGGCCGGCGGCGGTGAGCGCGGTCCTGAAGGCGCCCTCACCGTCCCGCGGGCGCACCAGCGCCCACAGTTGCAGGTCCAGCAGCCACAGGTTGACCGGCAGCGCGACCCCGAGCAGTGCGATCGCCGGCAGGCCGCGGCGGCCTCCCGGGAGCGACGCCAGACCGATCGCGGCCGCGAGCGCGATGATCGCCAGATCGGGGAACAGGTAGCGGATGTGCGGCCCGCCGCCGCCGCTGATGAACTGGGCGAGCATCGCGTCGAGCAGCACAAGCATCGCGACCAGCAGGGCCGCCGCGACCCAGCGCGGGTCCCGCCGCGGCAGCGATCCCAGCCGTCCGGGCCGCCAGAGCCGTCCGAGCCGGCGGCCGGCGAAGACCGCGAACCCGACCGTCGGCAGCACGCCGACCCACCACACCTTGTGGGCGGCGCTCCCGCTGGTGATCTCGTGGTCGAAGGTCGAGTCCCAGAACCGCTTCGCCTGGTTGATCCAGTAGCTGCGCACGCGCACGACCTCGAGCACCGACCCCGGCGAGGTGCGCTTGAACATGTCGAACAGGGCCGATGCACCGGTGAGGTCGCCGTACAGCGACAGGTTGCGCAGGTAGAACCAGCCGGCGCTGGCCAGCACCGCGGCGCCGACCACGCTTCCCCACCCGAAGGCGCCCAGCGCGGCCCGGCGCCAGGGCAGCCCGGCTGCCCGCCGCTGGCGCCAGACCGCGGCGAGCACGGCCAGCCCGACGATGCCGACCACGACCAGACCGGACGCGCGCGTCAGCGCCGCCAGCGAGGCGGTGACCGCGACCATGCCCAGCCGCCCTCGCGAGGGCCCTCGGACCAGGAAGCGCACGCCGGCCAGCAGCGCGGCGGTCGAGGTCGCGAACGCCAGCGAGTCGTTGTAGAGCAGGCCGGCGACGGCCACGAAGCTGGGCACGATCGCGGCCACGCCGGCCGCGGCGACCATCAGCTCCGGCCGGCCGGGGACCAGCTCGCGGACCAGAAGGGCGAGCAGGAGGATGCCGGCGGCGGCGATCGCGACCGACAGCATCCGCGCCGCTCGCAGCGCGCCGAGCGGGTGGCCGGTCAGCACGCCGACCCGGACCGGCGCGGCCATCACCGCGTAGAACAGGGGCGGGTGGTTGGCGGTCCAGACCGACCGGTGGGCCTGGTCGCGTGGCCCGAGGAGCGCGCGCAGCTCGGGCACGTCCTCGGTCGGGATCGGGGTGGTGACCGTCGGTAGCCGTCCCGACGAGACCAGCAGCGCGTAGCCGTAGTGGCTGGCCTCGTCGGGCTGGGCGAACAGGGGCGTGGTCCAGGCGTTCAGGCCCGCGAGCACCACGAAGGTCAGCATTGCGCCGCCGAGACCCAGTCGCACCAACGAGCGCTCGAACGCGCGCAAGGAGACGCCACTCCCTTCGGACGGGGGGTTCCCGGGCAGGAGAAGAACCCGGGCGGCGCAGCTTCGATCGCCAGCACAGGGACGGTCAAGAAACCCGCCAAGCGGCGGCTTCAGAGAATTCCGGTCACGATTTGGCGGGCTTGCGAGCCGAATGTCTGGATTCGATTCCTCCGCGCCCCCGGACGCTCAGGCGCCCGCAACCAATCGGTCGTGACAATTCCACGAGAAATTCAGCCGGCACAACGCCGAGCGCCCGCCGCCTGTTGATCGCCGGCGGTTGACCGCCGACCGCCGCGCTGGCGAACATGGGCGCGACGTCCGGCCCGCCACCCCTGGGGAGCGCCATGCGCGAGCTGACCATCCTCTTCATGCCGGAGAGCGCCTACGGCCCCACCAACAACTGCGTCGGCATCGGCGACCTCCTCCGGCGGCGGGGCCACCGCGTGGTGTTCGCCGCCGAAGCCTCCTGGCGCGGAAAGCTGGCGCCGCTCGGGTTCGAGGAGGACCTGGTCGACCTCGCCCCGCCGTCCGACGGCCAGGTGGACGCCGGACAGTTCTGGAAGGACTTCGTCCGCGACACCGCCCCCGAGTTCCGCAAGCCGACCATCGAGCAGCTCGACACCTGGATCAAGCCGGTCTGGGAGGAGCTGATCAGCGGCGCCAGACACTGCCACGACCAGCTCGCCGCGATCGTCGACCGCGTGCGGCCCGACGTGATCGTCGAGGACAACGTGGTCGAGTTCCCCGCGCTGCGGACCGCCCGCGTGCCGTTCGTGCGGATCGTGTCGTGCAACCCGCTGGAGGTGAAGGGCCCCGGCATCCCGCCGGCGTTCTCGGGCTATCCCTCGACCGACCCGACCGGCTGGGCGGCCTTCCGCGCCGAGTACGACCGCGTCCACCGGCCGCTGTGGACCGGGTTCGACCAGTGGGTCCGCGACCAGGGCGCCCCGGGCCTGCCCGACCTCGAGTTCATCTCGCCCGGCGACCTGAACCTCTACGTCTATCCGGAGGTCGCCGACTACACCCGGCCAGAGCCGCTGGGACCGGACTGGCTGCGCCTGGACTCATCGGTCCGGCGGACCGACGAGGCGTTCACGCTGCCGGAGGCGCTGGCGGAGCGGGACGGCAGCCTCGTCTACTTCAGCCTCGGCTCCCTCGGCTCGGCCGACGTCGAGCTGATGCGGCGGGTGCTCGAGGCCCTCGCCAAGACCCCGCACCGCTACATCGTCTCCAAGGGCCCGCTCCACGCCGAGATCGAGCTGGCGGAGAACATGCACGGCGCTGAGTTCCTGCCGCAGACCAGCATCATCCCGATGGTGGACCTGGTGATCACCCACGGCGGCAACAACACCACCACCGAGTGCTTCCACTTCGGCAAGCCGATGATCGTGCTGCCGCTGTTCTGGGACCAGTACGACAACGCGCAGCGGGTCGAGGAGCTGGGCTGGGGCGCGCGGCTGGACACCTACCGCTTCGCCGACGCCGAGCTGCACGCCGCCGTGGACCGGCTGGCCGGCGACACGGCGCTGCGGGAGCGTCTCGCCGCCGCCGGCGCCGAGATCCGGTCCCGCGACGGCCTGAGCCGGGCCGCCGCCGCGATCGAGCGGCTGGCGCTCGACCGGCCCTAGACCAGCAGGCAGGCGGCCTGGTGGTCGCGGTCGCCATTGCCGCCGGCGGCCGCCCGGAGCGAGGGCGGCTCGACCGGGCAGCGCTCGAACGCGACCGGGCAGCGCGGATGGAAGCGGCAGCCGGTCGGGACCGCGACGGGGTCGGGCGGCTCGCCCGCCAAGAGCTGCGGCGCGGTCCTCTCGTCCGGGTCACGCTTGGGGACCACCGACAGCAGCGCCCTGGTGTACGGGTGCATCGGGTGGTCGACCACCTGCCGCGCCGGGCCCTGCTCGACGATCGTGCCGAGGTACATCACCGCGATCCGGTCGGCGAAGCTCGCGGCGGTGGACAGGTCGTGGGTGATCATCAGGATGCCGAGGCCGCGCTCGCGGCGGAGCCCGTCGAGCAGCGCCAGGATCCCGGCGCGGACCGACACGTCCAGCATCGAGACCGGCTCGTCGGCGACCAGCAGCCCCGGGTCCAACATCAGGCTGGCGGCGATCGCGACCCTCTGCCGCTGCCCGCCCGACAGCTCGTGCGGGTAGCGCTCCAGGTACATGCCCGGCGGGGTGAGCCCGGCGCGCGCCAGCGCCGCGGTGACGCGCTCGCGGCGGGCGGCGCGCGTGCCACCCTCGCCGTGGACCAGCAGCGGCTCCTCGAGGGTCCGCGCGACCGTGAACCGAGGGTCGAGCGACTCGTAGGGGTCCTGGTAGATGAGCTGCATGCGGCGGCGCATGGTCCGAAGCTCCTTCGACCCCAGGCGGGTGACCTCTTCGCCCAGGAAGCGGACCGTTCCCGCGGTCGGCTCGACCAGCCGCAGGATGCTCTGCGCGGTGGTGGTCTTGCCACAGCCGGACTCGCCGACCAGGGCGAGCATCTCGCCGCGGTCCAGCGTCAGCGAGACGCCGTCGACCGCGTTGACGTGCAGGCGCGGCCGCCGCTCCAGCGTCTCGACCACGCCGCGCCGCAGCGGGTACCTGGTCACCAGGCCCTCGACCTCCAGCAGCGCGCTCACGCCGGGCTCCTGGCCGGCAGGTCGTTGCGGTGACAGGCGGCCAGGTGCTGGTCGCCGACGCCCTTGAGGACTGGCCGCTCGTCAGGGCAGCGCGAGAACGACACGTCGCAGCGCGGCTGGAACGGGCAGCCGGCCAGCTCGCCGTCGAGCCGCGGCGGCGCGCCGGCGATCGAGGCGACCTGGCGGCCGCCGTGCAGGTCGGGCGTGCTGGCGAACAGCAGCCGCGTGTAGGGGTGGCGCGGCTCGCGGTAGAGGGCGCGGACCGGGCCCTCCTCGACCACCTCGCCGGCGTACATCACCGCGGTGCGCTCGCACACCTGGGCGACCACCGGCAGGTCGTGGGTGACCAGCACCAGCGCCAGCCCGAGCTCGTCGGTGAGGCCGACCAGCCGCTCCAGGACCTGCGCCTGGACCATCACGTCGAGCGCGGTGGTCGGCTCGTCGGCGAGCAGCACCTTGGGCCCGCACGCCAGCGCCATCGCCATGGCGGCGCGCTGGCGCATCCCGCCGGACAGCTCGTGCGGGTAGCGGGAGCCCCTGGAGGCGGGAATGCCGACCGCCTCCAGCAGCTCGGCAGCGCGCTGCCGGGCGGCCTTGCCGCGCGCGATCCCGTGCAACTCCATCGGCTCGACCAGTTGCGCCTGGACGGTCTGGACCGGGTTGAGCGCGTTCATCGCCCCCTGGAAGACCATGGCGAGGTCGCGCCAGCGGTGCGGGCGCACGCTCTCCTCGCCGGCGGCGAGCAGGTCGCGGCCCTCCAGCAGCACCTCCCCGCTGACGCTGGCGCTGGGCGGCAGCAGGCCCATCAGCGCCAGCACGGTGGTGCTCTTGCCGCAGCCGGACTCGCCGACCAGGCCGAGGCGCTCGCCTCGCCCGAGCTCGAAGCTGACCCCCTGGACGGCGTGCAGCTCGCGACCACCCGGCAGGTCGAACCAGACGTGCAGGTCGCGGACCTCCAGCAACGGCGCGCCGTTCATCGGCCCTCCCGCCCCGTGGGCCCGCCCGCCCCGCGCGGCCCGCGGACCCCGCCGGCCTCGGGTTGCGGCCGGGCCAGGCGGCGCATGCGGAACAGCCTGGCCGACAGGTGCGCGACCTTGAGCCGCGGGTTGAGCGCGTCCTCGATCGCCTGGCCGAGCAGGCTGCACGCCAGCACCAGCACGGCGACCTCGATGCCCGGCGGCACGATCGCCCACCAGGCGCCAGAGGAGATCGCGGTGCGCTCGAAGGCGTTCTCGATGACCTTGCCGAGCGACACGGTGCTCGGGTCGCCCAGCCCGAGGAACGACAGGAAGGTCTCGTCGAAGATCGCCACCGCCACCGTCAGCACGGTGGTCGCGACCAGCAGCGGCGCGACCTGCGGCAGCACGTGGGTGAGGATGATGCGGGCGTGCCCGGCGCCGATCGAGCGGGCGCGCTGCACATAGACCCGCTCGCGCACGCTCTTGACCTGCGCGCGGACGATCCGCGCGGTCGGCGCCCACAGCAGCACGCCGATCACGATCACAATGTGGAACAGGCTCGGGCCCCAGATGGCCGCGATCACGATCATCAGCGGCACGTCCGGGATCACGATGAAGTAGTCGGTCACGCGCATCAGCGCCGAGTCGGTGGCGCCCCCGAAGTAGCCGGCGAGCACGCCGACCGCCCCGCCGAGCAGCATCGACACCAGGGTGGCCGCGAAGCCGACCACCAGCGAGATGCGCAGCCCCCAGATCAGCAGGGTGACCATGTCGATGCCGCCGTCGTCGAGGCCGAGCCAGTGCCTCGACGACGGCGGCTCGAAGACGTCGCCGACCCGCTCGTGCAGGCCGTAGGGCGCGAGCAGCGGCGCCGCCACCGCGACCACGATCGCCAGCGCCAGGATCGCCGCGCCCACCGTGGCGGCGCGCCGCTCCCTGAGCACCTGGACGAGCAGCCCGCCGGTGCGGCGGGTGACCGGCGCCTCCAGCGGCGCGTCGGGTGGGGTGAGACCGACGGTCATTCGGTGATCCTCGGGTCGAGCTTGACGTAGAGGAGGTCGGCGAGCAGGTTCAGGGTGACGATCGTGAGCGTGAACACCAGGAAGACGCCCTGGAGCATCGGGTAGTCGCGCACCAGCACCGCCTGGTAGGTCGCCCGGCCGATGCCCGGCCACGAGAACACCACCTCGATCAGGATCTGACCGGCGACGATGTAGCCGAGCGACAGCGCCACCAGCGTCGCGGTCGGCAGCAGCGCGTTGCGGAGCGCGTGGCGGCGCACCACCGTCCACGGCGCCAGCCCCTTGGCGCGCGCGGTGAGGATATAGTCCTCACCCAGCGTCTCGAGCATGGTCGAGCGGACCACCAGCGTGTACTCGCCGTACAGCGTCAGTGCCACGGTGACCGCCGGCAGCAGCATGTGCCTGCCGACGTCGAGCCAGTGCTGGGTGAAGCCCGGGTTGAGGAGGAACTCGTCGGTGCGGCCGCCGGTCGGCAGGATGCCGGCGAACAGCAGGATCAGCATCAGCCCGAGCCACTGCGTCGGCAGCGAGTAGAACCCCAGCGCCAGCGAGACGCTGGCGTGGTCCACCGCCGTGCCGCGCCGCCAGGCGGCCAGCACCCCCGTGATCATGCCGAGCAGGATCGCCAGCAGCGTGCCGGCGAGCAGCATCGGGATGGTGTTGGCCAGCGCGGTCCGCAGGTTCTTGGACACCGGCTGCTGGTTCTCGTAGGACACGCCGAGGTTGCCGCGGGCGAGCTGGCCGAGGTAGACGACGTACTGCCGCCACTTCGGCTGGTCGAGCCCGAACTCGCGGGCGATCGCCCGGCGCAGCTCCGGGCTGGCGTGCGGCACGCGGGAGAAGTTCGAGACCGCGTCGCCGGGCGCCAGCCGGAACAGCACGAAGTTCAGGGTGACCGCGACCAGCACGGTCGCCAGCGCGAACGCCAGCCGCTTGAGCAGATAGTCGGCGTTGCGCATCCGCTCAGCCGACCCGGTGGACCTGGGTCATCGACTGCACCGACAGCGGGTTGAACGAGCCCTGCGCGGTCAGGACCAGCCCGTCCCACTGCTTGGAATGCGCCTCGAGCTGGTTGTCGTAGCTCAGGATGATGTAGGGGCGGTCGTCGTAGAGCTTCTGCTGCATCGCCCACACCGCCTGCTGGCGCTGCTTGGGATCGGTCAGCAGGCCCTGCTGCTGGTACATCTTGTCGTAGTTGGCGTCGCAGTAGCCGGTGTCGCTCCAGCCGCCGAACTGCCCGCAGGTGACCACGGAGAGGATGAAGTCTGGGTCGATCAGCGGTACCCAGTCCCACATCGCCAGGTCGAAGTCGAGGTATTTGTTGTCCGGCTTGGTGATCTCCTGGAAGGCCGCGTCGTTGTCGAACGCCCGCTCGGTGATCTTGACGCCGACCTGGGCCAGACCGTCGCGGATGATCTGGAAGGAGCGCTCCTGCTTTCCCCGCTCGTCCTGCGGCATGATCATCGTGTACGACATCGGGTGGCCGTTGGCGACGCGGATGCCGTCCGGGCCCTTCGGGTAGCCCGCCTCGTCGAGCAGCCGGTTGGCCTCGGCGAGGTCGAACCCGACGGTCTTGAGCTGGGAGTTGTGCCAGTCGCCGGTGGCGGGTGGCACGATCGAGTCCCCGGGCGTGGCGTGCCCGAGCCAGGCGACCTGGATCATCTTCTGACGGTCCATCGCGCGCTCGAACGCCTCGCGCACCTTCGGGTCGAGCAGCTCACGGTTCTTCGGCTTCTTGGGGTTGGCGTTGAAGATGAAGTCGCGCAGCTCCAGGCCGGGCACCTCGGAGGTGACGAAGTTGGCCTTGAGGGCGTCGAAGTTGGTCGGCGGCACGGTCTCGACGCCGTCCAGCTCGCCGGCCTTGAGCGCGGTGATCATGGCGTCGTCGTTGGCGTAGTACTTGAGCCCGAACCCGTCGACGTGCGGCTTGGGGCCCCACCAGTTGGGGTTGCGCTGGTACAGCGTGATCTCGTTCTTCTGGTGCTTGGTGACCATGAACGGGCCGCCAGAGACGATCGGCGCGTGGTTGTCGAAGGTCTTCAGCTTGGAGCCGTCGCCGGTCGCGTACTGCTCCCAGACGTGCCGCGGCAGGATCGGCAACTGCTGGAGCTGCGAGAGCACGTTGGCCACCGGCTCCTCATAGGTGATCACCAGGGTGGTGTCATCCGGGGCGGTGACCGACTTGGCGTGCGAGAGCAACGGCGCGGCGTTGGCGGTGGCGCCGTCGGCGAACTTCAGGTCGGTGGTGAAGGTCCAGGCGGCGTCGCGCGCGGTCAGCGGCTGGCCGTCGGACCACTTCGCGCCGGAGCGCGTCTTGAGGGTCCAGGTCCGACCGTCGGGCGAGGTGCTCCAGCTCTCCGCGAAGTCGGGCACGAACTTCAGCTTCTCGTCGTACTGGACCAGGAACGGGTAGATGTAGGCGAAGGTCGTGTAGGCGTCCTGCTGGAACGCCACGTACGGGTTGAGCGAGTCGATGCCCGACGAGGTGCCGAGCCGGAAGGTCCCGCCCTCGATGATCTTGCCGTTGCCGCTCTTGGCGCGCGTGCCGCCGCCGCAGCCCGCCGCGACCAGCGCCAGTGCCGCGACCACCGCGATCAGCCGCAGCCGCCCTCGACGTCCCACCGTGCTCATGAGCCCTCCATTGCCGTCCCGCCTGCGCCGGCGGGGCCGAGTGCCGCTTCGACGATCTCCAGGGTCCGTGCGTCCGCGTCGAGCGTCGCCTGCACGCCGAGCGGGATGGTGGCCAGGTGCTTGCCGTGGCCCAGGGGGAGCTTGTAGATGGCCGGCACGCCGAGCGGCTCCAGCCGCTCCTCCAGCACGTCCTCCAGCGACTTGGTGCGCGGCCATTCCGGCCGTCCCTCGTGCCAGTCGCACTTGTCCATCTCGCCGACCACCACGCCGGCGACGCGGTCGAGCTTGCCGGCGTGGGTGAGCTGGGTGAGCATGCCGTCGATGTACCAGGGCGGCGCGTCGACGTCCTCGAAGAACAGGATGCAGCCG
This sequence comes from Actinomycetota bacterium, assembly GCA_040414855.1. Lineage (GTDB taxonomy): Bacteria > Actinomycetota > CALGFH01 > CALGFH01 > CALGFH01 > DASVXQ01. Next base: position 13,361 of record JBEDUQ010000218.1, read on the forward strand.
TCCAGCCGCACCTCCCACGGCGTGCCCATGGTCTGCATCAGCAGCCACAGGCAGCCGCCCACCAGCGGCGCGGTCACCTTCCCGCCGCGCAGCGCGCGCACGTAGGGGTCCTCCGGGTCGCGCGGCACCAGCCCGGTGCCGTCGCCGCCGAGCACGCCGAGCAGCCGCTGGCGGGTGAACTCGGAGGTCTCCTTGGCGCCGACCGTCCACAGGTGCGGCCCGTAGAAGGTGACCAGCCCGGTGGCCTGCCGCAGCGCGACGTGGAGCGCGGTGACGTCGGAGTAGCCGATGAACGGCTTGGGGTTGGCCGCGATCACCTCGAAGTCGAGGTTGGGGATCAGCTGCGCCGAGCCGTAGCCGCCGGTGAGGCACTGGACCAGGTCGACATCGGGATCGGCGAACAGCGACTCGAGGTCGAGCGCGCGCGCCTTGGCGTCCCCGGCGACGTAGGCGTCGCGGCGCCACACCCCGTCGGTCAGCTTGACCCGGTAGCCTCGCGACTCCCACCACTCCACCCCGCGCAGCACCTCGGAGCGGTTCTCCCACGGGCTCGCCGGCGCGGGCACGCCGATCACCCCGCCCGGCGGCAGCGCCGCGCCGAGCAGCCGCGCCGGGCTCACCGCGGCGGCCGGGATCGCCCCGCTCACCGCAGCCTCCGGGCTCACCGCGGCCTCCCCGCTCACCGCGGCCTCCGCCGTTGCGGGAGCGGCTTGTCGAGCAGCTCCTTGACGTAGGCCGAGCACTCGGCGACCGCGGCGTCCAGCAGGACCTTGCCCTTGGCGGCGGTCGCGCTGGTCGGCTCGCCCTGGACGCCGGACTCGCTGAACGACGACCACCACGGCATCAGCTTCAGTGGGCCGTCCGACCAGTCGAGCCAGGCGTGCTCGCCCTCCGGATAGCCGCGCTCGTCGACCGCCAGCGACATGTCCACCGCCTCCGGCTCGATCGCCAGGTAGATCGAGGTCTCCAGCTCGCAGGCGTGGCCCATGCCGCCGCGCTCCGAGGTGCGCACCCGCTCGACGGTGGCGAGCCCGTCGGGGCTCGCGAGGTAGAACGCGGCCGCGGCCAGCACCTGGGGATGGTCGAGCATGACCAGCCGCGCGGCCATCTCGACCAGGTTCTGGTTGGAGCCGTGGCCGTTCAGGTAGAGCATGCGGTCGAAGCCGTGCCGCGCCAGCGAGCGGCCGACGTCCGCGCAGTACTCGGTGAAGGTCTGCCAGCCGATCGTGACCGCGCCGGGGAGGTCCATGTGGTGGGGCGAGTAGCCGTGCGGGACCGGCGGCAGCAGCACCACCTCGCCGGGCAAGGCGGTCGCGACCCGCTCGCAGATCTCGGCGACGATCCGCAGGTCGGTGTCGATCGGCAGGTGCCTGCCGTGGTCCTCGAGGGTGGCGACCGGGATCAGGGCGACCCGGTGCTCGGCCGAGGCACGGCGCACCTCCGGCCAGGTCAGGCGCTCATAGCGCAGCGGCCGACTCCACATTCGCCCCTCCTCCGCTGGATCGCCGTCTTCAGCTCGCTCACCCGGCCGGCTCGGCGGCGTAGGCCAGCAGGAACGCCGCCGCCGAGACGATGTGCTCTCGAAGCCCTTCGACGCCTGCGTACTCGTCGGGGCCATGCGCCCCGGCGCCGTGCCCGGCGCCGCCGACCGCCCACGGCAGGCCAAGGACGCGGTCGAACACGAAGTACGGAGCGCACCACGGCGCCAGCGGGTACGGCAGCGGCCGCAGCCCGAGCGCGTCGTAGCTGGTCCGCATCGCGTCGGCCACGCGGCTGCGCGCCGGCGCCTTTGCCCATGGGTAGGCGTCATCGACGCGCATCCCGACGTGGGCAAAGCCGGCGGCGTCGAGGTGGCGGCGGACCGCCGCGGCCGCGGTCTCGGGGTCGAGCGGCGGGACCAGGCGCACGTCGACCCGGGCGCGTGCTTGCGAGGGCATGATCGTCTTGCCACCCGGGCCGGTATAGCCGCCGGCGATCCCGGAGACGTTCACGGTCGGCCGGTAGAGCAGCGCCCGCAGCAGCTCCTCGGCGCCCCCCTCGACGCGGTAGCGGGTGGCGCGGACCTCGCGGAGGTGCTCGTCGGGATCGAACGACGCCGCCAGCTCCGCCAGCAGGCGCTCGTCCGCCGCGGTGGGCGGGTCGCCGGCGAGGCCCTCGACGGCGATCTCCTCGTCTGCGGTGGTCAGCGAGGAGAGCGCGTGGACCAGCGCCCAGGCCGGCGAGGCGATCCAAGCCTGCTCGCTGGAGTGCAGGTCGGCCGCGGGACCGCCCCACTCCCCCGCCTCGGCGACAAGCTCCAGGTCGAGCAGGCCCTTGCAGCCGAGGATCAGCTCGGGCCGACCGTCGAGCCCGGCGGTCAGGTCGAGGTCGAAGGCCGCCTCGGCGGCCAGCTCGTCGCGGTGCGCCTTGATCGCGTCGGCGAGGTTGGGGCTCCCCAGCTCCTCCTCGCCCTCGACCGCCAGCAGGACCGTGACCGGCATGGCGTCCAGCTCACGCAGCACCTCGACCGCGATGAAGAATCCGGCCAGGCTGCCCTTGGAGTTGGCGCTGCCTCGGCAGACCACGGCCGGGCCGACGCCAGGCAGGTCGCGGACCTCGGCGGCGAACGGCGGCGAGGTCCAATCCGGCTCCTGGGCCGGCTGCACGTCGTACATCCCGTAGCGCAGCAGCCGCGGCGCGCCGGCCGGGCCGGGCAGCTCGCCGAGGACCAGCGGGTGACCGCCCGTCTCCACCAGCTCGGCGCGGCCGCCGGCGCCCTCGACCCAGGCGACGGTGCGGGCGGCGGTCTCGCGGATGCCCTCGCCGGTGGCGCTCACCGACGGCATGCGGAGGTACGCCCGGATCCGCTCCAGGTCGGCGGGAAAGCGCTCCGCGACGCGCTGCCGAACGCGGTCGAGCACGCTCGGCCGGGCAGTGCCGGCAACGGCATCCATAGCGCGATTGTGATGGGATCGCACGGTCGCCGAGAAGATCCGGTTTGGCCAAACGCTTGCCCCGCTTCCGCTCCGAAGCGTCCAAACCAGGTTCGACCCGCGGTTATCGGGCCGCTTGGCGCTCCCACTCCGATTTGGTCAGCGCGTACTCCACGTCTCCGTGCTCGTCGCCCTCGATCGGGTCCGGCCACGGCTGGTGGAAGACACGGACCTGCCGCAGGCCCGCCTTTTCCATCACCCGCCGCGAGGCCAGGTTGACCACCATCGTCTCGGCGTAGACGCGCCGTGCCCCGAACTCGGTGAAGGCCTTGTCGATCAGCGCCCGCGACCCCTCGGTCGCGTACCCCTTGCCCCACGAGGATTTCCTGAGCCGATAGCCCAGCTCCGGCTCGTCCGCCACGCCGCCCTCGGGCGGGCGGAGGTGAAACCAGCCGAGAAACTCGCCGGTCGCCTTCTCGATCGCCGCCCAGAATCCGAAGCCATCGAAGCGACGGTAGTAGTCGAGAAACGCCGGAAGAATGTCGCTCTCGATCTCCTCCCGAGCGGTTGGCCGGCCGCCGTTGATATACCGCATCACGTCCGAGTCGCTGTCGAGCTCCACGAGGTTGCCCGCGTCCCGCTCGTCGAACCGCCGCAGCACCAGCCGCTCGGTCTCGAGGAAGATGGTCATTCGCCGATCCCTTCACCCACACCCAAGAGCACGTCCCAGGCAGAGTATGAAACTCTCCAAGGTGACCTTGGGGAGGGGGGACCTCGATGGGCCGATCGGCTCCGGTGGACGGGTTCGCGCTGGCGTATGACCGTCATGGGACGGGCGAGCCGGTGGTGCTGCTGCACGGGTGGCCGGGCGACCGGACCGACTACGACGCGCTGGTCCCGCTGCTGGAGCCGTTCGCGGAGGTGGTGGTGCCGGACCTGCGCGGCTTCGGCGCCTCGGACAAGCACCCGGCGCCGCCATCGGAGGCGTACTCGGCCGCGGCGCAGGCCCGCGGCGTGCTCGGCCTGGTCGACGAGCTGGGCCTGCGCGCGCCGCTGCTGGCCGGCTACGACGTCGGCAGCCGGATCGCGCAGGCGGTGGCGCGTGTCGCGCCCGACCGCGTGCGGGCGCTGGTGGTGTCGCCGCCGCTACCGGGCGCCGGCGACCGGGTGCTCTCCGCCGCGGCGCAGCGCGAGTTCTGGTACCAGCCGTTCCACTCGCTCGGCCTGATCGAGGAGCTGATCGACGGCAGGCCCGACGCGGTCCGCGCCTACCTCCGGCATTTCTGGTCGCACTGGTCGGGTCCGTCGTTCGTCCTGGACGACAGCCGCCTCGACCACCTCTGCCAGGTGTACGAGCCGCCCGGCGCCGTCACCGCGTCGGTCGGCTGGTACCGGGCGGGGTCCGGGATGGTCGCGACCTCGCTCGCCGAGCGGGCGCCCGACCCCGCCGAGCGGATCGCGGTGCCGACGACGGTGCTGTGGCCCGAGCACGATCCGCTCTTCCCGTTCGAATGGTCAGATCGGCTTCCGGCGTTCTTCAGCGCACTGGAGACCGAATTCCTGACCGCGGTCGGTCACTTCACCCCCGTGGAAGCTCCCCAGGCCTTCGCCACCTCGATCCGGCGAGAGCTCGGCAACCACTGAGTCTCGGGTGTCGGGTTGACGGCGGCGGCCCCCCGCGGCAGGTGCTCGCGGGCGCGACGGCTGGTCGGACCGTAACGATCCCGTACCGGCGACTGGCCAGCATGGATGGCGCACGACATCCAGGGCGCTCCCAACAAGACAGGGCTGGGCAGCCAATGACTGTTCGCGAGCCAGGCGGCAACGCCGGAAGGGGTGAACCAGTGACCGAACTCGACGACTTCCTCACGACGACCCTCGCCCGCCAGGTGGAGGCCGAGGAAGCGATCCACAATGGCGACCCGGCGCCGCGACTGGCGATGTGGTCAACCCAGGACCCGTTGACCCTGTTCGGGGCCGCCATCAGCAAGAACGGGCCGGAGGAGGTACGCCGGTTCTTCGGCCTGCTCGCATCGCGCTTTTCCGACTGTACCGCCTACCGGTTCGAGCTGGTCGCCGCCGGCGTCAGCGGGGACTTGGCCTACACGGTCGGCTACGAGCACACCTCGGTGACCATGGACGGCGTCCCGGCCAAGCCGTACACCCTGCGCGTCACCCACGTTTACCGCAGGGAGGACGGCGAGTGGAGGATCGTCCACCGCCACGGCGACTCGCCCCCGGTCGATCAGGGCCCGCCCAACGATCTCGCTCCGCGGCTCGCGGAGGCGGTCCAGCCGCGGACCTCGGTTTGGACCCCAACGGCCACGGGAAGGGCATGACCGACCCAATTGTGTGTACTGGAACGTCGATGACATCAGGAGCGATGACGCCGCCGCCACGCACCCGGAGCCGACGTAGGGAGGACACCCTGCGCGCTCGATGGCCGTGAGCCGATGCGCGGGGGGCGCTGGCTCGACGACTGACCGCGGCAGTCGGGGGCGGGCCAGGGCGAACGGGTTCAGAGCTCGACGGGCTTGCCGTCGTCGAGCACCCGGAGGGTCGTGCCCTCGGCCGCGAGCTGCTCG
>JBEDUQ010000219.1:0-3204 GCA_040414855.1 Actinomycetota bacterium
CCCCCTTCGGAAAGGCTAATGGTGAGATTGCTTGCGTGGCGACCAGGATTGGCCTGCCGTCGCGGGTGTCAGACCTGCCTCGTCGCATTAGCACTCTACACGAGTGAGTGCTAATGCGCACTTCGGGCTCGGTTACTCCCACTCGATCGTGCCAGGGGGCTTGCTCGTGATGTCCAGGACCACGCGGTTGACCTCAGCGACCTCGTTGGTAATCCGCGTCGAGATCCGGGCCAGCACGTCGTACTGCAGCCTGGCCCAGTCGGCGGTCATCGCGTCCTCGCTGGTCACCGGGCGGAGCACGACGGGGTGCCCGTAGGTCCTTCCGTCGCCTTGCACGCCGACCGAGCGGACGTCGGCGAGCAGCACCACCGGGCACTGCCAGACGGTCGCGTCCAGGCCCGCCGCCGTCATCTCCGCGCGCGCGATGGCGTCCGCCTCCCGCAGGATCGCCAGCCGCGGCGCGGTGACCTCGCCGATGATCCTGATACCCAGGCCGGGACCGGGGAACGGCTGGCGCCACACGATCTCCGGTGGCAGCCCGAGCTCCTCGCCGACCCGGCGCACCTCGTCCTTGAACAGCCAGCGCAGCGGCTCGACCAGCCTGAACTTCAGGTCCTCTGGCAGGCCGCCCACGTTGTGATGCGACTTGATGTTCGCGGTCCCCGTACCGCCGCCGGACTCGACAACATCCGGGTAGAGCGTGCCCTGCACCAGGAACTCGGTGGATTCGCCCTGCGCGCCCGCCTCGGCGGTGATCTCCCGCGCGGCGCGCTCGAAGGCCCGGATGAACTCCCGGCCGATGATCTTGCGCTTGGCCTCCGGGTCAGCGACCCCGCGCAGCGCTCCGAGAAAAGCCGCGGACGCGTCCACCACCCGCAGGCTGACCCCGGTCGCCGCCACGAAGTCCTGCTCGACCTGCTCCGCCTCGCCCTTGCGCAGCAGACCGTGATCCACGAAAACGCACGTCAGCCGGTCTCCGATGGCGCGCTGCACCAGCGCGGCGGCGACCGCGGAGTCCACTCCGCCGGACAGCCCGGCGATCGCGCGCCCGCCGCCGATCTGCTCCCTGATCCGCTCGGTCTGCTCCTCGACGATGTTCACCATCGTCCACGCCGGCCGGCACCCGGCCGCCTCGAGGAAGCGGCGCAAGATCTTGATCCCGTGCTCGGTGTGCATGACCTCGGGATGGAACTGCACCCCGTAAAAACCGCGTTCCGGCGCCTCGACCGCGGCCGCCGGCGTCGTCGCGGTCTGCGCGGTCACCGTGAAGCCGGGCGGCGCCGCGGTGGACGTGTCGCCATGAGACATCCAGACGCCGAACTCGGCGCCAAGCCCGGCCAGCAGCCGGCCGCCGCCGGAGATCACGCTCAGCGGCGTCCCGCCGTACTCGGCGGCACCTGTCCGCTCGACCGTGCCGCCCAGCTCCCTGACCATCACCTGGTGTCCGTAGCAGATGCCGAGTACCGGCACGCTCGCGCCGAAAAGCCCGGCCGGTGCGGCCGGGGCGCCTGGCGCGTAGACCGACGCGGGGCCGCCGGACAAGATGATCGCCTTGGGCTGCCTCGCCAGCATCTCGGTCACCGGCATCGTCGAGGGGACGATCTCCGAGTAGACGTGGCACTCGCGCACCCGGCGGGCGATTAGCTGGGCGTACTGCGCGCCGAAGTCGACGACCAGGACGGTGTCAAACCCGCCAGGCACAGGTACCGCCTTCCACCAGGGAATTTCCCCGCGTAGGGCACAGTTTAGCGGCCCGTTAACCTGGCGGGACCGCGGCGGAGGAGCCGGAAGGGGCCGTCGGGGCGGCCTCGGCACCCCCGCCTGGCGCGCCCTCGGGCGCGGTGCCGGGCGCCGCTGCCGGACGCGGCGCCGGCGCGACGCGCAGCCGGGCGATCCGGCGGCCGTCCATCTCGGTCACCGTGATCGTGTAACCGGGCACCTTGACGGAATCCCCCGCCGAGGGCACCTTGCCGAGCGCCGAGAGCACATAGCCGGCCACCGTCTCGTAGGGGCCCTCCGGCAGCTCGATGCCGGTCTGTTCGCCGAACTCGTCCAGGTTGAGCAGGCCGTCCACCTCAACCTCGCCGCGCGGCAGCCTGGTGGCCGCGGCCAGCCCGGTGTCGTACTCGTCGGTGATGTCGCCGATCAGCTCCTCGACCAGGTCCTCGAGCGTGACGATGCCGGCGGTGCCGCCGTACTCGTCGGCCACGATCGCCAGGTGCGCCCGGTCCCGCCGCATCTCCGACAGCGCGGCGAGCACCGTCTTGCTGATCGGCAGGAACTTCACCTCCCTGACCACCTGGTCGACCAGTGCGGTCCGGTCCGGTGCCTTCGGACCGAGCAGGTCCCTGATGTGCACGAAGCCGATCACGTTGTCGTAGGAGTCCTGGTACACCGGCAGCCGCGAGTACGGCACGCTGGCCGCGATGCCCGCCGCCTCGCCGATCGTCGTGCCCGCCGCCAGGAACTCCACCTCGGTGCGCGGCCGGAGAACCTCGCGGATCTGCCGCTTGCCAGCGTCGAAGACCTCGCCGACGATGCGCCGCTCGTCCGGGCTCAGCGCCTGGGTCTCGGTGACCAGCTCGCGCAGTTCCTGCTCGGTCATCGCCTGGCGGCTCTGCCGCGGGTCGCCGCCGAGCAGCCTGACCACCACGTTGACCGACACCGACAGCAGCCACACCACCGGCCTGGCGAGCACGGCGATCCGGTCAAGCAGCGGGGCGGAGAGCAGCGCCAGCGGGACGGCACGCTGCAGCGCCAGCCGCTTGGGCGCGAGCTCGCCGAGCACCAGGGTGACGAAAGTGATGCAGATGGTGACGATCGCGAACGCCAGCGGCGCCGCCACGCCGCTGGACATGCCCTGCCGCTCCAGCCAGGACCGGAGCGCCGAGGCCAGCGTGTCGGCGCCGAACGCGCCGGAAACCAGGGTCGCGAGCGTCATGCCTATCTGGACGGCGGACAGGAACCTGTTCGGGTCCGCCGCCAGCTGCGCGGCCTTCGCGCCGCGCCTGCCGCGCTTGGCCAGCGATCGCACCTGGCCCTCGCGCAGCGAAACCAGCGCCATCTCCGCCGAGGCGAAAAACCCGCCAATAGACACGATGACAAGGACGATGATCACGTCCCAGACGACCATGCTCACGCTGCGATCGCCGACTTCCTCCAGCCTGCCCGCCGGCCCATGCGCCGCGGGCACGCTCTCCGCTC
>JBEDUQ010000220.1:0-28636 GCA_040414855.1 Actinomycetota bacterium
GCCTGCTGATGCGGGTGGTGGACCTGTTCCTCGCCTTCCCGTACCTGGTGCTGGCGATGGCGGTGGCCGCATCGCTCGGCCGCGGCACCGCCTCGGCGGTGGTCGCGCTGGCGCTGGTGTGGTGGCCCTCGTATGCGCGCATGGTCCGCGGCCAGGTGCTGTCGCTCAAGAACGACCTGCACGTGCGGGTCGCCAGGACGCTTGGGGCCAGCGGCGGCCAGACCCTCCGCTGGCACGTGGTGCCGCACACCTTCGACCAGCTCAACGTCCGCTTCACCCTCGACCTCGGCTACGCGGTGATCGCGCTCACCGGGCTGTCGTTCCTCGGGCTCGGCGCCCAGAACCCGAGCCCTGAGTGGGGCCTGATGATCGCCAACGCCAAGTCGTACGTGTTCAACGCCTGGTGGTACGCCGTCTTCCCGGGCCTTTCGATCCTGCTGGTGGTGCTCAACTTCGTGGCAATCGGCGACGAGCTGGCCAGGGAGCGAGGATGAGTGCCCCCCTGCTGGTCGTCCGCGACCTCGAGGTCCGCTACGCGAACGGCGCGGCGCCGGCGGTCCGCGGGCTGTCGTTCGAGCTGGAGCAGGGCGCGAGCCTGGCGATCGTCGGCGAGTCCGGGTCGGGCAAGTCGACCGCCGCGCTGGCGCTCACCAGCCTGCTGCCACGCGACGCCCGCGTCACGGCCGCCGAGCTCGCCTTCGAGGGCGGCGATCTCCAGCGCCTCGGGCCGAGGGAGCTGCGCGCGCTGCGCGGCCGGCGGATCGCGATGGTCTTCCAGGACCCCGCCGGGTCCTGGAACCCGACCCGCAGGATCGGCGTCCAGCTCCGCGATGGCCTCCGCGCCGCCGGGCTCGGCGACGAGGCAAGGGGCAGGCTGCTCGGCCTGCTGCGGAGGGTCGGTATCCAGAACCCGGAGCGGCGGCTGGAGGACTATCCGCATCACCTGAGCGGCGGCATGCTTCAGCGGATAATGATCGCCGGCGCGCTCGCCGCCGGGCCGAGCCTGCTGATCGCCGACGAGCCGACCAGCGCGCTCGACGCCACCGTCCAGGCCGAGCTGCTCGGCCTGCTCGCCGAGCTGCGCGCCGAGACGGGGCTGGCGCTGCTGATCATCAGCCACGACCTCGGCGTGGTCGCCCGGGTCGCCGAGCGCACCGTGGTGCTCTACGCCAGCAAGGCGGTGGAGCAGGCGCCGACCACCGCACTGTTCTCGGCCGCCCGCCATCCCTACACGCTGGGGCTGCTTCGCTCGACCCCGCGGCGAAGCGACGCGCCCAAGACCCCGCTGGTGGCGATGCGGGCGGGCGAGGTCGCCGCCCGCGGCTGTCCGTTCGTCCCGCGTTGCGCGTATGCGGTCGAGCGCTGCGTGGCCGAGGAGCCGCCGCCACGCCAGGTGGGCGCCTCGACGGTGGCCTGCCATCGCGCCGAAGAGGTCCAGGCGCTTGCGGCGAGGCCGGCATGAGCGCGCTGCTGGAGCTGGCCGGCGTGGACAAGGCGTTCCACGGCTCCGGCGACACCACCCACGCCTGCCGCTCGGTCGACCTGCACGTCGGCGAGGGCGAGGTGGTCGGGCTGGTGGGGGAGTCGGGGTCGGGAAAGTCCACGCTCGCCAACATCGCGCTCGGCCTGCTGGAACCCGACCGCGGCGAGGTCCGCTTCGACGGGCGTCCGCTGCGCGACTGGCTGCGGCGCGAGCCGCGCCGCTTCCGCTCGCAGGTGCAGGCTGTCTTCCAGCAGCCGCTGCTGGCGCTCGACGGCCGTCGCCGGATCGGCTGGTCGGTCGCCGAGCCGCTGCGGATCCACGGGGTCGGCGACCGGGCCGAGCGGCGGGCGAGGGTCGCCGGGCTGCTGGAGCGGGTCGGGCTCGACCCCGCCATCGCCGACCGCTGGCCGAGGGAGCTGTCCGGCGGCCAGCTCCAGCGGGTGAACATCGCGCGGGCCCTGGCGCTGGAGCCGCGCCTGCTGGTCTGCGACGAGCCGGTGTCCGCCCTCGACGTCTCGGTGCAGGCGCAGATCCTCAACCTGTTCCTGGATATCCAGCGCGAGGCCGGAACCGCCATGCTGTTCATCAGCCACGACCTCGCCGTGGTCCGCCACCTCTCCGACCGCCTGGTGGTCCTGTACGCCGGCAGGGTCGTCGAGCACGGTCCCACCGCCGCCGTCTGCGACCGCCCCCAGCACCCCTACACCCGGGCGCTGCTGGCCGCGTCGCTGGAACCCGAGACGGTCGAGGGTGGGGTGGGTCCCGAGGTTCACGGCGCCGCGTCCGGCGCTCAGCCCGCGGCTGTGGCCGGGGTGCCGTCGGTAGGGCCGGCCGGCCTGCCGGCCGGGGTCGCCGGATCGTTGCTCGGGGCGGAGGGCCTGCCGACCGAGGGGTGCCGGTTCGCGCCGCGCTGCCCGCTGGCCGAGCCGGAGTGCCGGGCCGCCGAGCCCGACCTCCGCAGCCTCGAACCCGGCCGCGAGACCGCCTGCCGCCGCGCCGAGCAGCTTGCCGGCGCGATCGGCTGAGCTTGACCACTCGCGGGCCCGGGGTCGCCGGGGTGGCGCGGCTCGGCCTGAACCCAGCGTGCCGCGAGCCCGCCCCCCGCCAGGACGAGCGCCGGCGGCCCGCCCAGCCGAGACTCGGGCGTGCCGAGTCTGGCCGCCCGCCGGTCCTCCCGGCCGAAGCGGGTCCTCCCGGCCGAACTACCGCGGGCTCTGGCTCGCGACCTGGGCTTGGGGCTCGCCGGCGGCGGGGGCCTCCGGACGCGGGCGGCGCAGGGTGTCGAGCAGGGTGAGCGCGAGGACGGTGCCGACCAGGAGGGCACCCCCGGCGAACAGGTAGCCGGTGTGCAGGGCGGACACGAACGCGCCGCCGATCACCCGTCGCAGGCCCGGGTCGGGAATCTGGAACCCGCCGGCCCCCCCGCCGGCGGCGTCGCGGACGGGAGCCGGCAGCGAGGCGCGGAATCGCGCCGAGAAGATGGCGCCGAGCAGGGCGATCCCGACCGCGCCGCCGACCTGGCGGCTGGTGTTGAGGATCGCCGACGCGACCCCGGCCTGCGACGGCGGCATGCCGGCGACCGCGGCGGCCGCCATCGGCGCGGTCACCAGCCCGAGACCGATGCCGAACAGCGCGAACGTCCACCATATGTGGCTGTAGGGCGTGTCAAGATGCAGCCACAGCAGCGCAAGCAGCCCGCTGCCGGCCAGGGCGGTCCCGACCGCGATCGGCAGCCCCGGCCCGCGCGCCGCTGCGACCCGGCCGGCCATGGGCGCGACCAGCACGATCGCGATCGTCGCCGGCAGCCCCAGCAGCCCCGCGCCGAACGCCGAGTAGCCGCGGATCTCCTGAAAGTACAGGGTGTTGAAGAAGGTGAAGCCGAGCAGCGCGAAGAAGGTCAGGAACGCGATCAGGTTGGTCCCCGAGAACGACGCCGAGCGGAAGAAGCGCAGCTCGAGCATGGGCTGCTTCTGCCTGGACTCGACCAGCAGCAGGGCGGCGAGCCCGACCGCGGCGACCGCGAAGGCGCCGAGGATGACCGGCGAGGTCCAGCCCTTGGCGCCGCCCTCGATCAGCCCGTAGACCAGTGAGCCGAGCGAGGCGATCGCGAGAATCTGGCCCGCCAGGTCGAGCCGCCGCGGGTGTGGGTTGACCGACTCCCTGAGAAAGCGGGCCGCGGCCAGGAAGGCGATCACCCCGACCGGCAGGTTGACGAAGAACACCCAGCGCCAGCCAGGACCGTCGACCAGCGCGCCGCCGATCAGCGGCCCGGCCGCCAGGCTGAGCCCAGACACGCCCGACCAGAGGCCGATCGCCTGGGCGCGCTCGCGCGGGTCGGGAAAGGCTCCGGTCAGCAGCGCCAGGCTCGCCGGCGACAGCGCCGCCCCGCCGACGGCCTGGAGCGCGCGGGCGCCGACCAGCACGCCGAGGTTGGGGGCGATGCCGCACAGCGCCGAGCCGATCGTGAAGGTCGCCAGGCCGATCATGAACCAGCGCTTGCGTCCCTGGCGGTCGCTGAGCGCGCCGGTCGTGAGCAGCAGGCTCGCGAACACCAGCGTGTAGGCGTCGATGATCCACTGGAGGCCGGAGAGGCTGGCGTCGAGGTTGCGCTGGATCGCCGGCAGGGCGTTGTTCACGATGGTGACGTCCAGCAGGACCATGAAGAGCCCGAAGCAGCTCAGCGTCAGGGTGAGCAGCTTGGCCCTGCGGTTCTCCTTGAACATTCAGGCTCCCCTGGTCGAGCGCGGCGATGCGGTTGCGGATGGGATGATCATCGGCTCGACCTCGTCGAGCCAGGAGAGCTGCGACTCGGCGCAGCGCACGCCGTAGAGCGCCGTCGCGTAGCGCATCGCCGCCTCCGGATCGCCGCGGAGCGCTTCGGCGATGGCGGCGTAGTGGTCGCGGTTGGCCTGGCAGCGCTCCCGCTGGGTGGCGAGCAGGCCGGCCAGGCGCTCCGGCGCCATGCGGTCGCCGAAGAAGACCTTGAGCAGCAGCGGGTTGCGCCGGCGCTCGTCGCCGAGGTCGGCGTTGTCGAGCCAGTCGTCGAGGGTGCGCTCGCCGGCGGCGGTGATGGTGTAGACGCGCTTGTCGGGGCGGCCGCGCTGGGCCACCTCGGTGGCGGTCACCAGGCCGGCGCGCTCCAGCCGGGCGAGCTCCGCGTAGATGTGGGCGCGGGTGATCGGCCAGAAGTGGGCGATCGTGCGTTCCGCCAGCGAGCCCAGGTCGTAGCCCGAGGTCGGCTCGCGCGAGAGCAGCCCAAGGACGGCGTGGGCTCCGGGCGACAGCTTGGTCTCCGACATGCCTGGCAGCCTACTAGTAAAGACTTGACTATGCAACAGTGGAGTAGTCAAGCCTTGGTCAAGGCGACGAGCGGGCAGCGTATTGCGCGACGGGGGGCCGGGGCGCGGGTCAGCGGTACCGGATACGCGGGTCGAGCGCGGCGTAGGCGACGTCGACCACCAGGTTGAACATGATCACGAAGAACGCGGTGAAGAGCACGATCCCCTGGACCACCGGGAGGTCGACGTTGAGGATCGCCTGCACGGCGGTCGCCCCGATCCCGGGCAGCCCGAACGCCTGCTCAACCACGATCGCCCCGGTCAGCAGCGCGCCGATGTCGAGGCCGAGCATGGTCACCACCGGGGTCAGGGCCGCGCGCAGCACGTGCTTGAAGATGACGGTCCGCTCGGACAGGCCCTTGGCGCGGGCGGTCCGCACGTAGTCCTCGTTCATGACGTCGAGCATCCCGGAGCGGATCATCCGCACGTAGAGCGCGGCCGTCCCCACCGCGATCGTCAGCCACGCCAGGTAGAGGTGGTTGACCCACTGGACCGGGTTGCGGGTGACCGGCACGTAGCTCGGCGCCGGCGTCCAGCCGAGCCGCAGGTAGAACACGTAGAGCAGTCCGATGCCGACCAGGAAGACCGGCGTCGACACGCCCAGCAGCGCAAAGATCATCGCCACCCGGTCCCTGACGCTGCGGGTCCTGGTCGCCGCCTGCACCCCGACCGGCACGGCGATCAGGAGCCAGACCAGCGCCGAGCCGATCGCCAGCGAGGCGGTGACCGGCATCCGGTCGAGGATCGTGTCGAGCACCGGCTGCTGGTTCTTGAAGGAGTAGCCGAGGTTCGGCGGCCAGTTGAAGATCCCCGACGGATGCCCGATGCCGATGCGGTCGGGCCCGTGCAACAGGTCGAGGTACTGGCGCCAGAGCGGCTGGTCGAGCCCCATGCGGTGGCGGACCTGGGCGAGCACCTCCGGGGTCGCGCCACGCGGGACCGCCTGCACGGCCGGGTCGCCGGGCAGCATGTAGAACAGCACGAAGGTGAGGATCGAGACGCCGAACAGCAGCACCACCGCCCAGACGAGGCGCCGCATGATGTAGCGCGTCATCTGCGGGCGCCACCTCCGGGGTCGAGGGCGTCGCGGAGGCTGTCGCCGAGCAGGTTGAAGGCCAGCGTGGTCGCCAACAGCGCCAGACCCGGGAACACCACCATCCACCAGGCGACCTGGTAGAAGCCGTTGGCGTCGGCGAGCATCTGGCCCCAGGTCGCGGTCGGCGGCGGCGGGCCGAGGCCGAGGAACGACAGGTAGGCCTCGAACAGGATGTTGGTGGGGATCGCCAGGGTCCCGTAGACGATGATCGGCCCGGCCAGGTTCGGCAGGATCTCGACCAGCATGATCCGCAGGTCGCTGGCGCCCAGGCAGCGCGCGGCCTCGACGAACTCGCGCTCCCGCAGCGACAGCACCTGCGCCCGGATGATCCGCGCCAGGTAGGTCCAGGTGGTCAGCGAGATCACCAGCACCACGATCCACAGGCTTGGCCGCAGCACCGCCACCAGCGCGAGCGCCAGCAGCAGGAACGGTATCGAAAGCAACATGTCGACGAGTCGAGAGAGCAACGTGTCGACCCAGCCTCGGTGGTAGCCGGCGAGCAGCCCGACGGTGACTCCGATCACCACCGCGACGCCGGTGGCCAGCACCCCGACCAGCAGCGAGACCCTTGCGCCGTAGAGCACGCGGCTGAACAGGTCGCGGCCGAACTGGTCGGCGCCGAAGAAGAAGCGGAGCCCGAAGTTCGGCCCCTTGGGCGTGCCGATCGCCGTGGTCGTCTGCTGGTAGTGGCTGGTGTCGTTGGGCGGGTGGGCGATCAGCCCGACGATCAGCGGCGCCGCCAGCGCCACCAGGCACAGCAGCAAGAGAAAGCCGACGCTCGCCAGCGCCAGCGGATCGCCGCGCAGCCTGCGCAGGGCGAGCCGCGCCGGCGTCTTGCCCTCGATGCTCGACATGGGGACCTTAAGGACCTCTGTAGGTGTGTTGACACCGCCAGCAGGGCAGGCTTGAATGGTAAACGAACGATCGCTCGTTCGCTAGCTACGGGCGATCGTTCACTCGTTCGCTCGCCGATGTGGTGTCTCCCGGTCCCCGGTGGGCGCGGCGCTCTGGGCGCGAGCCGCCGCGCGATCTCGTGGCATGCGCAGAATGCAGAGGTGCTGGATGCTCAAGACGACTCGACTGCTGGCGTTGGTCGCGGTGCTGGCCCTGCTCGCCGCCGCCTGCGGCTCCTCGAACAAGACCGGCGGCGGTGGCGCGGCCGCCGGCGGAGTCCGGGGCGGCACCCTCCAGATCATCAACGGAACCGACGTCGACTTCCTCGACACCGCGGACGCCTATTCACCCGTCTCCTGGGCTCTGGAACGGACCTACGCGCGCCAGCTCTACTCCTACGAGTCGACCACCGACGCGACCCGCGCGGCCACCCCGGTGCCCGACCTGGCCGCCGCGGCGCCGACCGTCTCGGCCGACGGCCTCACCTACACCTTCAAGCTCCGCGAGGGCGTCCGCTGGGCGCCGCCGGTCAACCGCGACCTGGTCGCCGGCGACTTCGTCTACGCGCTGAAGCGCATGTTCGACCCCAAGACCCCGTCGAGCGGGCAGCCCTACGCCATGCTGGTCAAGGGCGCCGACGACTTCGCCAAGGGCAAGGCCAAGGAGATCTCGGGCATGCGGGCGGTCGACGACCACACGCTGGAGATCACCCTCGCCAAGCCCGCGGGCGACTTCCTCTCGATCCTGGCGCTCGGCTTCTTCTCGCCGGTGCCCGAGGAGGCCGCCGGCAAGTACCGCGTCGGCTCCGACTACTCGCAGCACGTCGTCGGGCTCGGGCCCTACACGCTCGACAAATACGTGCCGGGCAAGAGCATCTCGTTCGCCCGCAACCCCAACTGGAACGCGGCCACCGACCCGCTGCGCAAAGCCTGGGTGGACAGGATCGAGGTCACCATGGGCCTCGACGAGCAGCCCGCGCAGCAGCGCATCGAGCGCGGCGACGGCGACCTGTCGCTGAACCTGGAGCCGCCGGTCTCGCGCCTCGGCGCGATCGCCGCCGACCCCAAGCTGTCGAAGCAGTTCGCGGCCCACGTCAACGGCTGCGTCGAGTACATGCCGCTCAACGTCAACCCGGCGGCCGGCCCGACCAGCAACCTCAAGGTGCGCCAAGCGATCAACTACGCGCTCGACAAGCAGGCGCTGCTCCGTACCCGCGGCGGGCCGCTCGGCGGCCAGATCGGGGCGACCATCCTGCCGCCGACCGAGTTCGGCTACAAGAGCTATGACCTCTACCCCTCGCCGAACAGCCAGGGCGACGTCGCCAAGGCCAAGCAGCTGCTGGCCGAGGCCGGCTATCCCAACGGCCTGACGCTCAACTACGTCGGCTCGACCACCGGGCGCGGTCCGGCCTTCACCACCGCGGTGCAGGCGTCGCTCGCCAGGGCGGGCATCACGCTCAAGATCAAGGGCTTCGAGGGGTTCTCGGTCTACTACGACTCGCTGCTGTTCCCGTCCAAGCGGATGGAGCACCAGATTGGCGACGCCGAGTGGTGCCCGGACTACCCGGGCGACGGGGCCAGGTCGTTCTTCTCGCTGCTGTTCGACGGCCGCGCGATCCTGCCCTCGGGCAACAACAACATGGCCGAGTACAACGTGCCCGAGGTCAACGCCGCCATCGACGCGGCCCTTGCCGAGCGCGACGCCGGTCAGCGGGCGGCGCTGTGGGGCCAGCTCGACCAGCGGATCATGCAGGACGCGCCCTGGGCGCCGTGGGCCTACGCGAAGTCGACCGCCTTCTGGTCGACCCGGGTCAAGAACTGGACCTACACGCCCTGGACCCACAACCCCGACCTGACCAACCTGTGGCTCGACACCTCCGGAGGCTGAGCCCATGACCTTCTCGATCGCGGCGTACGACCCCGACACGGCCTCGTGGGGTGTCGCGGTCGCCTCGAAGTGCCTGGCGGTCGGCTCGGCGGTGCCGTGGGGCCGGGCCGGTGCTGGCGCGGTCGCGACCCAGGCGCTCGCCAACCTCGCCTACGGCGACGACGGGCTCGAGCTGCTCGCCGCCGGCGAGTCGGCGGCGGCGACGGTCGAGCGGCTGACCGCCGGCGACGCGCTCCGCGACCAGCGCCAGGTCGGCATCGTCGACGCCGGCGGCGGCGCCGCCAGCCACACCGGCTCGCACTGTATGCACTGGGCCGGCGGGACCGTGCGGGAGGGCTTCACCGTCCAGGGCAACCTGCTGGCCGGTCCCGAGGTGGTGGACGCGATGGTGGCGGCCTACGAGGCGTCGTCCTCGCAGCCGTTCGCGCGCCGACTGCTCGCGGCGGTCCGCGCCGGCGACGCCGCGGGCGGCGACCGCCGCGGCCGCCAGTCCGCCGCCCTGCGGGTCTGGCGCGCCGGCGGCTCCTACGGCGGCGGCGCCGACCGCGCCGTCGACCTGCGGGTCGACGACCACGACGACCCGGTCGCCGAGCTGGGCCGCCTGCTCGGCCTCCAGGAGCTCTACTTCGAGCGGCCCGATCCGGCGACGCTGTTGCCGCTGGAGGGCGAGCTGGCCGATCAGGTGGCGGTCGCGCTCGCGGCGGTCGGCTACGACCCGGTCGCCAAGGGCGGCCTGCGGCCCGCCCTCGACGAGTGGTCCGGGGTCGAGAACTTCGAGGAGCGCATGGTCCCCGGCAAGCTCGACCCGATCGTCTGGCGCATCCTCCGCGACCGCGCCGCGGGCGCAACGGATGGGGCGGCCGCCCCGGGCGGCTCGGTGGGGGTCGGCGCGGCCGGCGCAGCGGCCCATCCGGCGGGGGAGGCCTCCGCCACCCCGGGCGGCTCGGCGGGCGGCTCGGCGGGCGGTGGGCCCGCGGCCGGTGGGCCCGCGGGCTCGTGACCTTCTCGGTGGTCGCGCACGACCCGGGCGGGCCGGCCTGGGGCGTCGCCGTCGCCTCCAAGGCGCTGTGCGTCGGCGCGCACGTGCCATGGGGACGGTTCGCCTCGGGCGCGCTCGCCACGCAGGCGTGGCATGACCTCCGCTACGGCTGGGAGGGGCTCGACCGCCTCGACGAGGGGCTCGCCGCCGCCGAGGTGATCGGCGCGCTCACCACGACCGACCCGGAGGCGCGCTACCGCCAGCTCGGCGTGGTCGACCGGGAGGGGCGCGCGGCGACCCACACCGGCGCCGACTGCATGCGCTGGGCGGGCGGCCTGGCCGGCGACGGCTTCGCGGTCCAAGGCAACCTGCTCGCCGGGCCGCGGGTGGTGGAATCGATGGCGGCCGCCTGGCGCGCGGGCGCCGGCCTGCCGTTCGCCGAGCGGCTGGTCGAGGCGCTGGCCGCCGGTGACGCCGCCGGCGGCGACCGGCGCGGCCGCCAGTCCGCCGCGCTCCGCGTCTGGGGACCGACCCCGCTCGACCTCCGCGTCGACGACGGGCCCGACCCCGTCACCGGCCTCCGCCGCCTGCTCGCGCTGTTCCGCCGGGTCCCGTAGCGCCGGCCGAAGGCGTCGTTCAGCTCACGCGTTGGCCACCAGGGCCTCGGGATAGGTGTTGAGCTTCCTACCGCCACCCGGCTCGCACACGATCACGTCCTCGATGCGGGCGCCGACGTGGCCCGGCCAGAAGATCGACGGCTCGATGGTGAAGGTCATGCCGGTCTCGAGCGGGGTCAGGTCCTCCTCGGAGATGAACGGCTTCTCGTGCACGTCCATGCCGATGCAGTGCCCGGTGCGATGGCGGAACCAGTCACCGTAGCCGCCCTCGACGATCACCGCGCGGGTCGCCTGGTGGACCTCGGCGGCGGTCGCGCCCGGCCGGACCGCCGCGATGCCCGCGGCCTGCGCGCCGATCACCAGGTCGTAGGCGCGCCGGAACTCGGCGTCGGGCTCGCCGATGAAGATGGTCCTGCCGAAGTCGGAGCAGTAGCCGTCGAAGACCGAGCCGAAGTCGAACGACACCCCGGTGCCCTCGCGCAGCGGCTGGTTCGAGACCCGGATGGTCGCGTCGCGGGTGTCGTGGGGGCCCATCGACCAGACGCCGGTGTCGAACGACACCGTCCGTGAGCCGTGGGTCTTGAGCTGGTGGTCGACCTCCGCCGCCAGGTCCAGCTCGGTCACGCCCGCGCGGACGCGGCCGGTCACCGCCGCCATCGCATCGTCGACCAGCCGGCAGGCCGCCTCCATCGCCGCCAGCTCGTCGGCGGTCTTGATGGCCCGCATCGGGCCGACCAGGTCGTCGCCGTTGGCGAGGGTCGGGCCGCCGAAGACCTCGAGCAGGTGGATCACGGTCTCGCCCCAGGTCCGCGCGCCGATCGCCAGCTTGCGCACCGGTCCGAGCCCGCCGGCGACCGAAGCGAAGATGGCCGGACCGTCGTCCAGCTCGTTCACGATCACGACCTCGCCGGGCGCGCCGCCGGGAAGGTCGAACTCCGCCGTCATCCGCGGCAGCACCAGCAGCGGGTCGCGCCCCGGCCGGAAGAACGCCCCGCCCACCCAGCCGTGCGTGTAGGAGACGTTGCCGAAGGTCGGCACCCGCCGCTCCATCCCGGTCAGGTACTCCAGGTCCGCGGAGGGCGGCACGAACAGCAGGTCGATGCCCTGCTCGGTCATGCGCTCCGCAAGGCGCTGACGTCGTCCGGCGAAGTCCTGCACTGGCCCTCCTCGGCTCGGCTTCCCCGCTCCTGGCACGCCCGCCGTTAACGAACGAGCGTTCATTCGCCTCGATGATACGGCGCCGCGCGCTCGGGGCTCAAGGCACGGCGGCGGAGGCTTCCTCGGGACGACGATGACGATGATGACGATGATATGGACTGGAAGGCCGGCGGGCCGCAGGATGACCAGATGGACGCCACCCCTCGGCAGGTGCCCTCGGGCAGCCTGGGCCGACGGCCCCGGATGCGGTCGACCTCGGGCGGTCGGGACGGCGGCGGCGTCCCACCGGGCAGTCCCCGCCGCTGCCGCGCAGTCTCCAGCCCACCGGCGTGTGGTGGGCGGCCGCGGCGGTGGTGCTCGTCACGCTCGCCAAGCTCGCCTTCGGCCCGGCCCGGCACAGCGTGGGCGTGGCGGTCACGGTGTGGGACGACGCGGTCGTGGGTTGGCTCGCCGGGCTCCACCTGCCCGGCCTGACCGGCCTCATGGAGACGATCGTGGCCTCCACCGGTTCCGCCGCCGCGATCGCTGTCCTGCGATGGGGGATTCTGCTGGCGCTGCTGGGCCTGCGGCGCTTCCGTCACCTGCTCGTGTTCATGGGGTCCTTCTTCGCGGTCCTGTTGGCGGTCCGGTTGGCGACGGCTGACCGCCCGCGGCCGTTCGGGGTGGAGCTACGCGGCGGTTGGGCTGGCTGGGCGATGCCGTCGCGGCCGGTGGCGATTCTTGCCGCGACCCTGGTCGGCGCGGTCTACACCCTGGTCCCGGTGGGCCGCTGGCGGCAGCTCGGCAAGTTGGTCGCGGCCGGCCTGGTCGCGGCGTTCGCCTTGGCGCGGGTCACCCTCGGCGTTGACGCTCCCACCGACGCCCTGGTCGGCGCGGTGATCGGCGTCGCGGTCTCAGTGGCCGCCTACCGGCTGCTGGTCCCCAGCGAGGTCTTCCCCGTCGTCTACCGGCGTGGCCGGAGCGCCCACCTGGACGTCGGGGGGCGCCGCGGCGAAGCGATCCGGCGTGCCCTCGCCGAGCAGTTGGGGCTGACCGTGCTCGAGGTCGAGCCGTTCGGGCTCTCGGGCTCGGCCGGGTCGACGCCGCTTCGTATCAAGGTCCGGGGCGAGGGCGGGGCCGCCGACACGAGGGTCGTGTTCGGCAAGCTCTACGCGCGGAGCCATCTCCGCGCCGACCGTTCCTACAAGCTTGGCCGGGCGCTGCTGTATGGGCGGCTCGAGGACGAGAAACCGTTCAACACCGTCAGGCGGCTGGTCCAGCAGGAGGATTACGCGCTGGGGCTGATGCGGCGGGCGGGGCTGCCAAGCCCGGAGCCGTACGGTGTCGCCGAGCTCACCCCAGAGCGGGAGTACCTGATCGTCTTCGAGTTCCTCGACGGCACCAAGGAGATCGGTGAGGCCGAGGTCGACGACGCGATCATCGACCAGGGGCTGGACATCGTCCGAAAGCTCTGGGACGCCAACCTCGCCCACCGAGACATCAAGCCGGCCAACCTCCTGGTCCGCGACGGCAAGCTCTACCTGATCGACGTGTTCTTCGCCGAGATGCACCCCAGCCCCTGGCGCCAGGCCGTCGACCTGGCCAACATGCTGCTGTGCCTGGCCCTGCGGTCCAGCCCGGAGCGGGTCTACCGGCGCGCCCTCCAGCGCTTCTCGGTCGGCGAGATCACCGAGGCGTTCGCGGCGGCCCGCCGCGGACTCGCACTGCCGTCCCAGCTCCGCCGAATGATCCGCGACCAGGGCCGGGACCTCCACGGCGAGTTCGTGCGGCTGCTGCCCACCCCACCCCGGCCCATCCGGGTCCAGCGCTGGACCGCACGGCGCATCGGGCTCCTGGCGCTGGTCCTGCTGGTGCTGCTCCCTGCCGCCGCCCCGATCGCCTGGGTGTTCGTCAGCTCCAGCGGGAACCCGAGCGTTGGCTCTGCCGTCAGCGGTGGGAACGGGTCCTGCGCCCATCTCGAGGAGCTGTGGCTGCAAGCGCAGGCCGTGCCGTCGGCCGCCCGGATTCCCTGTTTCCAGGAGTTCCCCGCGGGCGTCCACGGCGCGCTGAGCGTCCGCAACGGCGAGAGCGTCCTCCAGTTCGACCGCGTCAGCGTCAACATCAGGTTCAATATCACCGAGCGGCCCCAGATCACCGCCGAGGCCGGCAGCGTGACGATCCGGTTCACGGGAACCTGCCCCGCCCGGACCACAGCGGGGCGGACCCGCGCCGGTCACGCCTCCGAGGTGGCCGAGGTCGTTCCTGGCGGCTGTGTCACCTACCGGCCAGGACCTGACGGCGGTGCGTCGGCCGCGCTCTTGGACCAGGCCAAGCGGGCCATGTCCTTCCGGACCCGCGATGAGCTGCGCGCGGCGCTCCTTCGGCGCTCGGACGGCAGGCTGCACCTCGACCCCGAAGCGGGCTGAGCCGGGAGCGAGATGACCGCCCAGCTCTCAGTGGACGCGGATGAGCGCCTGCTGGACCAGCATGAACAGGTTCCCGGCCGCGATGTAGACGACCACGGCGAGCGGCAGCCAGGCGGCGACCGGGATCACCGCGAACGGCAGCACGGTGCCGATCGTCGTCGCGCTCGGGAGGCCCGGGACGCCCGGGATGTCCGTAGAGGCGCCGGCGGCGGCCGCGCGTCGCGCGTTCCGCCGTGCCTGCCACGCCGACAGCGCGGCGGTCGCCAGCAGCACGGCGAACACCGCGACCAGCAGCGCCGGGGGAGCGGCGACCAGGCTGGTGCCCAGCGACACCCCGAACAGCGTGCCGCCGAACGCGGAGGCGCGGATCACCCGGTACACGACCCACAGCACCGGGATCTGCACCAGCGCCAGCAGCAGTGGCAGGCAGCCGGTGAGCGGGTTGACGCCCCGCTCGCGGTAGAGCTCCATCAGCGCGTTCTGGAGCCGTTCGGGCTGCTTGGCGAATCGCTTTCGCAGCTTGGCGATCTCCGGCTGCAGCCGGAGCTGGGCGCGCGTGCCGCGAGCCTGGACAATCGCCAGTGGCAGCAACGCGACGCGAACGACGAGGGTGAGCAGGGCGATCGCGACCCAGGCGCTCTGGGCGCCGAGCAACGGTCGTATGGCGGTGTCGAGGAACGTGAGCAGGTGTTGCATGAGCTCGACTGGCGCGAGCATGCGGGACCCCCTTCGGGCGCGGTGGCGATGGCGTGGCGCCACGAGGCCGCGCTCGGGGACGTGGGGGATGCCTCGGCCAGCCCTGGCCGGGTCCCGCCAGCCGGCTACGCGGCCGCGGCGCTCCAGCCGTCGGGCGCCCGCGGGCGATGAGCGCCCCGGCCGTCGGGGTCGGCCTGGCGCGGGGGTGGGACCGGCAGCGCGACCCGCTCGACCATGCCGGCGGACGCGCCGCCGGCGTCGTACCCGAGCCGCCGCGGCGATCCGGTCCGCATGCTCACCAGCAGCGTGGAGAGCCCGATCGCCATCATGGCGACCAGCAGCACGCCCGCCTGCGCGGCGAGCAGCTCGTAGACCAGGAATCCGCCGCTCATCTCCCTCCGAGTCTACGCCGCCCCGCCGGTTGGCCCGGTCTGAGAAGCTCTGGTGGCGCCTCGGTCCGCCAGAGCGGCAGCGGTCCGGCGAGGCCGTGAGCGCCAGCTCCCCGCGGGACCTGGCGAGGGGTGGGGCGCGTTGACCATGGGGGCGGTCTGGAGGAAGATGTGACGAGCAAACGGACGTTCGTTAGTCGACCTGCCTTGGCCCAATGTCGGCCGGTTCCAGGGCCCGGCAGCGCGTGAGGTGAGCTGCATGCGGACGGTACGGATGGGCGCCGGGTCGGCCTACTGGGGCGACCTGCTGGAGCCGGCGGTCGAGCTGGCCGAACGGGGGGCTTGCGACTACCTGGGCTTCGACCACCTGGCCGAGCTGACGCTGGCGATCCTGCAACGCCAGCGCGCCAAGGACCCGACCAGCGGCTACATCGCTGACATCGTTCCTTGGACCCAGGCGATCCTGCCGATTGCCCGGCCGCGCGGCACCAGGATCATCACCAACGCCGGCGGCGCCAACCCGCCCGCCGCGGCCGCGCAGGTCGTCGAGATCGCCAGGGCGCACGGCCTCGGCGGCACCAGGGTGGGCGTGGTGACCGGCGACGACATTCTGGACAGGCTCCGCGAGCTGGAGGCGGACGGGGTCCGCTTCCCCAACCTCGACACCGGCGAGGAGCACCTCGAGCGGGTGGCCGACCGCATCGTCGCCGCCAACGCCTACATCGGCGCCGACGGGATCGTGGAGGCGCTGGCCGACGGCGCGGACGTGGTCGTCGCCGGCCGCTGCTCCGACAACGCGATCTTCGTCGGGCCGCTGATGCACGAGTTCGGCTGGACCTACGGTGCCGAGCACACCCAGCAGGTCGCGGCGGCGGTCACCATCGGCCACCTGATCGAGTGCGCCGCGCTGGCGAGCGGCGCGGTGTCGAATTTCTGGCGCGAGGCGCGCGAGGCGTGGCGGATCGGCTTCCCGATCGCCGAGGTCGCCGAGGACGCGACCGCCGAGATCACCAAGCTCGAGGGCTCGGGCGGCGTGCTGAACTCGTGGACGGTCAAGGAGCAGCTGGTCTACGAGATCCACGACCCCCGCCGCTACCTGATGCCCGACGGGGTGGCCGACTTCACCCTGCCGAGGATCACCGACGCCGGCCCGGAGCGGGTCCGGGTCGACAACATGGGCGGCGCCGGGCGGCCCGACACGCTCAAGGTCTGCATCGGCTACCAGGACGGCTGGATCGGCGAGGGCCAGGCGCTGTTCTCGTGGCCCGACGCCTACGACAAGGCGCGCCGGGGCGAGGAGATCATCCGCGAGCGCCTCAAGGCGACCGACGTCCACCCCAGCGAGCTGCTGTTCGAGTACGTCGGCGTCAACACGCTCAACGGCCCGACCGCCCCGCCGCCGTCCGGCGACCTCAACGAGGTCGGCCTGCGGGTCGCGGCGCACTGCGCCACCCGGCAGGAGGCCGACGCGATCCGGCGCGAGCTGACCCACCTGTGGACGCTCGGCGGGGTCGGCAGCGCGATTGCGGTGCCGAGCCGGCCACGCCCGGTGGTCGCCCTGTGGCCGACCCTGATCCCGCGCGACGCCGTCCAGGTCGAGGTCGAGGTCATCGAGGCCTGATGCCGACCGTCCAACCTCCAGGACAGCCGTCCGGCGGGACCTCCGCGGGCGACGCCTCGGGCGGCCGGCTCCGGCGCGCGCGGGACGGCGCGGTCGAGACGATCACCTTCGCCCAGCCGGACCGGCGCAACGCGCTCGACTACCCGACCGTGGCGGAGCTGCTGGGGGCCCTGCGCGAGGCTGACGCCGACCCGGAGGTCCGCGCCGTGGTGCTGACCGGCGAGGGCAGCGCGTTCTCGGCCGGCGGCAACATCCGCCAGTTCCGCGAGGAGCTTGCCGCCGACGCGCACCAGCACTGGGCCACCGGCGACGGCTGGGCCGAGCTGTTCACCATGCTGCCGCGGCTTTCGGTGCCGGTGATCGCGGCGGTCAACGGCCACGCGCTGGCGGGCGGCTGCGGCCTCGTGGCCCTCTGCGACCTCGCGATCGCGGCCGAGACGGCGACCTTCGGGATGACCGAGGTCCGCATCGGGCTGTTCCCGATCGTGGTGCTGCCGGCGCTGCGCCGGGTGATCGGCGAGCGTGCCACCCGCGAGCTCGCGCTCACCGGCAGGACTATCGACGCCGCCGAGGCGGCGCGCATCGGGCTGGTCAACCGGGTGGTGCCGGCCGAGGCGCTGGCCAAGGAGTCCGCCGACCTGGCGGCGGGCCTGGCCGCCAACCCGCGCGCGGTGGTCGCGCTCGGCAAGCGCCTGCTCGCCGAGACGGGAGAGCTCCCCTACGAGCGCGCGGTCGATTACGCTCGGGCCATGCGCGGGGTGTTCCTCGCCACCGACGAGCTCGCCGAGGGCGTTGAGGCATTCCTCGAGAAGCGGAGGCCGCGATGGTAAGGCTGGTCGACCTCGCCTACGCCCGCTCGGGCGACAAGGGCGACGTCTCCAACATCGGCGTGCTGGCCAAGGACGAGGCCGCCTACGCGGCGCTCGAGCGCCAGCTGACGCCCGAGCGCGTCAAGGCGCACTTCGGCGCCTGGGTCCAGGGCGGGGTGGAGGTCTACCCGATGCCCAACATCAACGGCTTCAACGTGGTCTGCCGGCAGGCGCTCGGCGGCGGCGCGACCCGGACGCTCCGCTACGACCAGACCGGCAAGGCGATGGCCACCGCGCTGCTGCGGATGGAGCTGGACGGTTGAGCGAGCCGCCGGAGGAGCGCGACGTCCACGCCGAGCTCGCCCAGCGGCTGGAGGCCGCCAGGCTCGGCGGGCCCGAGAAGTACCGGCAGCGCCACGTCGAGGCCGGCAAGCTGCTGGTCCGCGAGCGGCTCAAGCTGCTGCTGGACGCCGAGGCGGAGTTCGAGGACGGGCTGCTGGCGCGGTCCGAGGAGGGGCTGGCCGGCGACGCGGTGGTGACGACCGTCGGCAAGATCGGCGGCCGCACGGTCTGCGTGATCGCCAACGACTACACCGTCAAGGCGGGCACCTGGGGGCGGCGGACCTTCGACAAGATCACCCGCATGCAGGAGGTCGCCGGTGAGATCGGCGCGCCGCTGGTCTACCTGATCGACTCGGCCGGGGCGCGGATCGACGAGCAGTTCGAGAGCTACGCCGGCCGGCACGCGTGGGGCAACATCTTCTACAACCAGGTCCAGCTCTCGGGGCGGGTGCCGCAGGTCTGCATCATGTTCGGGCCGTCGCCGGCGGGGTCGGCGTACGTGCCGGCGCTGTGCGACCTGACCGTCATGGTCGAAGGCGCCGCCACCGCCTACCTCGGGTCGCCGCGGATGAGCGAGATGGCCACCGGCGAGAAGGTCACGCTGGAGGAGATGGGCGGCGCCCGCATGCACTGCGAGGTCTCCGGGCTCGGCGACGCCCTGGTCGGATCCGAGCACGAGGCGCTCGGGCTGCTCCGCGACTGGCTCGCCTTCTTCCCCTCGTCGTGGCGCGAGGACCCGGTCCGTACGGACGCTCGTCCGCCTGCTGAGGGCCCCCCGATCGACATGATCGTTCCGAAGCGGGAGAACGTGGCGTTCGATATCCACAAGGTCGTGTCGGCGGTGGTCGACGAGGACAGCTTCGTCGAGTACAAGGCGCTGTTCGCGCGCGAGCTGGTGACCGGGCTGGCGCGGCTGGACGGCTGGCCGGTGGGGATCGTCGCCAACCAGTCGATGCAGAAGGGCGGCGTGCTGTTCTCGGACTCCTCCGACAAGGCCGCCCGCTTCGTCTGGCTCTGCAACGCCTTCAACATCCCGCTGCTGTTCCTGGTCGACGTGCCGGGGTTCATGATCGGCTCGGCGGTCGAGCGGCAGGGGATCATCCGCCACGGCGCCAAGATGCTGTTCGCGGTCGCCGAGAGCCGGGTGCCACGGATCGCCGTGCTGGTGCGCAAGGCCTATGGCGGCGGGTACCTGGCGATGTCGGGCAGTCCCATGGCACCCTCGGCCGTCCTTGCCCTGGCAACCGCAAAGCCCGCGCTGATGGGACCGAACGCCGCGGTGAACGCGATGCACTACAACCGGATCATGGAGATCGAAGACGAGCGCGAGCGCCTGCGCTACGTCGCCGCCGAGCGGGCCAGGTACGAGGCGAAGGTCGACGTGTTCCACGTCGCCTCGGAGAATTCGATCGAGGCGGTCGTGCCCGGCGCGGAGCTTCGCGACGAGCTGATCCGCCGCTACGCCGCCTACCGCCGTCGCCCGACCCCGCCGCACGAGCGCCGCAACGGCGTCTACCCGGTCTAGCCCCCGACCCCCAGGAGGAAGCAGCGTGTCGTTGTCGTCCAGTGCCATCCCGCGTCCCGGACGCGCCGTGCTCGCCGACGTCCTGCCCGGCGACCGCGTCCGCGACCTCCTCCTGGTGCTGGCCTACGCCGGCCTCACCGGCCTGGCGGCGCAGGTGGTCATCCCGTTCACGCCGGTCCCGGTCACCGGGCAGACCTTCGCGGTGCTGCTCGGCGCGGCCGCGCTCGGCTGGCAGCGGGCCTTCCTGGGCATGGGGGTCTACATGGCGGCCGGGCTGGCCGGAGTGCCGTGGTTCGCGCAGGCGAGCGGCGGCACCGACACGCTCTCGGCGCCGTCGTTCGGCTACATCATCGGCTTCCTGTTCGCGGGCGCGCTGGTCGGCTGGCTGGCCGGCAACGGCTTCGACCGCACCCCGGCGCGGGTGGTGCTGACCATGGTCGCCGGGAACCTGGTGGTCTACGCCTTCGGCCTGCCCTGGCTGATGGCCAGCATCCACGTCGGCCTGCTCAAGGGCCTGGACCTCGGCGTCACCAGGTTCCTTTTGGGCGACGCCCTCAAGATCGCGCTCGCGGCCGGCCTGCTGCCCGGCGCGTGGGCCTTGGTGCGGCACCGGAAGGGCTGAGGAGGCGGCAGGTGGCCGAGCCCTTCCGGATCGTCGCGGCGGACGGCAGCCAGGTCGGCGAGCCGCCGGCGGGCCTCGGCGACGGCGAGCTGCACGCCATGCTGCGGCTGATGCTGCTCGGCCGCCGCATCGACCAGAAGGCGATCTCGCTCCAGCGGCGCGGCAAGCTCGGCACCTACGCGCCCCTGTCCGGCCAGGAGGCCGCCTCGGTCGGCAGCGTGTTCGCGATCGACCGGACCACCGACTGGGTGGTGCCGCAGTACCGCGAGCAGCTCGCCATGCTCCACATGGGCCTGCGGCTGTCCACCTACCTGCTCCAGCGCATGGGCCACCCGGCCGGCGCGGAGATCCCGGCCGACGCCAACCTCTACCCGCAGCAGGTCGCGCTCGCCGCGCACCTGCCGCACGCGGTCGGGCTCGCCTGGGGCTTCCAGCGCACCGGCCGCGACGCGATGGTGCTCACCTATTTCGGCGACGGCGCCAGCTCCGAGGGCGACTTCCACGAGGCCTGCAACCTCGCCGGGATCCGTCGGGCGCCGGTCGTGTTCGTCTGCCAGAACAACGGCTGGGCGATCTCGACCCCGTGGTCGATCCAGTCGGCCGCCGAGACCATCGCCGGCCGCGCCGACGGCTACGGCATGCCCGGCGTGCTGGTCGACGGCAACGACGTGCTGGCGATGTACGAGGTCACCCGCGCGGCGCGGGCGAGGGCGCTCGCCGGCGAGGGCCCGACCCTGATCGAGGCGGTGACCACGCGGCTCGGCGCCCACACCACCGCCGACGACCCGACCCGCTACGTCAGCCCGGAGCAGGTCGAGGCGGCCAGGGCGCTCGACCCGATCGTGCGCTTCACCGCCTGGCTGCGCGCCACCGACCGCTGGGACGACGAGGCCGACGCGCTCGCGGTGAAGTGGTGCGACGGCGAGATCGACCGCGCCGTCGAGGAGTTCGACGCCACCCCCAAGCCGCGCCACGGCGCCTTCTTCGACGACGTCTACACCGACGAGCCCGTGCGGCTGCGGCGTCAGCGCGACCAATTCCACGCCGATCGCGCCGAGCTGGAGGAGGGCTGACCGGTGCCGGTGCTGAGCATGGTCGAGGCGATCCGCTCCACCTTGGAGCTGGAGATGGCGCGCGACGAGCGGGTGATGGTGGTCGGCGAGGACGTCGGCCGCTCGGGCGGGGTGTTCCGCGCCACCGACGGGCTCCAGGCGCGCTTCGGGGCCGAGCGGGTGGTCGACATGCCGGTGGCCGAGGCGGCGATCGTCGGCGCCTCGATCGGGCTCGCGTCGGCCGGTCTGGTCCCGGTCGCCGAGCTCCAGTTCCTCGGCTTCGCGTACCAGGCGTACCACCAGATCGCCGGGCAGCTCGGCCGCATGCGCTCGCGGGCCAACGGGCGCTTCGGGATGCAGGTGACGGTGCGGGCGCCGTACGGCGGCGGGGTGCGGGCTCCGGAGCTGCACTCGGACGCGTTCGAGTCGGTGCTGGCGCACTGCCCGGGGCTCAAGGTGGTCGCGCCGGCGACCGCGGCCGACGCCAAGGGCCTGCTGGCGACCGCGATCCGCGACCCCGACCCGGTCATGTACCTCGAGCCGCTCAAGGGCTACCGGCTGGTCCGCGACGAGGTCCCCGAGGGCGAGCACCTGGTGCCGTTCGGGCTGGCCAGAGTCGCGCGGCGGGGGAGCGACGTGACCGTGGTCGCCTGGAGCGCGATGGTCGGCGTCGCCGAGGAGGCGGCCGTTGCCGCGGAGGCCGAGGGCATCTCGGTTGAGGTCCTGGACCTGCGCACGCTGGTGCCGCTGGACGTGGTGGCGCTGGGCGAGGCGGTCGCCCGCACCGGGCGCGCGGTCGTACTCGAGGAGGCGCCGCAGACGGCCGGCTTCGGCGCCGAGGTGGTGGCCACCATCCAGGAGGAGGCGTTCCTGTCGCTGGAGGCGCCGATCCGCAGGGTCTCGGGCTACGACACGCCGATCCCGATGCCGGCGATGGAGGACGACTACATTCCCGACGTGCGGCGGGCGCTGGCAGCCATCCGCGAGACGGCGAGGTACTGACCGATGTACGAGTTCCGGCTCCCAGACGTCGGCGAGGGCCTGAGCGAGGCCGAGGTGGTCACCTGGCTGGTCCGGGTCGGCGACGAGGTGGTCACCGACCAGCCGATCGTCGAGCTCCAGACCGACAAGGCCCTGGTCGAGATGCCCGCGCCCGCCACCGGCCGGGTGCGGCAACTCGGCGCCGAGGAGGGCACGGTCCTGCGCGTCGGCGAGGTCCTGGTGGTGATCGACGACGGCACGGCCACCGGGCCCGTCGCGGTTGACGGTGAGGCCACCGGGGCCCCGGCCGAAGCGGCGGTAGGGCTCGGCGAAGCGGCCGCCGAGCGGCGCAATGGGAAGCCGCTGGCGACCCCGGCGACCAGGCGGCTGGCGCGGGAGCTCGGCGTCGACCTGGCCGGCGTGGCCGGCAGCGGTCCCGGAGGGCGCATCACCGACGACGACGTCCAGGCCGCCGCGAAGCCCGCCGCCGCTCCGGCGGCGCCGGTGGCCGGGGCGCCAACCGCGCCGGCGCCGCACCGGACCGCGGCGCCGGCGCGGCGCCCCGCCACCGAGCCAGGTCCCGACGAGGAGCGGGTCCCGCTTCGCGGCCTGCGGCGGCGGATCGCCGAGACCATGGCGCAGTCCTGGAGCGAGATCCCGCACATCACCGGCTTCCACGAGGTCGACGCGCTCGCCCTGGTCGACCTCCGCAAGCGGCTCCGGCCGAGGGCGGAGCGGGCCGGAGTGCCGCTGACCCTCACCGCCCTGCTGGTCAAGGCCGCGGCGCTGGCGCTGGTCGACCACCCCTCGGTGAACAGCTCGCTCGACCTCGGCGCCGGCGAGATCGTGCTCAAGCGCCACCGCAATATCGGCGTGGCGGTCTCGACCCCCGACGGCCTGATCGTCCCGGTCATCCGCGACGCCGACGCCAAGCCGCTGCTGGCGATCGCCCGCGAGGTCGACGAGCTGGGCCGCGCCGCCCGCGAGCGCCGCGTCGCCCTGGCCAGCCTCCAGGGCGGCACCTTCACGGTCACCAACCACGGCCCGCTCGGCGGCTGGTTCGGCACGCCGATCATCAGGCCGGGCGAGGTCGGCATCCTCGGCTTCGGGCGGATCCAGGACCGTCCGGTCGCGGTCGACGGCCAGCTGGCGGTCCGTCCGGTGCTGCCGCTGTCGTTCGCCGCCGACCACCGGGTGGTCGACGGCGACCTCCAGATCGCCTTCTGCCTCACCGTCAAGGGCCTGCTCGAGGACCCGGTCCAGCTGCTGCTCGGTGAGGGCTGAGCCGTGGTCGTCGGGGAGGTCGCCCGTCCCGTCCAGGTGCTGGTCGTGGGCGGCGGGCCCGGCGGCTACACCACGGCCGCTCGCGCCGCCGAGCTGGGCATGGAGGTCGTGCTGGTCGAGCGGGACCGGCTCGGCGGGATCTGCCTCAACTCCGGCTGCATCCCCAGCAAGGCGCTGATCACCGCCGCCAGCGACCTGGAGCGGATCGCCGCGCTCGGCGAGCGTGGCATCAGCGCCAGCCCGACCCTGGACCTGGCCGCGGTGCAGGCGTGGAAGCGCTCGGTGGTCGACGGGCTCGTCCGCGGCGTCCGCAAGCTGCTCGCCAAGGTCGAGGTGGTCGAGGGCACCGCCCGCCTGCTCGACCCGCACCGGGTCGCGGTCGAGTCGGCCGACCATGTGAGCCACTTCAGGTTCGAGCACGCGATCCTCGCCGCCGGGTCGCGGCCCGTGGCGCTCGAGACACTGCCGGTCGACGGCGAGCGGGTGCTCGACTCGACCGGCGCGCTGGAGCTGGAGCGGGTGCCGGAGACGGTCGCGGTGGTCGGCGGCGGCTACGTGGGCATCGAGCTCGGCACCGCGCTCGCCAAGCTCGGCGCCAGGGTCACCGTGGTCGAGGCGCTGGACCGGATCCTGAGCGGCTTCGACGCCGAGCTGGTCCGCGAGGTCGAGCGCACCCTGGAGCGCCTCGGCGTCGCCGTCCTGACCAAAGCGACCGCGCGCGGGATCGACGAAGGGGTGCTGCTGGTCGACTCGCCCGACGGCGCCGCGCGCGTCGACGCGGAGCGGGTGGTGGTCGCCGCCGGACGCCGCCCCAACTCCGACGACCTTCAGCTGGAGGAGGCTGGGATCACCACGCTGGAGAGCGGCCACATCGAGGTCGACGAGCAGCGCCGCACCCGGGTGCCGTCGGTGCTGGCGATCGGGGACCTGACCCCGGGGCCGGGCCTGGCGCACAAGGCGATGGAGGAGGGCCGGGTCGCCGCCGAGGCGATCGCCGGCCTGCCGTCCGGATTCGACCAGCAGGTGCCGCTGATCGCCTTCACCGACCCGGAGCTGGCCTCGGTCGGCATGACCGAGGCGGACGCGCGCCGGGCTCGGGTCCCGGTCGCGGTCGGTCGCGTCCGCTTCGCCGCCTCCGGCAGGGCTGCCATCCTCGGCGAGCGGCGGGGCCTCGTGAAGCTGGTCGCCGACGCCCGGAGCGGCATCGTCCTCGGCGTGCAGCTCGCCGGGCCGCACGCCACCGACCTGGTGGGGCAGGCGGCGCTGGCGGTCGAGACCGCCTGCCGCGCCGAGGACGTCGCCAGGACCATCCATCCGCACCCGACCCTGACCGAGGCGCTCGGCGAGGCGGCGGCCGCCGCCCAGCGGGCCGCCGCCAAGAAGAGGAGCTGAGCATGGAGATCGGGCTTGGCGTGTACTCCGGGGAGTGCCTGCCGGTCGAGGGCGTGTCGCCAACGCAGGTGCTCGCCGACTCGCTGGAGCAGGCGCGGCTGGCCGAGCGGGTCGGGCTGGACGCGATCTGGATCAGCGAGCACCACTTCCTCGACAACGGCTACGTCGGCAGCGTGCTGCCGTTCGCGGCCGCCATGGGGGCGGTCACCTCGCGGATGGACATCGGCGTGTCGGTCGCGCTCGCGCCGCTCTACGACCCCGTGCGGCTGGCCGAGGACGCCGCCTTCGTGGACGTGCTCACCGGCGGCCGCTGCCAGCTCGGCGTCGCGCTCGGTTACCGCGACGTCGAGTACGAGGGCTTCGAGACCACCAGGGCCGCCCGCGTCGGCCGCACCGAGGAGCTGTGCCAGCTGCTGCGGCAGTGCTGGGGCGACGGCGAGCTGGACTTCGAGGGCGAGCACTTCCGCCGCAAGGGCGTCGGGGTCTATCCGAAGCCGGTCCGTGAGGGCGGCATCCCGCTGCTCATGGGCGGCCACGCGCCCAAGGCGATCGACCGGGTCGCGCGGCTCGCCGACGGCTTCATCATGGACGGCGGCACCGACTCGGACGTGTTCGCCGAGCAGGGCCACAACCGCGACCTGTTCGACCGGGTCGCGACCGCGTTCGGGATGTACCGGGAGGCGCTCGAGCGCAACGACAGGCCCACCGAGCGGCCTCGCTTCTACATGACGCTGGGCGGCTTCCTCTCGGACGAGGGGCCCGACGCCGCCTGGGAGCTGGTCCAGGACGCCTACATGTACACGCGGCGGGTCTACGGCGACTGGTACGGGCTGGACCCGAGCGAGTACGAGCAGTGGCATCCCCACCTGATGCCGCCGGAGGAGCACGCCCGCCGCCGCACCGAGATCTGGCTCGGCGCCCCCGACGACCTGATCGACAGCTTCGAGCGTCTGCGCGAGATCACCGACGACACCGTCCACGTCATGTTCCGCTGCAAGTACCCCGGCGTCAGCGACGCGGCCACCCGCCGCTCCATCGAGCTGCTCGGGCAGGTTCGGGACCGACTGCGGTGAGCCGGCGAGCGAGGGGATACAAGTGAGACTAGGGGTCTGTCTTCCGAACTTTCCGTACGGGGCGCGACCGACCAGGGAGGGAATCGTCGAGGTCGCGCTGGAGGCGGAGCGGCTCGGCTACGACTCGGTGTGGGCCAGCGATCACCTGCTGGTCCCACGGGAGATGGCGCGGTTCGGGCGCATCTTCGAGTCGCTCACCACGCTGGCCTACCTCGGCGGGATGACCTCGACCGTGCGGCTGGGCACGTCCGTGCTGATCGTGGCCATGCGCAACGCCATCGAGGTCGCCAAGCAGGCGGCCACCATCGATGCGCTCACGGGCGGGCGGCTGGTGCTCGGGGTCGCGGCCGGCTATGCCGAGCGCGAGTTCCGGAACCTCGGCGCTTCCTTCCACGACCGCGGCAGCCACCTCGACGAGGCCATCGGCGTGATGCGGACGCTCTGGACCGAGCCCGACCCTCGCGCCGACGGGCCCCGCTACAAATTCGGCGACGTGCTGTTCGACCCGCGTCCCGAGCAGCCGGGCGGGGTGCCGGTCTGGGTCGGGGGCAACTCGCCGGCCGCGATCGCGCGGGCGGCGCGGGCCGGCGACGCCTGGCACCCGGACGGGCTGTCCAGCGGCGAGGTCGCCGACGGGATCGCCCGGCTGCGCGCCGCGACCCCGCCCGGGCGCGCGGTCGGGGTGTGCCTGCGCCGGACCCTCGACCTGCGCCCGGGAGCGTCGCCGGACGCGCGGGCGACCGGCTCGGGCGAGGTCCCGCTACGCGGCCTCGACCAGGTCCGCGGTGAGCTGGCCGCGCTCGCCGCCGTCGGCGTCGACCAGGTGGTCTGCCAGTTCGAGCACGCCGACGGCGAGGAGCACCTCGACCAGCTCCGCCTGCTCGCGGCCGAGGTCGGCGTGGCCGCCTAGCGAGTGGGGACAGGCCGCCCTGACCGCTTGGTTTCGCACCGTCGGTAGCGGTCACGCCTTGGCGCCGCGCCAGGCCTCACGCAGGCGGACTCGGCCGCCGAACCGAAGCACGCTGCCCGCATAGACCCGTCCTGCCGCCTGCACCAGGCCGTAGACCGCGGCGAGCGTCAGCGCCGCCGAGAGGACGATCTGCCACCACGGGACCCCGCCGT
This sequence comes from Actinomycetota bacterium, assembly GCA_040414855.1. Taxonomy (GTDB): domain Bacteria; phylum Actinomycetota; class CALGFH01; order CALGFH01; family CALGFH01; genus DASVXQ01. The sequence continues at coordinate 26,766 of JBEDUQ010000220.1, forward strand.
GGGCGATGCGGACGATCATCACCATTGGAGCTGTGGCGGGGACCAGCGATCCGATCAGCGCCGCGGCGCCGTCGGGCGCCTCGGTCGCCACGAACGCGAGGATGTAGGCGACGAACAGCAGCCCCGTCATCGGGAGCTGGAGACTCTGGGTCTCCTCCTGGCGCGACACCAACGAGCCGGCCGTCGCGTACAGAACGGAATAGAGCGCGTAGCCCGGGATGAACCAGAACACGATCCACCCGAGCGTACTCGGCGCCGTTTCCGGGGCCAGGGTGTTGTCGGAGAACGACAGCGCCACCAGGCCCGCTCCCATGACAACGGCCAGCTGCGCCAGGCCGACCAACCCGATCCCGAGGATCTTGCCGGCGAGCAGCTCGGTCGGCCGCACTCGAGACAGCAGGACTTCGACCACCGGGCTGGACTTCTCCTCTACCACGCCGGTCAGCACGAAGGCGCAGTAGAAGGCGATCGCCATGAAGAGCAGCACCACCCCGATCCGGCCAAGATCAGCTCGCGCGGTCTGCTCCCTGGTCGCGGGCTCGAGACTCCTCGACCGAAGCTCCGGCGGCTGGAGAAGCCGCTCCGCTTGCTCGGGCTCCAGGCCGATCTCGCCGATCGCCTGCTGACGTTGGAGGACCCCGACCGCCGAGGTCACCGAGGTCCCCAGCCGCTGGTCGGCCTCCGCCTTCCAGACCAGCTCCCGCTGGTCGACCAGCAGCACCGACACCTCGCCCGAGCCGAGCGCGACCCGGCCGGCGGCCTCGTCGGCGAACGCACGCGTCTTCACGGTCATGTCGAGCTGGTCCCCGGTGGCGCTGAGCAGCGCGGGGAGCTGCGCGGTGCTCCTGCCGACGAGCCCCACCGTGCGCGTGGGCCTGTCGCCTCCCCCGTAGATCTCGGGCACCATGATGAGGACCGCGACGATCGCCACCGAGACCAGGGTGGAGACCCGGAACGCGCTGGTGCGTGCCCGCTGATCCCACTCCCGACGGGCCACGAGCAAGATCCGCCTCACGCTGCCCCTCATGCCCCCCGTCCTCCCGACACCGCTTCGAGGAACAGGTCGGCGAGCGAGGGCGGCTCGAAGCTGAACGCCGTGACCTCGCCGACTCGACGAGCGCTCGCCAGGATCTGCTCCAAGTCCACCGAGGCGTCGACCAGCACCTGCTCCTGGCCGTCCTGCTTGCTGGTGACCGTGCCGCTGGCAACGACCGGCGCCCAGCGATGGCCGTCCACCCGAATGTCGAGCGAACGGTAGGGCGAGGCCGCCTTCAGCTCCTCGACCACGCCCGCGAGCACGATCCTGCCGTGGTCGACGATCACGACGTCCTGGCACACGTCCTCGACCAGGTCGAGCTGGTGGCTCGAGAACAGCACGGCGACACCGGTCGCGGCGGTCTGCGTGAGCAGCTCAGCCATCGCCTCGACCCCGAGGGGGTCCAGCCCGCTGAAGGGCTCGTCGAGAACGGCGAGCTCAGGATGGTGCACCAACGCCGCGGCCAGCTGGACCCGCTGCTGGTTCCCGTGGGACAGCTCCTCCAGGCGCGCCCGGGACCTGTCGCCCAGGCTCAGGCGGGCGAGCCATCCCGTGGTTGCCTCCTTCGCCGCGGCCGCGCTCATCCCCGAGAGCTCGGCGAAGTAGGTGAGCTGGTCACCGACCTTCATCTTCGGGTACAGACCGCGCTCCTCGGGCATGTACCCGAAGCGCGCTCGCTCCTGGGGCCCGACCGGCTTTCCCCTCCAGCGGACCTCGCCCCGGTCGGGGCGCACCAGGCCGAAGACCGCCCGCATGGTGGTGGTCTTGCCTGCCCCGTTCGGACCGAGGAACCCGACGATCCGACCCGGCGCGACGCTGAACGAAGCGCCGTCCA
>JBEDUQ010000221.1:0-27854 GCA_040414855.1 Actinomycetota bacterium
CGGCGCGGACGCCGGCGGCGTTGACGGCGTCGGTGCGGCTCGAGAGGCAGGCGACCGCGTTGCTGAGGTGCGCGGACAGGCAGTCGGGAACGTCGAGGGTCGGCTTGGGCGCCGGCCCGAGGACGACTACGCGGGCGCCGGTGGCGCGGATCTCGCTGACCTCCTTGGCGAGCGCGGAGGTCCACTGCGGCCCGTAGACCTTGAAGTGGTAGAGGTCGTTGTAGTGGCGGGCGGAGCCGAGCACCACCAGGGCCGGCCGCTCCGCGCGGATGCGCTGGAGCACGTTGGCGCGCCACTGGTCGCACTCGCGGTACTGACGACCGAGATCCGGGCTGAAGATCGACAGCTCGACCGGCGGGCAGGTCACCTTGGTCAGCGCCTCGAGCCGCCACTGGTTCGCCTGCGCGACCTGGTCCAGGGCCGGGAACCACATGGCCGCGTGCGAGTCGCCGAACAGGACCACGCCGGTACGCGAGGTCGTGGACGCGTATTGGCAGGTCGGGCTCTGGGTGCCGAGCCAGCGGACCAGACAGCCGTCGAGGACCGGCTGCGGCTGGTCGGCGTGGGCGTGCGCGACCGAGGGGCTCAGGTTCGCCGGCACCGTCCGCACGCTCACGGCCTTGGCGACCGCCTGGACGATCGGCGCGGACAGGCTCTCGAGCCGCGCCTCGGCGGGGTCCCGGACGGCGGCCTGCTGCCCTCCGGGCGTGGAGGTGACCCGGATCGCATCCGGCGCGGCCGCCTGGCCGTGCCCGTTCGGGTTCGGCAGCGCGGCCGCGGTCCCAACCGAGGCGAAGACGGCGACCGCGGTCAGCCCGGCGCCGACGGCGAGGCTGCGTCGGGGCCGGACGCGGAGCCGCGGCGAGAACCGCACCGGGTCCTCGACCAGCTTGACGGTGGCGAAGGCGAGCAGGCCGCTGCCCGCCGTCAGGATGAGATTCCCCGCCAGCCCGATGGCGTGGCCGAGCATCGCCGGCACCAGCACCAGCGGCGGCCAGTGCCACAGGTACCACGAGTAGGAGATCCGCCCGCCGAGGCCCATCGGCCGGGTGCCGAGCAGCACGGCCGGGCCGAGCCGCGGGGCGGCGCAGCCGGCGGCGATGACCGCGACGGTGCCGCCGACCGGCAGCAGCGCCGCGGTGCCCGGGAACGGCGTGGACGTGTTGAACCTGACGGTCGACCACACGATCAGGCCGAGGCCGACCCACCCGAGCACCGCGGCCGCCGCGGCCGGCTGCCGCCGCAGCCAGCCGGCCGACAGGGCCACCAGCCCGCCGGCGGCCAGCTCCCACGCCCGGCTCGAAAGCGAGAAGAACGCCCACGGCTCCGACACGTTGGTGAGCCACACGCAGAGGGCGAACGAGGCGGCGCCGGCGACCGCCAGGACGGTCGCCGCCAGTGCCGGCGACCGCCACCCCAGCCACCCTAGCCGCCGCCCGGCCAGGAACACGCCTAGCAGGAGCAGCGGCCACAGCAGGTAGAACTGCTCCTCCACCCCGAGCGACCAGTAGTGCTGGATCGGCGAGGCGAATTTCTCCGAAAGGTAATTGGTGCCCAGGGCGGCGAACCGGTAGTTGGCCACGTACAGTGCGGCCGCGGCCGCGTCGCCGGTCACCACCCGCGCCCGCAGCGGCGAGAGCCAGAAGGACGACGCCACCACCGTGACCACCAGCACCAGCGCCGAGGCCGGGAGCAGGCGGCGCGCCCGTCTGGCGTAGAAGGCCGCGAACTTCAGGCCGCCGGTGTCGCGCAGCTCCTCCCAGAGCAAGCCGGTGATCAGGAACCCAGAAACCACATAGAAGACGTCAACGCCGACGAACCCACCGCCGAGCCAGCGGACCCCGGCGTGGAAGAGCACCACCGCCAGGACGGCCACCGCGCGCAGCCCTTCGACGTCGGCACGGAACCGGTTCCTCTCGGTCATGCCGTTCCTGCTTCACCGCGGCTGCCGCCGCAAACTGCGCGTCTGTCAGCTCAGCGGTGCGGCTGCCGCATGGGTGGCAGCGCGCTGGGGAGGTCGAAGGCAGCGAACAGGGCCGGAGCGTGGAAGGCGACGGTCTCGGCGATGTTGCCCTCCTCGATCCGCAGCACCGATATCGCGAAGGCGCGGTACACGCGGTCGTCGAGGCCGCGGACGTAGGCCGCCACCGCCGGCTGGCCGTTGGCCCTGGTCGGGAGCATCCGGAAACGCCCGACATAGGCACGCGAGCCGGCGTCCCAGCTCGCCGCCAGCGTCGCCACGACCGCGTCGCGTCCCCGGAACCACATCGGGAACGGCGGCATGGTCGCGCGCACGTCCTCGGCCAGCAGCTCGGCGACCGCGGCGAGGTCGGCACGCTCGAACGCGGCCATGTACCTGCGCAGCACGGCCCGCTCCTCCTCGGTGGGCCGCCTGGACGGCGCCCAGTCCAGGCGACGCCGGGGCAGGTGCTCCCGAAGGGTCGCCCGGGCGCGTTGAAGCGCGGTGTTGGTGGCCGCCACGCTGCCGCCCAGCGCGTCGGCGGTCCGCTTGGCCGGCCATCCGAGCAGGTCGCGCAGGATCAGCACCGCCCGCCGCCTCGGCGGCAGGTGCTGGATGGCGGCCAGGAACGCCAGCTCGATGCCCTCCCGGGAGACCACCACCGCGTCGGGCTCGTCCTCGCTGGATGCGACCGGCTCGCACAGCCGGTCCGGGAATGGCTGGAGCCAGGGCACGTCGTTGCGTGGCGGCAGCGCGACCTTGGGGCTCGACGGCGGCGAGAGGTGGTTGGGCAGCACCCGGCGCTCGCGGCCGTCGAGGGCGTCGAGGCATGCGTTGGTGGCGATCCGGTAGAGCCAGGCCCGCAAGCTCGCGCGGCCCTCGAAGCCGGCGAAGCCCTTCCAGGCCCGCAGGAAGGTCTCCTGCACCAGGTCCTCGGACTCGTCGAAGACGCCGAGCATCCGGTAGCAGTGCACCCGCAATTCCGCCCGGTGCGGCTCTGTCAGCGCCGCGAACGCGGTCTCGTCCCCCGCGCGCGCGGCGGCCAGCGCCCCTTCCTCGTCGACCGCCGCCATCCACGACCTCCGTGCCGGCTCCGATCCCTGCGAAGAACGCTACACAGCCACCCCGACGACGGCACGGAAGCTGTAGGCTCCACTCCGCACCGACCACTCTGGGGGGATTGGGCCTTGCGGACCGAGAGCGAGTACAAGGGGTGGCCGATCCGCCAGTCGGGCTCCTCGGCGGCCAAGCACACGGTCCTGCTGCTGCCTGGCGGCCTCTGCACCGCGGTGTTCTTCGACGACCTGCTCGAGCAGCCGAGCCTGGAGGCGGCGTCGGTGCGCCTGATCGCCACTACCCTGCCCGGCTTCGGCGGCACCCCGCCGCCGGGCGACCTCAGCATGGAGAGCTACGCCAGGCAGGCCACCGCGCTGGCCGGGGAGCTGGGCTGCGACGCCGTCGTCGGGCACAGCCTGGGCGCCAACGTGGCGATCGAGATGGCCGCCGGCGCCGGCTTCTCCGGGCCGATGCTGCTGCTCTCCCCCAGCTTCTCGCGCCGGGACGAGTCGAGGGTCCCGCGGGCGCTGGACTGGGCCGGCGGGGTCCTCGGGGAGCTGCCGTTCACGGCGGTCCTGTCGCTGCTCGGCGTGGCGATGCGGCGGAGCCTGCCGCCGGACCGGCGCGGGCTCCTGGTCGCCGAGATGCGGAAGACGGACCCGCGCTTCGCCAGGGACCAGACGCGGAGCTACCTCGCCTACCTCGACCACCACGGCTCGCTGGTGGCGCGGCTCTGCGATGCAAACGTGCAGGCAACCGTGGCGTTCGGGGAGCGCGACGACGTCAGACTGGCCGCCGGCGAACGCCGGGGCCTGGAGCGGTGCCCCTGGGTTCGGCTGGTCACGGTCGAGGGCGCCGGTCATTTCACCCTCAATCAGCGGCCGGCCCGGGTCGCCGACCTGCTCGTCGAGCTGCTCTCGCGGCGGCGCTGACGCGGCGAGCGGGGAGCGTTCAGAAGTCCCCGCCGACGGTGCGGTCGTCGCGCTCGACGTGGACGCCTTTGCTGGGGCCGTCCTCGGGCTCGTCGTCGATCTCCTCGTCCGCGAGTCGCTCCTCGGGCGTGATGTCGGCGTCGTCGAGCACCTCGTAGGGATGGCGGGCCGACTTCAGTCCCGTGGCCTCGTCGCCGGGATCGAACTCGCCTCGCTCCACGGCGGCGGCCTCCTCGACCGTCAGCTCCGCGAGCGGGTCGGTCTCCAGCCGCTCGTCCGGGATCGGGAAACCGCTGCGGACCGAGCGGCCGTACTGGCCGGCGGCGAGCCGTGCCTCGGCCCGCTGCAACGCCGCCCACCGCTCACGAAGCAGCTCCTCGACGGCGCTGCCGGTCTCCTCGGCATTGCGCCGGTCGGCGTTGTCGACGTCGTCGCCGACGTCGGCCAGGTCACCGCCGGGGTCCGGCGGGCTGGAGCCCGCGATCAGCCGCTCGAGCCGGGCCCGCTCCTCGGCGAGCAGCGCACCTGCGCGCGCCTGATCCATGCATCGCCTCCTGTTGGCCTGGTGGAAACGATCCATGTTGCGGGAAGTCCGCGGACCACGCCAGCCCCGGACCGCGCGACCGCCACGAACCTGGCGGGACGGGCGATTCCGCACCAGGCAGGCAGGGAAACCCCAGCAGTAGCATCGGGCTGCTGGACGCGCTGGAGCCGCTGGAGGTGCAGCATGCGGGGCACCATGACCGAGAAGATCCTCGACGCCCACCTGGTCGAGGGCAGGCTGGAGGCGGGCGAGGAGATCGCCCTGGCGATCGACCAGACCCTGCTCCAGGACGCGACCGGGACCATGGCCTGCATGGAGTTCGAGGCGCTCGGCCTCGACGAGGTGAAGGTCGACCTCGCCATGCAGTACGTCGACCACAACATGCTGATGTTCGACCACCGCAACGCCGACGACCACCTGTTCCTCCAGACCTTCGCCGCCAGGTACGGCATCCGGTTCTCGCGTGCCGGCAACGGCATCTGCCACCAGGTCCACACCGAGCGCTTCGCCAGGCCGGGCGCCACGCTGCTCGGCGCCGACTCGCACACGCCGACCTCGGGCGCGTGCGGGTCGATCGCGATCGGCGCCGGCGGGCTCGAGGTCGCGCTGGCGATGGCCGGCCATCCCTTCCGGATGCCGACGCCGACCGTGGTGCGCGTCCACCTGGAGGGCGAGCTGCCGCCGTGGGTGGCCTCCAAGGACCTGATCCTGTGGCTCATCGGAAGGTACACGGTCAAGGGCGGCCTCAACCGCATCTTCGAGTTCACCGGCCCGGGCGCGGCCAGCCTGTCGGTCACCCGCCGCGCCACCGTCTGCAACATGATCACCGAGCTGGGCGGGACCACCGCGATCTTCCCCTCCGACCAGCAGACCCGTGGCTTCCTGCGGCAGCAGCGGCGCGAGGACCAGTGGGTCGAGCTCGCGCCCGAGGCCGACGCGGCCTACGACGAGGAGGTCGAGATCGACCTCTCCAGCCTCGAGCCGCTGATCGCCAAGCCGTCGCAGCCGGACAACGTCGTGCCGGTCGAGCAGGTCGCCGGCACGCCGGTGTTCCAGGTCTGCTTCGGCTCGAGCGTGAACTCCTGGTACGAGGACCTGGCGATCTCGGCGGCGGTGCTGGACGGCCACCACCTGCCGCCGGCCACGGTGGGTACGGTCTCGCCGGGGAGCCGGCAGATCCTGACGACCATCACCACCTCGGGGATCCTCGAGAAGCTGGAGCGGGCGGGCGTGCGGATCCTGGAGCCCGCCTGCGGGCCCTGCGTCGGCATCGGCCAGGCGCCGCCGACCGGCAAGGCGAGCGTGCGAACCTTCAACCGCAACTTCAAGGGACGCTCGGGCACCGTCGACGACGAGGTGTATCTCGCCTCGCCGGCGACCGCGGCGGCCACCGGTCTGCGCGGCGAGATCACCGACCCGCGCACGCTGGGCGACCCGCCCGAGATCGAGATCCCCGAGCCGGTGGTCGACGACTTCATGATCCTCGACCCCGCCCCGCCGGCCGAGCGCGAGCGGATCGAGGTCATCCGCGGCCCGAACATCAAGACCCCGCCGATCCCGCCGCCGCTGCCCGACGAGATGACCGGGCAGGTGCTGATCGTGCTGCCCGACAACATCTCGACCGGCTCCATGGCCCCGGACGGGGCGATCGTGATGGCCGACCGCTCCAACGTCGCCGCGATCGCGGAGTACACCTTCATGAAGGAGGACCGCGAGTTCGTCGAGCGCGCCAAGAGCTGGCACGGCGGCTTCATCGTGGCCGGCGAGAACTACGGCCAGGGGTCGAGCCGCGAGCACGCCGCGCTGGCTCCGCTCCAGCTCGGCGTCCGCTGCGTGCTCGCCCAGGGGTTCGCCCGCATCCACCGGCGCAACCTGATCGCCCAGGGCCTGGTGCCGCTCTACATCGACGCCGACACCCGCGACCGGCTGGAGGTCGGCGACCAGCTCTCGATCCACGGGCTCCCTGGCGCGGTCCGCGAGGGCGCCGGCGAGGTCGACGTCGAGGTCGAGGGCAAGCAGCCGTTCCGCGCCCGCCTCGACCTCTCTCCCCGCGAGCGCGAGATCGCGCTGGCGGGCGGGGTGGTGAACCAGCTCTCCAACGGGAAGCCCGCCGAGCGCGCGAGCGACCGAGGTCAGCGGCGGTAGGGCGGCGCGCCGGTGGTGCCGCGGACCACGGCGACCAGCTCGCGGGTGGCGGCGGTCGGGTCGGGTGCGCCGGCGACCGCCGAGATCACCGCGACGCCGGCGGCGCCGGCCTCCAGCACCGAGCGCGCGTTGCCGGCGTCGATCCCGCCGATGCCGACCACGGGTAGCCGGGTCGCGTCGCTGATCGCCCGCACGCCCTCGAGCCCGCGCGGCACCGCCTCGGGCTTGGTGCCGGTCGCGAACACGGTGACGCCCAGGTAGTCGGCACCGGCGGCCTCGGCGGCCGACGCCTGCGCCCCGTCCTCCACGCTGACGCCCAGGATCATCTCGGGCCCGATCCGGATCCGGGCGTCCTGCCAGGGATCGCCCTGCCCGAGGTGGACGCCGGCGGCGCCGCAGGCCATCGCCAGCTCGACGCGGTCGTCGACGATGAACAGCACGCCCCGCTCGGCGCAGCGGCCCGCCAGCCCGGTGGCCAGCGGCAGCAGGTCGTCGTCGGAGTGCTGTGACGCGCGGAGCTGGACCGCGTTGGCGCCGCCCTCGATCGCGGCGATCGCGACCTCGGCGTGGCCGCGCCCGGGCACCAGCCCCGCGGCCGTCACCACGTACACGCCGAGCACCAGCCTCGGCCGTCCTTGGCCTCCGGATCCGCCCGGTCCGCCCGGTCCGCCCGCCAACTCCGCTCCTCTCTTCAGCCGCTCTTCAGCCGCCGTCGGCTCCACTGATACCACGCGGATCGGCCCGGAGCCCGCCGAGGGGTGCCGCCGCGTCCGTTGCGATTCAGCCCCGCCGGCCTGCGCACTCGCGAATTTCATCCCATCGGGGTGATCACGGCGTACCCCGGCGGGTGGAACGGTCAGTCGTTGCAACAGTGCCAATCCCGGAGGGGGGAATCGGCATGGCAGGGCAAACTTCGGCCGACTGGGCACGTGGACGACCAGGCGAGGAGATCTCGAGCTGGGCGATCGGCGGAGCCATCTTCGCCGCGGTGATGATGATGATCATCGGCCTGTTCCACATCTTCACCGGGCTCACCGCGGTCATCAGGCGCAGCTTCTACGTGGTGACGCCCCACTACCTCCTCAACTTCAACATCCACGGTTGGGGCATCATTCACCTGGTCGCCGGAGGGGTTCTGGTGGTCGCAGGGATGTATGTGCTCTCCGGGCGCCCGTGGGCGAGGGCCATCGGGATCTTTTTCGTCTCCCTGAGCGCGATCGCCAACTTCCTCTTCATCCCGTTCTATCCATTCTGGTCGTTGCTGATGATCGCGCTGGACGTGTTCGTGATCTGGTCGTTGGCCGCGTACACCCGGCGCGTCGCCGAGTTGTGATCGCGTAGTGATCCAGCGGGATCGAGCCTGCCGTGCGGGACCGGCGGCCCCTCGGGGCGCCGTGCCGGCCCGCACGGCATGGTGTCTCCGCCGCATGCTCGGCATCCGCGCAGCATCCGCGCGGCGCCGGGATTGACGGTCAAGCGAAGGATGTGTCAGCAACGGTGACCTTCTCGAGATCGTCCCGCATCGGGTGCGACGTGGCTTTGTGATCAGAGCGAGCCAAGCTCAGCGGTGAACGCCGCCGAATGCGGCGCATGCGCCAGGGGGAGTCATGCGCACATCATCGCTGGACGAGCGCTCGTCCGGTACCGCCGCCGCGCCGGCGGTCAAGGTCCGCCGCCGAAGGAGACCCGGCGTGGTCGTCGCCACCGCCGCGCTCACGCTGCTCGCGGTCGCGACCGGGTCCGGCATCGCGCTGAACACACAGCGCCAGCCGGCCGCCACGCCCACCGACTCGCCGGTCGCGACGGTCGCGTTGACGCCGGTCGGCTCGGCCGCGGCGCCCGCCGGCACGCTGACGGCGTCGGGCGGCCCGGCCGCCGGGGCCAAGGGCGGTGCGACCAGCGTCCATGCAGGGACCGCGTCAGCGCCGGTCGACGGCGCGCCGCTGATCAACGGCACCTACAACACCTTCATCCGTAAGATCGACCCGGACCGCCGCACCATGCTGGTGGACGTCCTCCAAGTCTTCGCCGGCCAGGCCGCCGAGAAGGCCGCGGCCGCGGACAGCCGCAGCGCCAGTTTCATCGAGATGGTCAGGGGCTCGGGGATCTACATCCGCAACAGCAGCCCGAGGCTCCGTCTCGTTCCAGTGGCGCCCTCGGCGACCATCAAGTTCCTGAACACCTGCGAGGGCCCCACCGCGACCCGGCACCTGCTCACCGTGCTGGCCAAGAACGCCACCACCTCCGAGGGCTTCTACTACACGCTCACCATGAGCGACGGGTCGGTCACGCGGATCGTCGAGCACCAGTCGCGGCCCGCCTGCTGATCCGCCGCCGGCGGAACCGCTTCCAAGCGGCGCCGTCTGACCGATATGCTCGTATATGCCCGCGAGCAGCCGCCGCGGAGACGCCGACGAGAGGCCGGGCATGCGCATCGGGACGCCGTTCCACAGGCTCTGGTCGGCGTCCACGGTCTCGACCCTCGGCGACGGGGTGTTCCTCACCGCTCTGCCGCTGCTCGCCGCGAAGCTGACCCGCGACCCGCTCCCGGTGTCGCTGGTCAGCTTCGCCGGCTGGCTGCCGTGGCTGCTGTTCGGGCTGGTCAGCGGCGCACTGGTCGACCGCTGGGACCGCCGCGTGACGATGTGGCGGGTCGACGCCTTCCGGTTCGTCGTGGTCGGCGCTCTTGGGCTGCTGGTGCTGGCCGGCTGGGCCAGCGTGCCGATGCTGGCCGGCTTCGCGTTCCTGCTCGGCACCGGGCAGACCCTGTTCGACAACGCGGCACAGTCGCTGGTGCCGTCGATCGTCTCCCGCGATCCCCGTCGCCTCGAGCGGGCCAACAGCCAGCTCTACGGCGCCCAGACCGTGTCCCAGAACTTCGTCGGCCCGCCCGCCGGCGGGTTTCTGTTCTCACTGGCCAACAGCGTGCCGTTCCTGGTCGACGCGGTCTCGTTCTTGGCCAGCTCGGCGCTGATCGCCGGCATCGGCGGCGATTTCGCGCCGCGCCGAGGCGGCGACGGCGGCACCCGAACCTCGCTGCTCGCCGAGATCGGCGAGGGGCTGCGCTGGCTCTCCGGCCGGCGGCTGCTGTTCGCGCTGGCCGTGCTGGTGGCGCTGATGAACCTGTCGATCATGGCCGGCGAGGCGGTCATGGTCCTGTTCGCGCAGGAGAACCTCGGCCTCGGCAACGTCGGCTACGGCCTGTTGCTCACCGGCTTCGCCGGCGGCGGGGTGCTCGGCAACGCGCTGGCCTCGCGGCTCGGCCGCTTGGTCGGCACCGGGACCCTGCTGGTGGCGGTGGCGCTGGTGACCGCCGCCGGGTGGCTGATGTTCGGGCTCAGCTCGAACCGCTGGGTCGCGGTGACCCTGCTGGTGGCGATCAGCACTGCCCTGTCGGTCTTCAACGTGATCGGCGTGTCGCTGCGCCAGGGCATCGTCCCGGATCGCCTGGTCGGGCGGGTGGTCGCCGCGTACCGGACGGTCGGGTTCGGCGCCATCCCCGTCGGCGCCCTGCTCGGCGGCGTGCTGGCCAGGAGCCTCGGCCTGCGCGCCCCCTACCTGGCCGGCGCGGCGGTGATCGCCGCGGGCGCGCTGCTCGCCCTGCCTGTCATCAACGACCGAGCGGTCCAAGCCGCCCGCGCCGACGCCCAGCGCGAGCGCGAGGGCGAGGGCGACCCGGTCCCCGCCGCCGGCGACGCCTCCTGACCGCCCCTCCTGACCGCCCCTCCTGACCGCCGGCGCGCGCTTCGCGGCCGCCTGGCGGGAATCCAGAGAATGCCGAGAAGCCAGAGAAAAACGAAGGCTCCTCCAAGCCGGGCGACGATACCATCGGAGGAAGCACGAGTGTCGCGAGGAGGCATATGCCCCCGAAGCCGTCCCGATCAGCCAGCCAGTCCGACCGGACCGACGACCAGGGCCAGCCGGGTACAGGAGCCGAGACACCGCAGGGCCCCGATCCGCTCGACCTCGCCGAGCGGCTGTTCGGACCAGACCCGAGCCAGGACGCCCGTTTCCGCCATGGCGACGGCGAGGAAGGGCTCCGTGTGCGGTCCAAGCCGCTTTGGGTCAGGCTGCTAGGGTTCGAGTTGCCCTGGCGTCGCCGCAAGCGCGCGCGCTGAGCGCGGCGCTCTGGCTCGCCCCTGGCTGAGGAGGCTTTGTCGATGCGCTACGTCCGCTTGGGCCGGACCGACCTCGAGGTCTCGGTGATCGGGCTCGGCTGCGGGAACTTCGGAGGCATTGGCTCGGCGCCCGAGCTCTTCGGCCAGGGTGAGGACGAGCAGGCGGCGTTCGCGCTGATGGACGCGGCGCGCGAGCACGGGATCACCCTGTTCGACACCGCCAACGCCTACGGTGGGGGCCGCTCCGAGACCACCGTCGGGCGCTGGCTCGCCAGCCGGCGGGCGCGCGACGAGATCGTGCTCACCACCAAGGTCCGAAACCGGGTCGGGCCCGGCCCAGGCGACGAGGGCCTGTCGGCCAGGCACATCCGCGAGCAGATCGACGCCAGCCTCGGACGGCTCGGGACCGACCGGGTCGACCTCTATCTGGCTCACGAACCGGACCAATCGGTCCCGATCGACGAGACCATGGCCGCCTTCGACGAGCTGATCCAGGCGGGCAAGGTCCGTCACGCCGGGCTCAGCAACTACGACGGCGGGCAGGTGCGCGAGGCGGTCGCCGCCGCCGGGGCCGCCGGCCTGCACACCCCGGCGAACCTTCAGAACAGCTACAGCCTGCTCGACCGCGGCGCCGCCGAGGACGTGTTCGAGGTGTGCGCGGCCTACGGGATCGGCTTCACCGCCTACAGCCCGCTCGCCGGCGGCTGGCTGACCGGCAAGTATCGCGCCGGCGAGCCCTACCCTGACGGTTCGCGGATGCGGCTCCGCCCTGGTCCCTACCGCGAGTTCGAGCAGCCGGAGATCTTCGCCGCCCTGGAGCAGCTCGAGCGCCAGTCCGCCGGACGCGGCGTCTCGCTCGCGGCGCTCGGCCTCGCCTGGGTGCTCACCGACCCCGGCGTGACCGCCGCGATCGTCGGTCCCCGCCGGCCCGAGCAGCTCGCCCCCGCGATCGAGGCGCTCGACGTCGACCTCGACCAGCCCGGCCGCGCCCTGCTCATCCGCATCGCCGCCGGCGACGCCGTCGACCCGATCGGCTAGCGCCCCGCGTGCCGGTCCTAAGTGACCGACCCCGCGCTAGGCCGAGACCTCCAGGCCGAGGTGCAGCGGCATCGTGTCCGAGGGCATCGGCCGGCCGAAGTGGAAGCCCTGGCCGAAGTCGCAGCCGAGCTCGATCAGGCGGGCGGCCTGCGCGGCCGACTCGACGCCCTCGGCGACCGCCTTGACGCCGAGGGTGTGGGCCAGGTTCACGACCGCGGCGACGATCGCGGCGTCCTCGGGGTTGGCCAGCAGCCCGGCGACGAAGGTCCGGTCGACCTTGAGCTCGTCGACCGGGAACCGCTTGAGGTAGATCAGCGACGAGTAGCCGGTGCCGAAGTCGTCGACCGCCAGCGACACGCCCAGCGACTTCAGCTCCGTGAGCGCGCCGCTGGTCGACTCGGCGTCCTCCATCAGCACGCTCTCGGTGATCTCGAGGAACACGCTGGCCGGGTCGACGCCGGTGTCCCTGAGGATGCCGGCGACCACCTCGACCAGGTTGGGGTGCGAGAACTGGCGTGCCGACAGGTTGACCTTGATGCAGAGCGGGTCGCCGCCCGGCGACACCGAGCGCCACCGCGCCGCCTGGATGCACGCCTCCCGCAGCACGTAGGTGCCGATCGGCACGATCAGGCCGGTCTCCTCCGCCAGCGCGATGAACTCCGCCGGGCCGACCAGACCGCGGCTGGGATGCTGCCAGCGGACCAGCGCCTCGGCGCCCACCGGCCGTCCCGTGGCGAGGCTCACCAGCGGCTGGTAGAAGACCCGGAACTCGCCGCGCTCGACGGCGCGGTGCAGCGAGCTGTGGAGCGCGAGCCGGCGCTTGGCACGGGCGCGCATGTCGTGGTCGAAGACCTCGTTGCGGTTGCCGCCGCGCGCCTTGGCCCGGTACATGGCCGCGTCGGCGTTCTCGATCAGCGCCTCGGGCCGGGTGCGGGCGCCGCTGCCGAGCGCGACGCCGACGCTCATGGTCACGAACACCTCGGAATCGCCGAGCGCGAACGGGGTCGCCGCCACCCGCCCGACCCGCTCCGCGATCGCCAGCGCATGCGTCTCGTCCTCGATGCTCTCGCAGAGGATGGTGAACTCGTCCCCGCCGAAGCGGGCCACCGTGTCGCCGGGCCGGACCACCTCCTGGAGCCGTCTGCCGAGCTCGACGAGCAGCTTGTCGCCGGACTCGTGGCCCAGCGAGTCGTTGATCACCTTGAAGCGGTCGAGGTCGCAGAACAGCACCGCGACCAGGTTGCGGGACCGCTTGGTCCGGTCCAGCGCGTGCGCGGCGCGGTCGAGGAAGAACACCCGGTTGGGCAGGCCGGTGAGCGCGTCGTGGGCTGCCTGGTGGGCGAGCCGCGCCTGCGCCTGGCTGCGCTGGATGGCGATGTCCGCCAGGTGCGCGGCGGCCACCAGCAGCCGCGTGTCGCTCGGCGCCGGCCGGCGCGGACGGTCGAAGTAGATGGTCACGGTGCCGAGCACCTGGCGGGACTCGGCGGTGGTGATCGGCATCGCCCAGGCGGCCCGCAGCCCGCGGCCCAGCGCGACCAGCCGCTTCTCCGCCCACAGTGGGTCGGTGGCGACGTCGGCGACCAGGACCGGCGCGCGCCGGTGGACTGCGGTGCCGCTCGACCCAGCCCTGGGGCCGACCACCATCCCGTCGGCCTCGTGCAGGCCGACGTCGACCAGGCTCGGCGCGGCCGCGACCGTCAGCGTCTCGCCGTCCTCGTCGAGCAGCAGCACCGCGCAGCGCGCCCCCTCGGCCTGGGTCTCGATCAGCCGCGCCAGCGCGGACAGCGCCTCCATCAGCGGCGCGTCCCTGGCGATCAGGTCGAGCACCGCCGCCTGGCCGGCCAGCAGGCCCTCGGCGTGCTTGTGCTCGGTCACGTCGCGGGTGTTGAGCACCACCCCGCGCACGGCGGGGTCCTCGAGCAGGTTGCTGACCAGCGCCTCCAGGTGCCGCCAGGTGCCGTCGCCCTTGAGGCAGCGGAACTCGTAGCTGGCGGTCTGCCCGACCGCGATCAGGTGCTCGCCGAAGCGGACCCGCAGTCGCTGGAGGTCGTCGGGATGGACCAGGTCGAACAGGCCCTGGCCGACCTGCTCCTGGTCGCCCAGTCCGAGCATCCGCCAGAACGCGGGGCTCGCGTAGGTGATCACCCCGCCGGCGTCGAGCACCACCACCATGTGCGAGGAGTTCTGCACCAGCGCCTGGAAGCGCGCGGCGCGCTCGCGCAGCGCCTCCTCCGCGCGCTGGAGCTCCAGCTCCTTGGTCACGTCGCGGGAGGTCAGCACCAGCCGCCGCGGCGGCCCGCCGGTTGCCGGCACGCGCGCGTACGAGCACGAGATCCAGCACGCCTCGCCCGACGGGTTGAGCACCTCGAGGATGGTCGGCAGCGGGTCGGACGAGGTCGACCAGCGCTCCAGCCGGACCTCGTGGCCGGACAGGTCGTGCGGCCGCAGCCGCGCCAGGCCGCGGGTGCCGACCACCTCGTCGGCGCGGTAGCCGGTGATCGACT
This sequence comes from Actinomycetota bacterium, assembly GCA_040414855.1. Taxonomy (GTDB): domain Bacteria; phylum Actinomycetota; class CALGFH01; order CALGFH01; family CALGFH01; genus DASVXQ01. Next base: position 14,298 of record JBEDUQ010000221.1, read on the forward strand.
CGAAGCCGGGGTTCCAGCTGGTCACGGTGCCGTCGGGGTCGAGCGCGGCGATCCCGTCGGAGGCGTGCTCGACGATCTCGGCCAGCTTGGTCCGCTCCTCGAGCACCGCTTCCAGCAGCTCGCCCTTCTCCAGCGCCGCGCCGGCCTCGACAGCGAGCGTCTCCAGCACGGCCAGGTCGCCGCGCTCGAAGCCCTCGTGGCTGCCCGGGTCGTAGACCGCCAGCGCTCCCGCGACCCTGCCCCCGGCGAGCACGGGCGCCGCCAGGCAGGCGCGCCAGCCCTCCGTGCGCAGCAGGTTGGCCAGCTCGGTGTCAGCGGAGCGCCGGTCGACCAGCATGGCGCTGTCGAGCCGGGTCACCGCGCCCGCCAGGCTCTCCTGCCTGGCCGGCTCGACCCGCGGGACCACCTCGGAGAGCCCGGCCCGGCTGCGCCAGACCCTGCGCTGGTCGCCCTGGAGGACCGCGAGGTCGACCGCCTCGGCCTCGAAGCAGCGCCGCGCCTCGGCCAGGAACGCCGGCATCGCCTCACGGGGATCGATCATCACGCTGAGCGAGTGGGTCGCGCGCTGCATGCCGGCCAGCCGGTCCTGGTCGGCGCGCACGGCCGAGTAGACGCTGGCCGCCCAGTGGACCAGCCCCAGCGGGACCAGGAAGAGCGGCACGGTCACCGGGGTCCACTTCCACGCGGCGAGGAACAGCACCCCGAAGGCGACGTTGAGCCCGACGCCGAGCAGCCAGCCGGTCAGCGCGACCGGGAACCGCGGACGCGCCGCAGCGCCGCCGCTCCCCCGCTCGACCAGCCAGCGGGGCAGCTCGGCGGTCAGCGACAGCGCCAGCATGGTCGCAACCAGGACGACCAGGTCGCGCGGCGCGAGCGAGCCGACGTCACCGAACGCGGCCAGGGCCATGCTGGCGATGCCCGCCGCGGACGCCCACCGTGCGACCGTGAAGGCCGCCTTGCCCGGCCGCGAGCGGCGCGAGCCCTCGAACAGGGCGGCGGCCAGGCCGGCGACCGCCACCGCGAGGCCTCCCGGCAGCGCGTACACGGCCACCAGCAGCACCGACTGGTAGAGCTCCAGCGACGAGACCTCGTCCCGGTGGCGCAGCTCGACCCTGAGGAATCCCGAGATGAGCAGGACCGCGAGCAGCCCGAGCACCGACCCCGGGGTCCGCGGGCCGGCGCCGGCGTGGTCGGGAACGGTGGCGGCGACCGCCAGGGCGCCCAGCGCGACGGTCAGGAGCAATCGAGGTCGAGGAATCCGCACGCGCGTGGCCAACGCGTCCGACCGTGGACGCCCTTCCACCATCTCCGCTTCCCACCCCCCCACTGAACCCCATGGCCCCGGTTCGGGGCTCCCACGGCGCGGCCCATACCCGCGGATGCGATGTGTCTGACATATTGACCGGACCGCGTGTTGCACCCAAGAGCATTCAATCACAGGTACGTGAGAATGCTGACAGATAAGACGGACGAGTCAGTGCGAACCAACCGAACGCGCAGACTCGAACCATGTCGATCGTGGGGTTCATGGCGGTCGACCCAGCCGGCGAATTCGGCCTGGCCGTCTCAGCTCGCCGTCTGGGGAGCGTCCTCGCCGTCGGCGGAGCCGCCGGATCGGCTGTCCGGGGAGCCCGACCCCGCCGAGGCCACGCGGGCGGACCGCGGTCGCTGCCGGCGGTTCGGCAGCTTGGTGACCTCGCCGCCGCCCCTGCGGTTCGACAGGTCGTTCTGCATCGCGAAGGTGGCGGCCTCCAGCTTGGAGTGCATCTCCAGCTTCTGGAGGATGTTCTGCACGTGGGTGCGCACCGTGTGCGGGCTGATGAACAGTTCCTCGCCAATCTTGGAGTTGCTCCATCCGCGGCCCAGCAGGGCCAGCACCTCGCGCTCGCGCTTCGAAAGGCGGCTGAGCGGCGTGTCCGAGGCGCGGTCGCCGAGATCGATCAGCCGCCGGAACAGCTCGGGGAGCATGGCGCGCGGCACGACCCCCTCACCGTCGAGCACCGCCTGGACCGCGCGGAGCACGGTCTGGGTGCCGCTCTTCTTGCCGACCACACCCAGCGCGCCGGAGCGGATCGCCAGCAGCAGCAGCTCGATGTCGATCTCCTGGGCGAGCAGGATCACCTTGGTGTCGGCCAGCTCGCGGACCAGCGTCTCGACCAGCGTGGGCCGGCTGGTCAGGCCGAGGTCGGCGTCGATCACCACCAGGTCGGGCTTGAGGTGGACGGCGGCCTCGCTGACCTGCGCGGCGGTGGACGCCTGGCCAACCACCTCGTTGCGGCCGTCCCTGCTGATCAGCGCCTCGAGCGCTTCGTTGAACAATGGCTGGCAGTCAGCCAGAAACACTCGAGCCATTCGGCTGCCTCCCGGGACCGCCCATCCCCCGGCGCACGCTGGCGCCCGTCTCATCGCTCCGTCGACAGTTTGGCGCAGGGCGATTCACGCTCAATACGTGATTGGCAGTCTCGCTGAGTACTTCATTCGCCGCAAGAATCGCTACGTCCCTCCACGGCTCCATACAAAGGGAGCACTCGCGCGGATCCGAACCCTCGTCGGGTTCGTCAACCGAGACCACCCGTTTCGGCCTACGCTCGAATTCGAAGTCCGCACATATTCCGATGAGATCGATGCGACGGATGTCGTAGGGTATCGGGTTGAAGCTGGGCGCCCGCCGGCGGGGCGGTATGGGGGCAGGGCGGGGCCTTGACTGGATCGGCTAGACCTGTGCTATTGGGGGGGACATGATCAGACTCGTGCTGGCCGATGACCACCAGGTGTTCGCCGAGGGCCTGGGCATGGTTCTCGACACCGAGGACGACGTCGAGGTGCTCGGCATCGCGCCCGATGGCGAGGGCGCGCTCCGCCTGGTTGGCGAGCACCGCCCGGACGTGCTGCTGCTCGACGCGCACATGCCACGGACCGACGTCCGCGAGGTCGTGCGGGACGCCAAGGCCGCCGCGCCCGAGACCATGGTGGTCGTGCTCTCGGCGGACACCCGTCGCGAGATCGTCGACATCGCGATTCAGGCCGGCGCCGACGGCTTCCTCGCCAAGGACCTGACCGGCTGGCAGGTCGCCAGCGTGCTCCGCAAGCTGCTCGCGGGCCAGGCGGCGCCGGTCACCCCGGCCGTGCCCGAGCGGCCGGCGCGGGACCCGAGCGTCGAGCTCCGGGTGCGCACGCTCAGCGCGCGCGAGCGCGAGATCCTCGGCCTGCTCGTCAACGGGCACTCCAACCGCAAGATCGCCGAGGAGTGCTTCCTCTCGCTCAACACGGTCCGCACCCACGTGCAGAACGTCCTGGTCAAGCTCGGCGTCCACTCCAAGCTGGAGGCGGTCGCGTTCGCGCTCGAGAACCAGGTCGTCCCCGGCCGCGCCAACTGGACCGCCGCCTGGGACGACGGCGGCCAGGCGGTCTAACCCGAGCCAGTTTCCGGGGGCCCGCCGGCTCCCGGAGCCCTGGCCAGCCCGCGGGAGCCCCGGCCGGACTCCCAGCCGGTCGGTCACCGGGAGGCCCGCGGGAGCCCCGGCCGGCTCCCCGAACCCCAGCCGGTCGGTCACCGGGAGGCCCGCGGGAGCCCCGGCCGGTCCCCCCGGGACCCCCGGTCCGGGAAGCCCCGCGAATTCGCGACTTGGACGTTAGGCTGAACCCTGCCGCGACGCGTCCGCGCGCGGGAGGTCCGAAGCGTGCACCGAGGATGACGTCATGACCGACCGACCAGTTACCCGCCCGACCGGATCCACCGACCCGCTCGTCCGGCTCGGCAGGCTCTCCCGCAGGGACCTGCTGCGCTCGATGGCGCTGGCGGCGGGCACGGCCGGAACCGCGGCTCTGCTCGCGGCGTGCGGGGGCTCCGGCTCCAAACCGTCGGGCTCCGGCGGCACCACCACCGCGCCGCCGGCCCAGTCCGGCTCGCTCCAGGCGCTGGCGGCCAACCTCACCCAGCTCTCGCTGCTCAACGCGCAGAGCGATCTCCCGGTCGGTCGCAACCGCTTCACCTTCGGGCTGTCGAGCCCGGACAACCGGCTGGTCGAGGGCGGCACGCCCAAGGTCTGGTTCGCCAAGGACCAGACCAGCAAGGCGCTCGGCCCGTTCGACGCGCGCTTCCTGCGGATGGACGCCTACGACAAGCTCAAGGACAAGTCGCCGCGCAGCGAGCTGACCGGCTTCTACGTCGCCGAGGTCGACCTGCCGTCCGCCGGCAACTGGCTCGCCGTCGCGGTGATCGAGGCCGGCGCCGCGAAGGCCGCCGGCCAGGGCGCGATCCCCGTCAAGGACAAGGTCGTGGCCCAGGTCGGCAGCAAGGCGATCTCCGGGAAGACGCCCGTCGCCACCGGCCAGGCCGAGCTGGCGAAGATCTGCACCCGCGAGCCGCCCTGCCCGCTGCACTACATCTCGTTCGACCAGGCGCTCCAGAACGGCAAGCCGACGGCGATCTCGTTCGCCACACCGCTGCTCTGCGAGAGCCGCATGTGCGGGCCGGTCGTCGACGAGCAGATGCTCGCCTTCCAGAGCGTCGGCAAGGACAAGGCGAACTTCGTCCACTTGGAGATCTATCCACAACGCGACACCAACAAGCCCGCTCCCCTGTTCGTCAAATGGGGCTTCCAGAGCGAGCCGTGGCTGATCGTGATCGACCGCGACGGCACCATCCGCACCCGCCTCGGCGAGGGTCCCGTGGTCGCCTCCGAGATCGAGTCCGCGATCACGCCGCTCGCCTGAGCTCCTCCGGCGAGCCGGCGGCGGGAGGGCCCGCCGGCCTCAGGCCTCCACGTCGGTGTCCTGCGGCGTGCCCGTGCCCTGCGGCGTGCCCGTCGTGTCCGGGGGCGTCTCGGGGGCCGGCCGCTCCGGGCCTCGCGAGGCGGTGAAGCGCCCGCCTCCGACCGCGCGCCGGTAGACCCCGGGCAGGAGCAGCCGCAGCACGGGGATCACCGCGTAGGGCCGGGGAACGTAGCGCTCGAGCTGCTTGCGCTTCACCGCCTCGACGATCACCTCGGCAACCTTCTCCGGCGTGGTGACCATCCAGCGGGTGGCGGGCCGCGCGAGCAGCTCCCGCTGCGGGAACCCCTCCGTCTCGACGAAGCCGGGCAGCACCAGCGCGACGTGGACGCCGTGGCGCCGCTCTTCGATCTGGAGCGCCTCCGTCCAGCCGATCAGCGCGTACTTGCTGGCCGAATAGGAGCCGGCGCCCGGCCGCGAGACCCGGCCGGCCACGCTGGCGACGTTGACCACCGTGCTCGGCGCCGAGCGGCGGAGCAGCGGCAGCAGCGCCTCGGTCAGCCGCACGGGCGCCTCGAAATTCGTCGCCATCGCCTGCGCCACCCCGGCGGACCCGCTCGACCCGAAGCTGCCCCTGCCACGCACGCCCGCGTTGTTGATCAGCAGGTCGAGGCGCCCGTGCTCGCGCTCGATCTGCTCCGCGACGCGCGCCGGCGTGCCCTCCTCGGTCAGGTCGGCGACGATCACGCTCGCCGAGCGCAGCTCCTTGGCCAGCGCCTCGAGCTGCTCGCGGCGGCGGGCGAGCAGGATCACATGGGCGTCGGGGTCGTCGGCGTCGATGCGCCTGGCGGTCGCGGCACCGATGCCGCTCGAAGCCCCGGTCACGAGCGCGATCACGGCTGAACCTCCAGTTGAGGGTTATCGTCCATGCTGATCTTGGTCGCCAACGCCGCCGACCGGCAGCGCCAGCGGGCGGCGCGCCTCCTCCGCCAGCCGCACGGCCGCGGCCACCAGCTCGGCGTTCCCGCTCGGCGTCCGGCCGTCCGGCAGCCGCACCGTGTCCTCCAGGCCGATGCGCGAGTCCCGGCCCGCGTCGATCGCCCGGACCAGGACCGGCCAGGCGGCGGAGCCCACGCCGTGCTGGAGCTGCGGCGCGGTGCAGCCCGCGTCGTCGAGCCGCGACTCCATCGCCGCGACGTTGGCCAGCGCCTCGGCCGGGTCCTCCTCCATCGCCTCGAGCAGGACCCGCAGGCAGCGGTTCGTCTCGCCGGCGGCCAGCAGGATCTCCACGTCCTCGACCGTCCAGACCCCCGCCTCCACGCCGATCCCCCGGTCCAGCAGCAGCCGCAGCAGCGGCACCGCGCCGTCCTCGCGGAGGTTCACCGACGCGTAGTCCGGCAGGACCTCCCATGCCGAGACCAGCTGCAGCCGCCGGTCCGGGTCGGGCTCGATCCAGGCGCCGGTGGTGAGCCCGACCGGGACGCCAGGGCAGGCGGCCCGGATCGCCCGCAGCGACTCCGCGCACGGCTCGGAGTCCAGGGTCTGGGCGCCGCTCGCGTCCCGCTGATGGATGTGGAGCGCCGCGGCCCCGGCGGTCACCGACTCCGCCGCGGCCAGCGCCAGCTGGGCCGGGTCGAGCGGGACGGCCGGGTGGTCGGCCGGGTTGCGGCTGCCGTTCAGGCACGCCTGGAGCAGCAACGGCCGGGTCGCGTCCTCGCTCGCCATGGTCTCCTCGGGTCAGTCGGTCACGGGTAGCGGTAGAAGCGAAGCGACGAGTTGCGGCCGATCAGGCGCATGCCGGCGCGCTCCATGACGCGCTGCGACTTCTTGTTGCCGTGGGCGGTGTCGGCCTCGACCCGGCGCACGCCCGGCTGCTCCAGCGCCCAGCCGATCAGCGCCTGGAGCGCCTCGGTCGCGTAGCCCTTGCCGCGAGCGTGCGGCGCCAGGCCGTAGCCCACGGTCACGCTGCCGAGCGAGTCGGGCGGCGCGTGGAAGCCGATGTCCCCCACGACCAGCGAATCCTCTTGGCGGACGAGCTGGTACATCCCATACGGTCCCGGGTCGATCCCGGCCGAAACCGTGCGAAGGAAGGCCTCGGCCGCCACCAGCGTTCCTTCGATCGGGTAGCCGCGCATCCACGGATGGTCCGGCCGCTGGACCCCGTCGATGAGGTCGCGCGTCTCGCCCGTGTCGAGCTGACGGAGCCACAGGCGTTCGGTCTTGATCTGGTTCATGCTGGTCCTCGAGCAGATTGGCTGGCCGGAGCCGAGGTCGAGCGCGGGCGGGGTATACATTGGCCAGGCCGGCGCGAGCCGGGTATCCTTCGCATCGCTCACCCGTGGTGATCGTAGCTCAGTTGGTTAGAGCGTCGGGTTGTGGTCCCGAAGGCCGGGGGTTCGAGTCCCCTCGATCACCCTAGAACGCCGGTCACGTATCGGCACCGCTTGCTCCGTGGGTCGCCGCGGCGGTCCCGCTCCTCGTCGGCCTGGCGGTGGCGCTGCCGCGGCCGTGCCGGCTACGCCCCGTGCCGTAGGTGCCGCTCGGCTGCGACCGCGGCCGTAGCAGTCGTTCATCCCCCACGCTGATGCGGTCCCGGGATTCGGCCTTCTACAGTGCTCGCATGAACGTGGCGGTGGTGTGGCAGCGGCTCGCGAGGACGCCCACTTGGCTGGTGGACATCGTGGTCGCCGGACTGGTGGCGGGGTGGATCCTCTATAGGATGGCGTCGGAGTCCGGGCCCGCGGCGGCCGCGCCCGACGCGTTTGGCTACGGGATTGCGCTGTCGATGGCGGCCGCGCTGCTGGTCCGGCGTCGCTGGCCGCTGGCGGTCCTGGTGTGGATGCTGCCGACCTGGTTCGTGTACCACATCAATGGCTATCTCGATGGGGCGCCGGGGCCGGCTGTATGGGTCGCCCTCTATTCGGGCGCGGCCGCCGAGCGGAGGCGTGGGGTATTCCTGGTCGCCGCGTTGCTCCTGGTGCTCGACGCGGGCGGCCGCGTGGGGGCCGACGGAACGAGCCCGCTCGACACCGCCATGGATTCGAGCACGGTCATCTTCGTTGCCGCACTGCTTCTGGGGGACGCCGTCCGCAGCCGGCGGCGCTGGCTGCGGCAGGCCGAGGCCGAGCGGGAGCGGGAGGCGGAGCGCCGGGTGGCCGAGGAGCGGCTGCGGATCGCCCGCGAGTTGCACGACGTGCTGGCGCACACGATCGGGGTGATCACCGTCCAGTCCGGGGTGGCCGCGGACACGCTGCAGCGACGTCCGGCGGCGGCGCGGGCGGCGCTGGCGGCGATCCGCACGGCCAGCCGGGAGGCGATGGCAGAGTTGCGCGCCACCATCGGGGTGCTGCGGCGACCCGAAGTGGACGAGACCCGGGACGACGGGACGCCACCGCCGCCGGCGCCCGGGCTCGGCCAGCTCGACGACCTGATCGGTTCAGCGGCAGGCGCCGGCCTGCGGGTCGAGCTGACGGTGAACGGCGATCCCCGGCCGCTGCCGGCGGCCGTGGACCTGACCGCCTACCGGATCGTCCAGGAGTCGCTGGCCAACGTGGCGCGCCACGCGCGGACCGCCGCCGTGACGGTATCGGTCCATCACGAGCCGGACGCGGTGCGCATCCAGGTCACCGACAACGGCCACGGCCCGACCGGCGCCTCGCCCGACGGCAACTCGTCCGGCTACGGGCTGGTCGGCATGAGGGAGCGCGCCGAGGCGGTTGGCGGGCGGCTCCAGGCCGGCCCGCGACCGGACGGCGGCTTCCAGGTCCAGGCCTCGCTGCCGACCCGTCAGGGCACGCCGTGAACTCTCCCCCACAGGCGGCCAGCGCGGGCGGGCGGCGGATTCGCGTCCTGCTGGCCGACGACCAGACCTTGGTGCGGGCCGGGTTCCGCGTCCTGCTCGAGGACACGGAAGACATCGAGGTGATCGGTGAGGCGGCCAACGGCACCGAGGCTGTCGATCTCGCCCGCTCCGCACGGCCCGATGTGGTCCTCATGGACGTGCGCATGCCGGTCATGGACGGCCTGGAGGCCACCCGCCGGATCCTCGGCGACCCGCTGCTCTTGGGTGTTCGGGTGGTCGCGCTGACCACCTGGGAGTTGGACGAGTACGTGTTCGAGGCCCTGCGCGCGGGCGCCAGCGGCTTCCTGGTCAAGGACATCGAGCCAGCCGACCTGCGCCAGGCCGTGCGGGTGGCGGCCGCCGGCGAAGCGCTGCTGTCGCCGAGCGTGACCCGCCGGCTGATCTCGGCGTTCGTCGCGCAGCCGGGGCGGCGCGCGACCGACCCCGAGCCACTCGCGGTGCTGACCGACCGCGAGCGCGAGGTGGTGGCGCTGGTCGCCGAGGGCCTGAGCAACCAGGACATCGCCCGGCGGCTGCACATGAGCCCGGCAACGGCGAGGACGCACGTGCACCGGGCCATGGCAAAGCTGGACGCGCGCGACCGTGCCCAGCTCGTGGTGCTGGCCTACCAATCGGGTCTCGTGGGTTAGGGCTCATACGGCGTTCGGTGCAGACGGCCGCGGCAGGCTACCCCCATCCCCGCAGATGACTGTCGGCGCTGGTCGGACGACGGCGGCGCGGTCCCTCCGTACGGTCGGTGACGACAACCACCGAGCAGGAGGGACAGTCAGATGCAGCCCGTCCAGAGCGCCGAGCCGACGCGGCCGGCAGATCCGAGCCGGGCCACCAGGGTGCTGCGATCGGTCGTGACCCTTGAGGCGGTGCTGGTGTTCGTCCAGGCCGCGCTCGCCGGGCAGTTCCTGTCGGGCAACGCCGCCGCGTTGGCGTGGCATGAGCGCAACGCTGAGCTCATCCAGCTCCTCTCGCTCGTCCAGCTGGTGGCGGCGATCGTCGCCTGGCGGCGCGGCGGGCCGGCGTGGGCGGTGCCGGTCAGCGCACTGCTGCTGCTGGCCGTCGGGATCCAGGTCGGCGTCGGCTACAACCGGGAGCTGGCCATCCACGTCCCGCTCGGCGTGGCCATCCTCGGTTCCAGCGTCTGGCTGCTGGCCGGCCTCCGCCCCAAGCGGGCGTGAGCCCAAACCATCCTTCAGGAACGGAGGCAGATCGTGCCGCTGGAGGACCACAGATCGGAAAGGCACGCCGCAAAGCCGAATGGCGCCGGGGTCGTTGCCCTGCGCGAAACCTGAGCCGAGCGACGCCTCACCAATGCACCACACACGAAGAGAAAGGAGCAGGAAAATGCGTCCAATCCCGCGCCTACGGGCCGCCGTTACCGTGGCCACGGCGGTCTCCGCCTGCATCGGCCTCGCCGTCACCGGGGCATTTGGCGCCACCCCATCGCCCGACACCGCGTCAGCGCACCGTGAAGCACGCCCCTCGTCCTCGAGACCTCAAAACGTGACGCTCGTGGAGGCGGCGCTCGAGGTGGTGTTCAACGAGCACCGCGTCGACCAGATCGATCGCTACTTCTCCGCCGACTTCGTCCAGCACAGCCCGCTCGTCGCCGACCCCGGGCGTGAGGGCCTGAAGCGCTGGGTGGCAAGGACCATCGAAGCCATCCCCGACCTGACATACAGCCCGACGCAGACGCTTGTGGACCGGGACCGCGTGATCGTGCTGGCGACCGTCACCGGGACGATCCAGCGTGACCTGCCGGAATACGGCATCAAGGCCAATGGTCAGCGACTCGACGTCGCGACGGCCCACATCTTCCGTGTCGCCGAGGGCAAGATCGCCGAGCACTGGGAGGTCGTCGACTCAGGGCCCCTGGTCAGGTTCGCGTACGAGTCGATCGGGACCTGACCCGACCAGCAGCAGGCTCGAGGTCCCGCCAGTGACCTCCGGGCCAAATCGAGCGACAAGAAGAGGGTGGGCGCCCCGTCGCGGTTCTGTGGAAGCGCCCACCCTCTTCTGCGATGCGAGCAGCTCAGCTGGTGATCGTCGCCCTTTCCGTCTCGAGCTCGTCGACCTCGACGTCGAGTTTGCGGTGGAGCTGACTCGGCCACCAGATCCAGCGACCGACGTCGAGGTTGAGCGCGGTCACCAGGACCGAGCGGACGACGAACGTGTCGAGCAGGACGCCGAATGCAACGGCGAACCCGAGTTCGGTGATGAACACCAACGGAAGCGAGCCGAGGGCGATGAACGTCCCCGCCAGAACGAGACCCGCCGAGGTGATCACGCCGCCGGTGGCGGCAAGACCGATGAGTGCGCCGCGGCGGGTGCCGTGACGCCCGGACTCCTCATGGACCCTCGTCATGAGGAAGATGTTGTAGTCGACGCCGAGGGCCACCAGGAACACGAACGTCCACAGCGGGAACGACGGATCCGCCCCGGCGAATTTGAAGACGTGGTCGAAGACCAGCGCGCTCACGCCAATAGCCGCGGCGAACGAAAGCACGACCGTGCCGATCAGCAGCAGCGGAGCGACGATCGCGCGCAGGACCAGGCTGAGGATCACGAACACCACCACGATCACGAGCGGGACGACCAGGTTGCGGTCGTGTCGCGTGGCGTCCTGGATGTCGAGGTTGACCGCGCTGCCGCCCCCGACCTTGCCGTCCGCCCCAGGGATCGCGTGCACGCTGGCACGGAGCCGCTGAATCGCGGTGTACGAAGCTTGGCTGTCCGGGCTGCTGCTGAGGGTTCCCTCGAGGTAGGCGAAGCCATCCTTCACCACGGGCTCGGTGACCCCCGTCACGTCCGGGGCACTGGAGACGGCGGAGTGCAGTTGCTGTGCGGCCTCGGCTCGGCCGACCACCTGGACCGGGTTCCCCGCGCCGGCCGGGAAGTGGCGGGCGAGCGCGAGCTCCCCGGCCACCGCCTCGGGCTTGGTGCGGAAGGAATCCTTGCTCTGGAGCCCGTCGGCCTTGAGCCCAGTGAGGCCCAGAGCCATCGCCCCGAGCACGACCGCGGTCACGAGCCAGACCACGCGAGGCCGGACGGCCATGCGGGCGCCGATGCGCGCCCACACGCCCCGCTCGGTCGGCTCCGGGGAACCAAGTGTCGGCCGGACCGGCCAGAACATCCAGCGTCCGAAGATCACCAGGAGCGCCGGAAGTAGCGTGACCATGGCGCACAGACCGACCGCGATGCCGATCGCCATCACCGGGCCGAGGCTCTTTGTCGAGTTCAGCTCGGCGACCAGCAGGCACAAGAGGCTCAGGATCACCGTGGACCCGCTGGCGATGATCGCCGGCCCGGCACGATGGAGCGCCTCCGCCATCGCCTCGTGACGGTCGGCGCGGCGCCGCAGCTCCTCGCGGTAACGGGCGATCAGGAGCAACGCGTAGTCGGTGCCCGCGCCGAAGACCAAGACCGTCAGGATGAAGGCGCTTTGGCCGTTGACGGTCAGCCCCGCGTGCCTGGCGAGCAGGTAGATCACCGCCTGCGCCGCGGTCAAGGCGACGAACACGCAGAGGATGGGCAGGATCCAGAGTATCGGGCTGCGATAGGTGAACAGCAGGATGACGATGACGATCGCCGCGGTGATGTACAGCAGGGTCGAGTCGAATCCGGAGAACACCTTGCTGAAATCGGCGGCATAGCCCGCTGGCCCAGTCACGTAGACCGACCCGCCGACGCCGCCCGCGCTGGCCTTCGCGATGGAGCGCATCTCCTTGACCACAGGATCGATGTCGTTCCACCCGTTCGTCCCGACCTTGATCGGCACGATCACCTGCAGTGCCTTGCCGTCCTTGGCGGGAATCGGTCCGACGATCTCGCCACCGACATGGGGCAGCTTCGCGAAACGTGTGGCGTCGCCGGAAGCCTTTGCCTGGTCGGCGGGGGTGAGGGCGCCAGCCTGCTCGTAGACGACCACCGCGGGAAACGTGTCGCTCGGCGTGAACCGCTTGGCCAGCTCGACCACCTGGGTGGATTCCGCGTTCTTCGGCAGCCAGGCGGATGCGTCGTTCTTCTGGGCGCTGTTCAGCTTGCCGGCGAGCGGCCCCGCGAAGAAGGCCACCGCAAGCCAAAAGACGAGTACGCCCCATTTCGTCCAGGTCCCACACGGAATCCTTGTGATCCTTTGCGCCGTGCTCATAGAACCCCCATATCGCCATTCAGTGGAAGATCGATCCCGCAATGCGACCAGGTCGATCGATCGACGGATATGGTCGCATGCCAGCGGGACAAGCTTGAGTGAACAGTCGATGGACCGCCACCTAAATAGGTGACCTTTAGGCATGGTTGTCCTGGAATGGGCCAATCGCGGTGCCAAAGCTGCGGTGGCCGCGTCGGGGGTTGAGGTACGAGTCCGGCAGAGGTCAGCGTCGGACCCCGACTGGGCGCCACCCGCTGCGCGTTCGCACGTCAGGATCCTGGTGCTTCCTCATGGTTACGGGCGACCCGGCGGTTCGTTGTACTGGCGGCACTGCTCGACCAACTGCCCACCTCGTTCTTCAACACCACCGCGAGACGGTACTTCGGCGCGAGATTCGCGAGGAATCGTTTCCTCCACGAAAAGATCGAAGTGGAACACCCTCAGACTCATCGCCGCTCACCCGTTGACGGACGGCTGAGGTCGAGGCTTTCATACGCCGTTGGACACCGTGGGTGCGCCATCCTGGCAGGTAGGTACTGCCCTGCGCGGACAGCCGTGAATCAGAAGAACGGCCCTCGTAAGAGCGCTCGTCCAGCAATTTCGCTAACGGTGGTGCCGCGAATTCGGCCGGGTCCTTAGCTTTTAGGAATCGCGCAAGGCGACCAACTCACGTAGACTGTTGTTACAACCCGTTCGTTCCCGTACGTGACGAACTGCCCGAACGTACGGGCCAGCTGACCGATGGCCTCCTGGTAGGTACCGATGGGTCCGCTCGGCCCTGTTCTCGGCCCTCGGATATCGTTCGAACGACCGGGCGGGACGGTCTATCCTGTCGCCG
>JBEDUQ010000222.1:0-2125 GCA_040414855.1 Actinomycetota bacterium
AGGCGGTGACGGCGGGCCCGCTCCCTGATAGCGTGCCGCCTTGAGGGACTCGCTATACCTACGACATGAGGTCGCACGGTTCGCAATGCCCTCGTGTCAGTCGGGCTAAATGAAGGGGGATCGCCACCGTGGCGACCGGTACGGTGAAGTGGTTCAACGCGGAGAAGGGCTACGGCTTCATCTCGCAGACGGAGGGTGCCGACGTGTTCGTTCACTTCAGCGCCATCCAGATGAACGGTTATCGCAGCCTCGAGGAGGGGCAGCAGGTCGAGTTCGATGTGAACGAGGGCCCGAAGGGCCTACAGGCGGCGAGCGTGCGGCCCGTCTGACGACCTTCGCCCGGCAGGATTGGTCGGGCGCGCGGCGGCAGATCCAAAAGTTCGGTTGACTTTTGCTCATCCCTGACTACTGGCAGCTGGGATCCCGCTCGTTTCGTGAGGCATACGCGCGCGTGTCAGTGCGGCTTGTCGACTTGGTCCTTGTTCAGGGAAGCGTCGGCAGCGTCGCGTTCGGCACCAGACGGGGTGGAGCCGCCGCCGGGACCGGCAAGGACGGCGCCGGTCCAGGCAGGATCTTCGGCACGGGAGGCGCCGGCACCGGCAAGGGCGTCCCACCGCCACCGCCGGAACCACCGCCACCCCCGCCACCTCCCGATCCGACGGGCGGGGGTGGGTTGGGCAACGGCGGCGGCAGCCTGGGAAGGAGCCCACCGCTACCGCCTCCGCTTCCGCCTCCGCCGAGCGGCGGCGGCAGCTGCGGCAACGTGATCGGTGGTGATGGCGGTGGTGGAGTCGGTGGCACCGTCACGTGCGGAATTGTCGGGGGAGGACTCGGCGCGGCTGGCACCGGCGGGAGCACGGGGGGCAGAGCCGGCACGGGGCCCGCGGCGCTGGCCGGGCCGGCGGGAGCGGCGGCTGCTGCGGCCGCGGGTACCGGGTTGGGTGCCGTCGCAGCGGCCGCCTTCGCACCGGGGGCCGCTGCACCTGACAGGGCCGCGAGCGGGCCGCTACCGACGGTCAACAGATTGTTGGCGAAGACGGGGCTGACGGCGTTGCCGAGCTGGAAGGGTCGGTTCACTTCCGACGGCGACGCCGCCGCGGGAGCGACACCGCCGCCCCCCAGCCCGTGGTTGAGCAGCGGGCCGCCGACGATGGCGGCGCCGATGATCCCCACGCCGAGCACGCCCAGGGCGGCACCGGCGAGCGGCTTGCGGGCGGTCGTCGGGAACGGAACCAGCCGCAGCTGCGGCCGCGTCACCGAAGCCGCCGTGCTGATCTCGAGCTTCCACCGGCTGATGGTCCTCGCGCCGAGGGTGGCCGGGATGGGCACGGCTAGCGAGCGGAGCGTGGCGCCGAGGTCCTCCAGGTCCAGGAGGCGCTGCTTGCACTCGACGCAGCCGCCGAGGTGGCGGTCGACCCTCGCCGCGTCGTGCGGCGTCATCTGACGCGTGACGTACGCGGCCAGGTGCTCCACCATCGGGCGGCACCCGTCGGCCACTCGCGCCTGCATGTGGGCCTGCAGATAGCGCTCGCGCAGTCCGTTCCTCGCCCGAATGGCGAGCTGGGCGAGACCGTTGCCGGAGACGCCGAGCACGGCCGCCGCCATCTCGGGTTCGATCCCCTGAACTTCGATGAGCCACAGCACTGAGCGCCAGCGCTCGGGGAGGCTACGGAAGGCGGCCGAGACGATCGGCAGCCCGCCCCGTGCCCTCGTCTCGCGGGCCCCCGACCCACCGATGTCGTAGACACCATCGGCGCCGTCATGGCCTGACCGGCGGACGGTCTCGATGGCCGTTGCCCGGGTGGTGCTCAGGATGGCCGTCTGCAGCGCCAGCGAGTCCTCGTAGCGGACGACCCGGCCCGGCTTGAGCAGCTTGGTGAACGACTCCGACACGGCCTCGGCGGCGTCACCGGCGTCTCCGGTGACGGCGTACGCGGCCTCCCAGGCCGTCCAAGAGTGACGCTGGACCAGCTCGGCGAAGGCGCGGATATCGCCGTTGCGGGCGAGGTGGACCAACGCAGTGTCTCCGAGCGACGAGGGCGCCAAGGGTCGCGCTACCTCCTGCTGCAGGCTCGAAGCCATCAAGTCCTCCCTGTCAGGCCGCCGACCCAACTGTGTCGTCAGC
>JBEDUQ010000223.1:0-14775 GCA_040414855.1 Actinomycetota bacterium
GGCAACGTCGTCAACGTCGTCTCGAGCACGGTCACCAGCCCGCTTGTCAAGCTGAGCGCCTTCGCCTGGGGCCTGCGCCGCGCGGTCGGCAAGGCCGCCGAGGAGGAAGCCGATACGGCCGGGTCACGCCGGCGGAGGCGGAGGCGCAGATGAAGGGAGCGCCGTGATGAGGCGGGCGTTCTGGACGCTGTTCGGCCTCGGCATGGGCGCGGCCGTCGGCATCGGGGTCATGCGCTGGGCCGGCAGGACGGCCGAGCGGCTGACACCGCGATCGATGGGCCATCGCACCCTCGACCTCGCCCAGGACTGGCGCGAGCGGCTGGCCGACGCCCTCGAAGAGGGCCGGGTGGCCATGGCCGAGCGCGAGGCGGAGCTTCGAGCTCAGCTCGTCGAGCCGGGGGACGAGGCGCGCTAACGCCACGGCCCGGCTCGGCGGACATCATTCCGAGCCCGAGCGCAAGAGGTCGTTCACCATGAGATCCACAGAGATTCGACGACGGTTTCTCGACTACTTCGTCCAGCACGGACACCGCCAGGTGCCCTCCAGCTCGCTGATCCCGAACGATCCGACGCTGCTGCTGGCGAACGCGGGCATGAACCAGTTCAAGCCCTACTTCCTCGGCGAGGTCGCGCCGGACTTCCAGCGCGCGACCAGCGTCCAGAAGTGCTTCAGGACCTCCGACATCGAGAACGTCGGCCACACCACACGGCACCTCACCTTCTTCGAGATGCTCGGCAACTTCTCGTTCGGCGACTATTTCAAGCGGGAGGCGATCGCCTTCGCGTACGAGCTGGTCACCGAGCAGCTCGGCTTCGACCCCGAGCGGCTGTGGCCGACCGTCTACCTCGACGACGAGGAGGCGATCGCGATGTGGCGCGAGGTCGGCATCCCTGCCGAGCGCATCCAGCGTCGCGGCAAGGAGGACAACTTCTGGTCGATGGGCGTGGCGGGCCCGTGCGGGCCCTGCTCCGAGATCTTCTACGACCGCGGCCCCGAGTATGGCCGCGAGGGCGGCCCGATCGTCGACGAGGAGCGCTACCTGGAGTTCTGGAACCTGGTGTTCATGCAGAACCTCCGGGACGAGGACTACAACATCGTCGGCGAGCTGCCCAAGAAGAACATCGACACCGGCGCGGGCCTGGAGCGCATCGCGATCCTGCTCCAGGGTGTCGACAACGTCTTCGAGACCGACCTGCTCGGCCCCATCCTCGACGAGGCGCAGGCGGCGACCAGGCAGGTCTACGGGCGCGACGACCGCACCGACCTGTCGCTGCGGGTGGTGGCGGAGCACACCCGCGCGGCCAGCTTCCTGATCGCGGACGGCGTGCTGCCCTCCAACGAGAGCCGTGGCTACGTGCTGCGCCGCCTGCTGCGGCGGGCGGTCGACCACACCCGCCGCCTCGGCGTCGAGGACCACCTGATGGCCAGGATCGCGGGCCGGGTGGTCGACAACCTCGGCGGCGCGTGGCCGGAGCTGGTTGCGCAGCGCTCGCTGATCGAGCAGGTGATGACCAGCGAGGAGGAGTCGTTCTCGCGGACCCTGCGCCAGGGCTCGAACCTGCTGCGGGGCGCGATCGAGTCGACCCGCGGCGAGGGCGGCACCAGCCTGGCCGGCGACACCGCGTTCCAGCTCCACGACACCTACGGCTTCCCGATCGAGCTGACCGTCGAGGTGGCGCGGGAGGCGGGCCTGGAGGTCGACCAGGACCGCTTCGCGGCGCTCATGGAGGAGCAGCGGCGGCGCGCCAAGGAGGCGCGCAAGGAGATGGTCGCGGCGCAGCGCAAGATCGAGGCGTACCGCGAGATCTCGCAGCGCTTCGGCCGCACGGCGTTCGCGGGCTACGAGGGGACCCGCGCGGAGGGCCGCGTGCTCGGGCTGCTCACCGAGGACGGCGAGGAGCTGGTAACCGCGGGCGAGGGCCGCGAGCTGGAGCTGATCCTGGACCGCACGCCCTTCTACGCGGAGAGCGGCGGCCAGGTCGGCGACCGCGGTCTGATCCGGACCGCGGACGGCGCGGTGCTCGAGGTCACCGACACGCAGTTCGGCCTCGAGGGCCTGCACGTCCACACCGCCAAGGTGGTCCGGGGCGAGCTGCGCCAGGACCAGGCGGTGACCGCCGAGGTCGACATGGACCGGCGCGCGGCGGTCATGCGCAGCCACACCGCGACCCACGTGCTGCACTGGGCGCTGCGGCAGGCGCTCGGCGAGCACGCCAAGCAGCAGGGCTCGCTGGTGGACGCGGGCCGGCTGCGCTTCGACTTCGCGCACTTCTCGTCGGTCCCGCGGGAGGACCTCGGCGCGGTCGAGGCGAACGTCAACGGCCACCTGCTGTCCGACCCGGACGTGCGCGTCTGGCACACCAGCCTGGCGGAGGCGGAGGCGTCGGGCGCGATCGGCCTGTTCGGCGAGAAGTACGGCGAGGTCGTGCGCGTGGTCGACGTCGGCGACTTCTCCCGCGAGCTCTGCGGCGGCACCCACGTCGGCCACGGCAGCCAGGTCGGCCCGGTGGTGATCCTCGGCGAGTCCTCGGTCGGCGCGAACCTGCGCAGGGTCGAGGCGCTCACCGGCATGGACGCGCTGCGCTACTTCGACCGCGAGCGCCAGTTGCTCGACGAGGTGGCGGGCCTGCTGCGCGCGCGGCCCGACGATGCGCCGGAGCAGCTCCGCCGCCGGCTCGAGGCGCTGGCGAACGCGCAGCGCGAGCTGGACCGCCTGCGCCAGTCGGAGCTGGCGGGGCGTGCCGGCGATCTGGCGACCGCGGCGACCCCGGTCGGCGACGGCTGGATGGTAGTCGAGCGGGTCGCCAGCTCGTCCGCGGACGAGCTGCGGCAGCTCGCCAACTCGGTGCGCGACCGGCGCGGCTCCGGGCCGGGCGTGATCGTGCTCGGCTCCGACCACGGCGGCCGCGGCAACCTGGTCGGCCTGCTCACCCAGGACCTGGTCGGCCGCGGCGTCACCGCGCGCGATGTGGTCATGCCGGCGGCCAGGCTGGTTGGCGGCGGCGCGGGCGGCAAGGGCGACCTGGCGACCGGCGGCGGCTCGCAGGCGGGCAAGCTCGGCGAGGCG
The DNA here is from genome assembly GCA_040414855.1 of Actinomycetota bacterium. Classification (GTDB taxonomy): domain Bacteria; phylum Actinomycetota; class CALGFH01; order CALGFH01; family CALGFH01; genus DASVXQ01. The sequence continues at coordinate 3,069 of JBEDUQ010000223.1, forward strand.
CTGGTCGCGGCGGAGGCGGAGGCGCGCCGGGTGCTGGAGGGGAGCGTATGACGGAGCGTATGACGGCATGACCACTCGCGTGCTTGCGCTCGACGTCGGCACCCGCCGCCTGGGCGTCGCCGTGTCCGATCCGACCGGCACGGTCGCGACGCCGCTGGCGACCGTGCCGCGCCGCAGCCCCGCCGCCGACGCCGGCACGCTCGGCAAGCTCGCCGCCGAGCAACGGGCGCGCACGGTCGTCGCCGGTCTCCCGGTCAGCCTCTCCGGCCGCGAGGGCCCCGCCGCCCGCGACGTCCGAGCCTACGTCGACCAGCTCAGGGAGCTGCTCCCGGACCTGGAGTTCGAGCTGGCGGACGAGCGGCTGTCGACCGTCTCCGCCGAGCGGGCGCTGGTCGAGGGCGGCGTCGGCCGCCGCGACCGCCGCCAGGTGGTCGACCAGGTCGCCGCCAGCGTGTTCCTCCAGGCCTGGCTGGACGCCCGCAAGAACGCGTCCGCCAGGTCGCCAGAGGCGGAGGGCTGAGCCGGGTGGGCCGCCGCCGAGACCGCGGTCAGGACCCCGACGAGGGCTACTGGCTGAACGAGCTGTCGGACCCCGACCTGTATGGCCAGGAGCCCTCCTACGACCAGGAGCCCTACGCTCGGGAGCCCTACCGCCAGGACTCCTACGGTCGCGACCCCTACCGGCCCCAGGGCCGGAGCCAGGGCCAAAGCTACGGCCAGGGCCAAAGCTACGGCCAGGGCCAGGGCTACGGCCAGGGCCAGGGCTACGGCCAACCGCCGAGGGGCCAGGGCGACGGCTACGGCTACGCCCAGCCGCCCAGGGGCCAGCAGCCCCGCGGCCAGCAGCCCAGGGGCCAGGCTCCCCGCTACGACTCGCGGTGGGGCGACGGCGGGGCGGACGACTACGACCGGGGCTACGGGCCCCATGGCTACGGCCTCCACGGCCGCCCGGACCCGGTGGGCGACGACGGCGGGGAGGCGCCGCTCACGGCCAGGTGGTTCACCTCGCCGGACGAGGGCGACGGCCCCGGCGGCGAGTCGATACTGCCCGGCGGGGGCGGCTCGCGCGCCCGTGCGGACCTGCGCAAGGCCGGCAAGAAGCAACGGCGGCGCAACCGCCGCCGCCGGATCCGTGGCGTCCTGATCATGGTGCTGCTGCTCGGCCTGCTCGGCGGCGGCGCCTATGAGGCCCTGCGCCTGACCGGCAAGCGGCCGGCCAGGGTCCAGCCCGGCATCCCGGTGACCATCGTCATCCAGCCCGGCGAGGGCACCAGGCAGATCGGCGAGGCGCTCGAGAAGGCCGGCGTGGTCGACAGCGCCGGACGCTTCCGCGCGGTCGCCAGCGAGCGCGGGCTCGACGGCGTCCTGAAGCCGGGGGCCTACCAGCTCGAGACCGTCATGGACGTCGACTCGGTGATCGACCTGCTGGTCAAGGGGCCCAACCTCGGCACGCCCTTCACCATCCCCGAGGGTTTCACGGTCAAGCAGATCGTCGACCGGATCGCCGCCACCACGCGCTTCCCCAAGGCCACCATCGAGAAGGCCCTGAGCTCACCGAACCTCGAGGTCCCCTTCCGGCCCAAGGGCGTCAAGACCCTCGAGGGCCTGCTGTTCCCGCAGACCTACCGCATCGAGAAGGACACCACCGCCACCGCCGTGGTGCAGCAGATGCTCGACCAGACCGATCAGGTGGTCTCCCAGTTCGACCTGACGAAGACGCCGCGCAAGCTCAGCGCCTACCAGGTCCTGGTGATCGCCAGCATGATCGAGCGCGAGGCGAAGGTCCCCGAGGACCGTCCCAAGATCGCCAGGGTGATCTACAACCGCCTGGCCAGGGGCCAGCCGCTCCAGATCGACGCGACCGTGCAGTACGCGCTTGGCAGCGGCTCGCGGCGGCTCTCCAACCGCGACCTCCAGGTGAACTCGCCGTACAACACCTACCTGCACAGCGGGCTGCCGCCGACCCCGATCGCCTCGCCGGGCCAGGCCTCGATCGAGGCGGCGCTGAACCCGGCCGACGGGCCCTGGCTGTTCTACGTGCTGATCGACAAGGACGGGCACCACGCCTTCACCGCATCGGCCACCGAGTTCGCCAGGCTCAAGGAAGAGGCGAAGCGCAAGGGGCTGCTGTAGTGCCCGTGGCGGCCGTGCTCGGCTGGCCCTTGGAGCACACGCTCTCGCCCGTGCTGCACCAGGCCGCCTACCGCGCGGCCGGGCTCGACGGCTGGAACTACCAGGCGCTGCCCACCAGGCCGGATGCGCTCGCCGCCGCGCTCGACCGGGTCCGCTCCGGCGCGCTGGCCGGGGTCAACCTGACCACGCCGCTCAAGCGCGACGCGGTCGGGCTGGTCGACGAGCTGCGCCCGCCCGCGGACGAGCTCGGCGCGGTCAATACCGTCTGGCGGCTCGGCGGTCCGGCCGTACCCGGCGGGGCGGCCGCACCTGACGAGGCCGCTCCTGGACCGGCCGCTCCCGGGCTGGCGGCTCCCGGCCCGGCCGCCCCCGGGCCGGCCCGCCTCGCGGGCGGCAACACCGACGTTGCCGGCGCGCTGTGGGCGCTGGAGCGCCAGCTCGGGCTCGCCGCGGCGTCGTGGACCGGCGAGGGGCCGGCGCTGCTGCTCGGCACCGGCGGGGTCGCGGTCGCGGTCGCCCTGGCCTGGCGGCGCATCGAGGGTGCGCGCGCCCGCCGCGGGCTGGCGACCTGCCCGCTGACCGTCGCCGGCCGCAACCGGGAGCGCGCCGCCGAGGTCGCTGCGCATGCCGGGCCCGGCGCCGAGGTGATCGGCTGGGACCGGGCCGCCGACGCGGTCACCAGGGCAGAGGTGCTGGTCCAGGCGACCACGCTCACCGCGCACGGCGAGCCGGTCCCGGGTCAGGACCGGCTCCGCGCCGGTGGCCGCGTGCTCGACCTCAACTACGGGCCGTCGTCGCAGGGACTGGTCGAGGCCGCCCGCCGGGCGGGGGCCGCGGCGGCCGTCGACGGCCTGGGCATGCTCTGCGCCCAGGCCGCCGAGGCGGTCACGCTGATCGCGGGCATCCAGGCCGACGTGACCGCCATGGCGGCCGCCGTCGGCCTGGAGCTACCGCATCATCCGGTCGGGCGGGTCGCGCCGAAGTAGCCGGAGCGGTTGATGGTGTGGACGCGCACGTTCGCTCCGGAGAACGGAGCCTCGATCATGTCGCCGTTGCCGATGTAGATGCCGACGTGGTGGATGCTCGAGGCGCTGCCGTGGGCAAAGAACACCAGGTCACCCGGCATGAGCTGCGACTGGTCGTTGATGTGCGTGCCGATGGTGTACTGGTCGGCGGCCACCCGCGGGATCGAGATGCCGGCGCTCTTGTAGGCCATCATCGTCAGGCCCGAGCAGTCGAACCCGTTCGGCCCGTTGCCGCCCCACACGTAGGGCTTGCCCATCTGCGCGCGGGCGAAGGCGATCGCCTGGGCGGCCGCCGCCGACGGCGCACCGGTCGAGGCGGCCGGCGTGCCCGCCGGCGCCGCCATCGAGCCTCCCGACCCGCCGCCCTCGGTCGCCGCGCCCGACGAGGTCGAGGCGCCGGAGCCGTTGGCGGCCGCGGCGGCGGCCTTGGCCGCGCGGTCCGCCGCAAGCTTGCGCGCCATCTCCTGGCTCCGGATCCGCTCCTGCCGCCGCTGCTCCTCGGCGAGCGCCTGCCTGGCGCCGGCGCTGAGGCTGTTCAGCAGACGGCGCTGATCCCCGAGCTTGCCCTCGATCTCGCCGCGCTGCTGGTTCAGCCGCGACTGGAGCGCCTCCTGCCGCTTGCGCTCATCCGCGAGCGAGGCGGCGACCGTCGCCAGCTGCTGCCGGCTCTGCCGCACCTCGGCGATGGTCTGGGTGTCGGCGTTGCTGGCCGACTGCTGGTACTGGGCGACCGCGACCGCGTCCGAGACCGAGCGGGCCTGGAGGATCTGCTCCACACCGGAGACCGGTCCGTGCATGTAGATCGACCTGGCGCGGTCGCCGAGGACGTTCTGGGCGCTGTCGAGGCGCTTGCGGGCCTCGTCGAGCTGGCTGGCGGTCTCCGCCTGGCGGGCTTTGGTCGAGTTCAGCGCCTCCTGGTTGCCGTTGTACTGCTCGACTACGGTCTCGACCTGGTCGTTCATGCCGTCGATGGTGGCCTGGACGTCGGCCGCCTGCGAGCGGAGACGTTCGGCCTTCTGTCCTGGGGTCTCGGCGTTGGCCACGACAGCGCCCGCGAGCGCGAGTGTGGTGACCAGCAGCGAGCCGATGAGGGTTTTGGCGCCGAGGCGCCTGGGGCGGCGGTGGGGGGGCCGTCGCACAGCGTGCAACTATGGCCTCCTTTCCGGGCTGGGGGGATTTCTCCGGGAGGAGGTCAGCGCGTCGTTCAGACGTGCAGGATGAAGCCAGGGAGACTGGCTTGTTTTGGACGTACAGGGGGCTGGGGGATTGGGGGGCCTCACCGTAACCGAAGCAGGCACGCGAAGACAACTCGAAGCCGCAGGTCAGGCCTGAAACCGTTGCGGCTACGAGGCTACGAGCGTTCGCGGCGGCCGGGCGTACCCGGCCGCCGCGGGGTTCAGGACCCTCAGGAGGTCTTCCGCGCGCCCGCCGGCGCGCGGTGGATCCTCCAGCGCTCGTGGCTCGGAGTGCGGGCCACGCTGCGGTAGATCGCCTCGTACCCGTCGACCATGTTGGCCACGTCGAAGTGATCGGCGACCCGCTGCCTGCACAGCTTCGGCTCGAGCTCGTCCACCTTGACGATCGCCCAGGGGAGCTCCTCGGGGTCGTCGCAGATGAAGCCGGTCACGCCGTCCTCGACCACCTCGGGCACCGAGCCGCCGCGCAACGCGACCACGGGCGTGCCGCAGGCCATCGCCTCGACCATCACGATCCCGAACGGCTCGTTCCACTGGATCGGGAACACCAGGCAGCGCGCCCTGGCGAGCAGGTCCTTCTTCTGCTCGGTGTCGGCCTCGCCGAACCACTCGGCGTCGGGACCGAGCAGCGGCCGGACCCGCTCCTCGAAGTAGCGCTTCTCGGCCGGCTCGTTGCACTTGGCCGCCACCACGATCGGGTAGCCGGCCGCGCGTGCCGCCTTGATCGCCAGGTCGGGCGCCTTCTCGGGGTTCATCCGCCCGAGGAACAGGCAGAAGTCCTCCTTGTGGGCGCTGTAGGGGTACTCCTCGACGGGAATGCAGTTGTGGACCATGCCGGCCCAGCGCAGGTCCTTCGCCAAGCGGCGCTGGCAGTCGGAGATCGCCACCAGCGAGACGCTGTCGGCGACCAGCTCGTAGTAGCTCCGCACCTCGCCGTCGAGAGGGCCGTGGGCGGTGAGGACGGTGGGAACGCGCCGGCGCGCCGCCATCAGCGGGCCGGCAAGGCTGTGATCGTGCACCACGTCGACGCGGAGGTCGTCGAGCGCTTCGGCGGCGGCAAGAGCGTGGAGCACCTCGGGCATGCTCTGGCCGATCCGCTTGAACGGTGGGTCCTCGTAGGTCGCGATGAAGTTCGCGCTCGTGCGGGAGCCCCCCGCGCCGATCACCGTCACTTCATGGCCACGGGCAACCAGCCCCTCGGTCAGCCAATGAATCATCCACTCGATGCCGCCGTATCCCTTTGGGGGGATGGGATACCACGGGGGTGCGACGATGCCGATGCGCAACGGATTCCAGCAAGCGTCCAGTGGACACCTCCTGTGCGGGCCTGCCATAGAGAAATCGGCAGGGCGGCGGGGGAAGCGCTTTGGGGGGAGAGCGCTTCGTCGCGGTACAGCGATAGGTGAATCGTTACGTTATTGATGTGCCGTTGTCACGTCTCTGCCGCAATGGGCAAAGCAGTCACTCCAGCAGCATCAGTCCTTCACGCGGATCAAGTCGGCAATCCGAGCGTTGCCCGGTTACCCTCCATCCGATGAGCGAAACAACGTCGGCGTTGATCGCCGGATTTCTGGGGATCGTCACCGGCGGTCCCGCCCGCTTCCTGGTGATTCGCCACCATGAGCACCATCAGCGGTCCGCGCCGCTCGCCACGGCGGTGGCCACCGGGGGTGGGGGCGCTGAGGTGCCCGCGGCGGGTGAGACCCCAGGTCCCCGGCCGCTGTGGCCGGTCGTGCGCCGGCCGCCACTGCTCGAGGTCGTGATGGCGGCTGTGTGGGCGCTGCTGGCGCTACGCGTGTGGCCGGCCCATCCGGCCGCGCTGCCGGCCTATCTGGTGCTCGGGTTCGCCTGCGTCACCCTGGCCGTGATCGATTTCGACACCAGGCTGCTGCCCGACCGGCTCACCTTTCCCGCGTTCGCGCTGGTCGCCGTGCTGCTGCTGGTCGCCAGCCTGGTCGAGCACGACCTCGGCCGCATGCTGCGGGGGCTCGAGGCCGCCCTGGCCGGTTCAGCCGGCCTGCTCGTCCTGGTGTTCATCTCGCCCGGCGGGATGGGCCGCGGCGACGTCAAGTTCGCGCTCGTGCTCGGTCTGGCGCTCGGCTGGCTCGGCTGGGACGCCCTGCTCGCCGGCTTCGCCGCCGCCTTCCTCATCGGCGGCGTCGCCGCCCTCGTCGCCGTGCTGGTCCTGCGGATGGGCCGCAAGGCCCACATCCCCTTCGGCCCCTGGCTGGCCGCCGGCACCCTCCTCGCCATTCTCGCCGCCACCCCACCCCCCAGCTGAGGTCCTCCGCTCTGTCCGGCGACCGGCGGATTGGGGGTGGCTCAGGTAGGCTTGGGCGGTCCCAGGACCCCGACCTTGCGCGCCCATGCTCAGATATCTGACCGCCGGCGAGTCGCACGGTCAGGCCCTCGTCGCCGTGCTCGAGGGCCTGCCCGCCGACGTGCCGCTGACCAGCAAGGACATCGCCTCCGAGCTGGCGAGGCGCCGGCTCGGCTACGGCCGCGGCAAGCGCATGCGCTTCGAGCAGGACCGAGTCGAGGTGCTGGGCGGCCTCCGCCACGGCCGCACCCTCGGCTCGCCCCTGGCGATCATGGTCGCCAACACCGAGTGGCCGAAGTGGACCGAGGTCATGTCGGCCGACCCGCTCGAGGACTCGACCTCGGCGACCACCGGCCGCGGCGCCCCGCTGACCCGCCCACGGCCCGGCCACGCCGACCTCACCGGCATGCAGAAGTACGGCTTCAGCGAGACCCGCCCGGTGCTGGAGCGCGCCAGCGCCCGCGAGACCGCCGCGCGGGTGGCGGCGGCCACCGCGGCCAAGAAGCTGCTGGAGGAGCTGGGCATCACCGTGGTCAGCCACGTGGTCAGGCTCGGCTCGGCACAGACCCGCTCGCGGGCGGTCCCGACCGCCACCGACCTCGACGAGATCGACGCCTCGCCGGTCCGCTGCCTCGACGGCGAGGCCGAGGGCCGCATGGTCGCGGCGGTCGACGCCGCCAAGGCCGCCGGCGACACCCTCGGCGGCGTCTTCGAGGTGGTCGCGCACGGCCTTCCGCCCGGTCTCGGCTCCTACGTGCACTGGGACCGCAAGCTGGACGCCAGGCTCGCGGCCGCGCTGATGAGCATCCAGGCGATCAAGGGCGTCGAGGTCGGCGAGGGCTTCGCCAGCGCCGCCAAGCCGGGCTCCCGCGCGCACGACGCGATCCTTCCCGGCTCGGGGATGCGCCCCCGCCGCAGGACCGACCGCAGCGGCGGCATCGAGGGCGGCATGTCCACCGGCGAGACGCTGCGGGTCCGCGCCGCGATGAAGCCGCTGTCCACACTGGTGAAGGCGCTCGACACGGTCGATATGGAGAGCGGGCAGAAGGCGCCGGCCAACGTGCAGCGGTCCGACGTGACCGCCGTGCCGGCCGCCGCCGTGGTCGGCGAGGCCGTGGTCGCGCTCGAGCTCGCCGACGCGCTGCTGCGCAAGACCGGCGGAGACTCACTGACCGAGGTGCGCCGCAACCTCGACGGCTACCTCGCCAGCCTGGAGGGCGGCCCGCGAGAAGAAGCGTAGGCCGTGTACCTGCTAGGCTGCGGGCCGGGGTCCCGACAGGAGGGAGGATCACGAGCTTGCGCCCGGTACTGCCAACGATCGTGATGATCGGCTTCATGGGAAGCGGCAAGACGACCGTCGGCCGGCTGGTGGCCCGCTCGCTCGGTCGCGAGTTCGTGGACACCGACGCGCTGGTCGAGCGCGCGGCCCGAGCCGACATCGCCGAGATCTTCCTGCGTGAGGGCGAGGACGGCTTCCGGAGGCGGGAGATCGGTGCGATCGACTTCGCGATCGCCACGCCCGGCCGGGTCGTCGCCGTCGGCGGCGGCGCGGTCCTCTCGGCCGAGAACCGCACCGCGCTCAAGCAGGCGGGCTTCCTGGTGTACCTGCGGGCGACTCCCGAGACGCTGGCCGGGCGGCTGAGCGGCGCCACCGACCGCCCGCTGCTCGCCAACACCTCCGACCGGGTCGGCAGGATCCGCGACCTGCTGGTCGCGCGCGGCCCGATCTACGAGACCGCCGGCGACGTCGCCATCGACACCGACCGGCTCACCTGCGAGCAGGCCGCCGCCGAGGTCCTCGACTGGTACCACCGGCGCGTCGGGGAGCTGGCCCTGCGGTGACCCGGGCTGCGGCCGTCACGACCATCCCGGTCCGCGCGGCGAGCGGCGCCTACGAGGTCAACGTCGGGCGCGGGCTCCTGGCCCGCCTCGACACCCTGCTGCCACCGCTTCCCGGCGCCAAGGTCGCCGCGGTCGTTCGTCCTGGCGTGCTGTCCGGAATCGCCGAGCGCGCCGCCCATGCCCTCGGCCGCCGCGACCTCGCGGTCCACACCATCGAGGTGCCCGAAGGCGAGCTCGCCAAGCGGCTGGAGGTCGTCGAGTCCATCTACCAGCGGCTGGCGGCGATCCCGGCGCACCGCGCGGACCCGGTGGTCGCGGTCGGCGGGGGAGCGACCACCGACGTCGCCGGCTTCGCGGCCGCCACCTGGCTGCGCGGCGTGCCGCTGGTCAGCGTCCCGACCACGCTGCTCGGGATGGTCGACGCGGCCATCGGAGGCAAGACCGCCGTCGACCTCGAGGCCGGGAAGAACCTGGTCGGCGCCTTCCAGCAGCCCAGCGCGGTGATCGCCGACCTCGACACGCTCGCGACCCTGCCAGCGGCCGAGCTGCGGTCCGGTATGGCCGAGGTGATCAAGGCCGGCCTGATCGCCGATCCCGCCCTGGCCGCTCGCTGCCTCGCCCATGGGCCGGCGGCGGTCGCCGGCGACCTCGGCGCGCTGGCGCCGCTGGTCGAGGCCGCCATCCGCATCAAGGCGGAGGTGGTCGGCGCCGACGAGCGCGAGGCCGGCCGCCGGGCGATCCTCAACTACGGGCACACCCTCGGGCACGCGCTGGAGCGCCTGTCGGGCTACCAGGGGCTGCGGCACGGCGAGGCGGTCGCCCTCGGGATGGTGTTCGCCGCCCGGGTGTCCGAGATGCTCGGGCTCGCCGCTCCCGGCCTGGTGGACGGGCACGTGCGGGTGCTGCGGGCGGTCGGGCTGCCGGCCGGGGGCGTGGAGCTGGACCCCGACGCCGTGCTCGCCGCGATGGGCACCGACAAGAAGCACGGCGGCGCCACCGGCGGCCTGCGGCTGATCCTGCTGCGAGCCGAGGGCGACGCCGAGCTGGTCCCGGCCCCGGAGCGAGCGCTCCTCGCCGAGGCGATCCGCTCGCTGGCCGTCGAGCCGAAGGTCGGCCGCGAGGAGGTCCAGCGGTGAGCCTGAGCTGGAAGCGGAGCGGGTCCGGGCCGCTGGTGCTGGTCCTGAACGGGCCCAATCTGGGAGCGCTCGGCCGCCGCGACCCCGGCGTCTACGGCACCCTCGATCTGGACGCGATCATGTCGCGGCTGGCCAAGCTCGCCGCCGAGCTCGGGCTGGCGGTCGAGGGCCGCCAGTCCGACCACGAGGGCGAGGTGGTCGAGGCGATCCTCGGCGCGCGTGAGCTGGGCGCCGCCGCGGTCGTGCTCAACCCCGGTGCGTTCGCCCACGTGTCCTACGCGGTCCGCGACGCGGTCGAGGTCGCCGGGGTCCCGGTGGTCGAGGTCCACCTGTCCAACGTCCACGCCCGCGAGCGCTGGCGCCACCGCCTGGTGATCGCCCCGGTCAGCGCCGGCGTGATCGCCGGCTTCGGTCCCCTCAGCTACGACCTCGCCCTCCGCGCCGCCGCCGAGCTCCTCCACGCCGACGCGCACGGGTGAGGTCGGGGAGCCGGTAGGGCCCTGAGGTCCGGGCAAGTTGTCCACATCTTTGCCGCTTCTGCTTTCCGGGCGCGGCTCGACCGGGCAAGATAGCTGCGCGGAACCGAGTCGAGAGGTGGCGTTGGAAATGGGGGTGGACGACCCGGATCGCCGGGCCGCCCGGCGGCTGGCACTGCGTGCCCACCTGGCCGAGGCGGACCTCACCGGCCTGCTGGTCACCAAGCCGCCGAACGTGCGTTACCTGACCGGCTTCGACGGCAGCTACGGTGCCCTCCTGCTGCTCCACGACCGGACGATCTTCTTCACGGACCGCCGCTACGAGCAGCACGCCGCCGCCCAGGTCGAAGAGGCCGAGCTGGTGATGGCGCCCGGCGACCTCATCGGCGCCGTCGCCACCGTCCTCGGCCCGCTCGACGAGGGGCTCGGCTTCGAGCCGGACGGCCTGAGCTGGGGTGACGGTCAGCGTCTGCGCGTCGGGCTGCGGGGCCGCCCGGTGGTTCCCGCTCCGCCCCTGGTCGAGGCGCTGCGCGAGGTCAAGGACGACACCGAGATCGCCAGCATGGCCGAGGCCGCCCGGCTCGGCAGCGAGACCCTCGACGAGCTGCTCGGCTCCCTCCGCCCGGGGGTGACCGAGCGCGAGGTCGCGATCGACCTGGAGCTGTGTATGCGCCGGCGCGGCGCCGAGGCGGTCGCCTTCGACTCGATCGTGGCCTTCGGCGAGCAGTCGGCCGAGCCGCACCACCACCCGGGTGACCGGGAGCTGCGCCGCGGCGACCTGATCAAGCTCGACTTCGGCGCGAGGGTCGACGGCTACTGCTCCGACATGACCCGGACGGTCGTGCTCGGCCCCGCCTCCGAGCGCCAGCGCGAGGTCTACGACCTGGTCCGCGAGGCTCAGGCCGCCGGCCTCGCCGCCCTGCGCCCCGGGGTCAGCGGCGGCGCGATCGACCGCGCCTGCCGCGAGGTGATCGGCCGGGCCGGGCTCGGCGACGCCTTCAGCCATCCCACCGGCCACGGCGTCGGGCTGGAGGTCCACGAGGCGCCAAGGGTCCGGGTGGGGTCCAATGGTAGGATCTCGACAGGGACGCCCGTAACCGTGGAGCCTGGTGTTTACCTTCCCGGCTTCGGTGGTGTTCGGATCGAAGATCTGGCGGTGGTCCGGCCCGATGGCCATGAGGTGTTGACCACCGCGACCAAGGAGCTTCTCGAGCTGTAGACGACGAGTGGCGGTGGGGCGAGGCTCGCCCCGCCGACTGAAGGAGAGCATCAATGCCCACCACCAACGACCTGAAGAACGGCATGACGCTGAACATCGGCGGCGACCTGATGAACGTCGTCGAGTTCCAGCACGTCAAGCCGGGCAAGGGCGGCGCCTTCGTGCGCACCAAGCTGAAGAACGTGCGCACCGGCCGGGTGCTGGACAAGACCTTCCGGGCAGACGAGGCCGTCGAGGTCGCCATCCTCGAGAAGCGGGCGATGCAGTATCTCTACCGCGACGAGACCGGCTTCCACTTCATGGACTCCGAGACCTTCGACCAGGTCCCCGTCGAGGCGGACGCGGTCGGCGACGCGGCCA
>JBEDUQ010000224.1:0-8839 GCA_040414855.1 Actinomycetota bacterium
TACAGGATCGTCATCCCTCCTGGGTTGACGGGCGCGTTCCATTACAACGTCAGGCTCGTCAGCGAGAATTACCAGGTCATCTCCTTTGCTCAGAGCAACCCGTTTCTGCTGGTCTGACGCCAGGGCCTCGTCACAGTGAGCCCCGTTGGCCCCCACACGGCTGACCCGGGTCTCGGCGATGTGGCAATCCGTCACCTGGCCGGCGCCGAACTCCTACCAGAGACCCGTACGCCTGGGAGGAGACACCATGACGCCCGTACCGCCTGCTCTGGTCGTCCAGCCCCGACAACCAACCCGCACCAACCGGCTGCGACTGGCCGCCGCCGCGGTCGTCGCGGTCGTCGCGGTCATCGCTGGCCTGGCAGCCATCACGGTCCGTCATCAGGGCCACATCGCCGACCTCCAGGCGCATGACCGCGCCATCATGGAGGTCATCACAACGCCGGACGCCCAGCTCGAGGTCCAGGGACTCGACGGCGCCGCGGCGATCAGCCTGACCTCTTCTGAGCCGATGGGCGGTTCATCGCAACCCACCAGCGATCCGGTCCTCAGCCCGACCCTTCAGGGGTGAGGAACCTCGCTGGTCCTTCCCGCGCCACCGCGGCCTGCCCCTATGGTGAGCGTGGCCCTGGTGGCCGCTTTCGCGGTTTGCGGTCTGGCAGCAGCGTCCGCTGCAGGCTGGCGGCGAGCCAGTCGCGGTAGCGCTCGGGCGACCACCCTCGTTGCAGCACGAGGAGGTCGTGGACGGCCATGGCGCTGAGCGTCCAGAGCAGGTCGCGGGCCTCCTCGACCGACAGCTCAGGCCGCAGCACACCCCGGTCGGCCAACAGCTGGGCGAAGCCACCCAGGCCGTTGAGACGCTCACTCTCGATCTGGGACCACAGCTCCGCCAGCTCCGGGTCGTTGGCGGACGCGCCGACCAGCACGCGCAGCAGTGGTCCGGCGCGCGCGTGGATGCCGGGCTGGGTCGCGGCATACAGCTCGAGCTGGCGGTGGGGGTCGGTCTCGGCGATCAGGGCCTGGATGGCGGGGCGCTGCTCGACGGGGACCGCGGCGCGGTCGGCGCCGCCGGCCACCGCCGCGCGGACCACGGCCTTGAACAGCTCGGCCTTGCTGCCGTAGGCCCGGTAGATGGTCTCCACGACCACACCGGCGGCTTGGGCGATGGCGGCGAGGGTGGCGCCGGTGTAGCCGCGTTCCAGGAACAGCCGCTGGGCAGCGCCGAGGATGTCCTGGCGGGTCTGGGCCGCCTGGGCCTGGCGGCGGGTCGCGTCGTAGCGGCGACGGGACCGGGGCTTGACATCCTCAGTCATTCGATAGCATCCTCATGACATCAAATCAGCCTCGTTCTCACGAATTCTAGCAGAGCGGGGGAGGCGCCGTGCCAGACACAGCGGAGGAGCTGCCGTGCCTGAACACGGCGGGAGAGCTGCCGTGCCTGGACACGGCGAGGAAGGAGCGGGTCGTGGCAGAGGACATCGAGGGCATCAAGGCTGCCGCACGGCGGACCTTGGAGGAGATCTTTCCCACCGCTGACGTCGCCGCGCTCGCGGAGGTCGTGGACGCCGACATCGTCAACCACGAGGTCCCTCCCGGCGCGCCGCGGGGATTCGAAGGCGTGAAGCAGACCATGCTCTGGCTCGCGGGCGCCTTCTCCGACCGCCGCCACGAGATCCACCAGCTCATCGCCGAAGGCGACACCGTCATGGTCCACAGCACCTTCAGCGGACGGCACACCGGGCCGTTCATGGGTCTGGCGCCGACCAACCGGCGCTTCTCGTTCCGCCAAGTCCACATCATCCGCTTCCGGGGCGGCAAGGGCGTCGAATCCTGGGCGGTCCGCGACGACCTGGGCCTCATGCAACAACTCGGCGCCCTTCCCAGCGACTCCGACCGACTCGTTCCCGCCGAAGCCTAGACATCTGGTGCCGTGACGCTTGCGTAGCGCTGCCGGAGCGGTCGGGACGCACGATCGCTGGTGCACCCAGCGACGCACAGAAAGAAGGACACGATGAGTTCCGTCATCGCCGAGTCCCCGGCCCGCGCTCCGGCCATCCACGACCGCGACGTCACCGACCGCACCGACCACACCGACCACATCGGCCGCGGCCGTGAGACCAGGCCGTCCAGGATCATGGCCCTGATGCAGGCGCTGGCCGACGCCGGCGCCTGCATCGACCCGACCGGGGTGCTGGTCTCCCACCGCTTGGCCCGCAACCCAGAGCGGACGCAGCGTTGGAGCCGCTGGTGAGCAGCACAGCCGGATTCCGGCCCGAAGGACTGGCCCCGCCCGCGAGGACCTCCCGCCGATACCGCAACTGCCACTGCCGCGCGGCCGAGTAGCCGAATACGATTTTGGGGTACAGACCCGGGGCGTGGGATGCATGCGCCGGCGAGGCTCGGCCCGACACCTCGTCGAGGTCGGCGGAAGCGCCTGAGAGCGGAAGCGCCTGAGAAAGGAAGCCCGATGAGCGGCGCTCCTCAGCGGCACGAGATGGTCCGCAAGGGCATCGACCCCTCTGGTGCGGAGGAGTGGCTCTGCCAGGAGTGTGAGCGCCATTTCATCGTCCGGTGGCCGCCCAGGTTCGAGCGGGTCGTCCTCCATCCAGGTGACGAGAGCGCCACGCATTTCGGTCGCAACGGTGATGTCGTCCTCCGCGACCTTCACCTCTCGCCCGCCGCGACCGAGGGCTCGGACGCCGTCGACGAAGACGCCTGGCGGCGTTGGCTGCGCCAGAACGGGATCGACTGGGACGGCTAGTCTCCACCCACAGATCGTGAATGGCCCCCGGTCGGGAATGCACCGACCGCCAGGGGAAATCGACCGGGCTCATAATGGTTTCGAAGGGCCTCACCAATTGATTCCGCGTGCACCCACCGGAGACCTGCTGACTTGCTGAGACCGCCTCGAGGCGTCCGTGGCCTGCTCATTGTCGGGCTGCTTGCGGTCGGTTTGCTGCTGGCGGTTGGATGGTTCTACTGGTCTCAACTCGCGCCGTCGAGCGCTCAGCCTCCCCCGACCGCCGACGACACGTTCTCCCCTCCGACGACACGGGCCCCAGACGTTCCCCATCTGGCATTCCAGGAGCCGATCGAGGCGCTCGCGGCCACACCCGGAGCGGTGTGGGTCGCGCATGGCGGCAGCATCTCCCGGGTCGACCAGGCCACCATGCGGCAGACCGCGACGGTCAGCGGCTATCGACAGCGCAAGGATCAACCGGTCGTAGGGCTGGCGGCCGGATCGGGCGCGGTCTGGGCCTCGGTGCACGGGACTGGCGTCCTGCGCATCGACCCCGCGAGCTCGAGGGTGGTCGCGCGCATCCCGGTGATGACCGAGGCGCCGCCCGCGGTCGGAGCCGATGGGGTCTGGGTGGTGTGCTGCGGTGGGGAGACGCGCGGCGCTGATGGCAGGTTGAGTCGTATCGACCCGGCGAACAACCGCGTCGTGGCGACGATCAGCCTCTCGGGGCGGCCTGACGCGGTCGGAGCCGGGATCAGCGGTGTGTGGGTGCGCGGAGCCTTCGGCTCCGTCTGGCATATCGACCCCGCGACCAATCGGGTGGCCGCGACCATCCGCGTCCCGGGTGGCCTTGGTGAGCAGTGGGGCAGCGTGCTGGTCGGCGTGGACACGGTCTGGGTCGCCGATCCAAATCACGGCCGTGTCGTGCGGATCGATCCCGTGAGTCAGCGGCTGGACGGCGGGCCCCTGGAGGCGCGTTGGCGGGACCTGGGCCAGACCGCCGATGGGACCGTGTGGTCGGGCGGCCACGCCCTTCGTCCCGGCAACCTCTCCCACGTCGCGGCCCTTCCGGGAAGTTACGGCAGCGACGTCGTCGCGCTCGCGACCGGTCCGGCAACCGTGGGTCGCGACCGACACCGGGACGCTGATACGTCTGGACCCGCGGTCCGCGCCATAGCCGACACGCAGAGCGCTCAGCGGCCGCGAGCGCGGCCCGGGGGCGAGCTGAGGCGGGGCCCTAGCTCACGCCTGGAGGGTGGTCTGGAGGTGGAGGCGGACGCTCTGGCCGGCGATGTCGAGCAGGCGGAAGAGGTCTCTGAGCCAGCGGCGTTCGAGCTGGGTCAGGTCCGACAGCGGCACAAGGTTGTCGGGCTGGGTGCCGGCGCGGAACTGGCGGACCTGGTGGCGGAGGCGGACCAGCTGGAGGTACTCGAACGCCTCGATCAGATCGTGGGCGACCGGGACGCCGCGGTCGGCGGCGAGCCGTAGGCGCACCAGGGTGTTGGTCTCGGGGTCGCCCTCCTCCAGCGCGAACACGCGGGCCATGTCGACGATCCCGGCGATGCCGCGGAGCTTGAGGTCGAGCACCCGCCGCCGGTCCTGACGCAGCCCGCGGAGGTGCCCGAACATGTCCAGCGGCGACTCCCTGCGCAGCGCCGTGAAGGCCAGCCGCGCGAGGAACGCGGGATGTCCGGCGGCCTCGCGCACCACCGGCCGCAGGGCCGCCTCGGCGTCCAGGGTCCCGCCGAGCTGGCGGAAGTCGAAGAAGATCGTCGTGTCGGCGAGCCCCTCCTCGTCCGGGTCCTCCATCCAGCCCCGGAAGTACCCGGCCCAGGTGGCGACCGGCACCCGCCAGTGCGGGTTGCTGGCCATGATCCCGCCCGGGCAGCGGGGGAAGCCACAGCGTTCGAGCGCGTTGACGACCTCGTCGGCGAGCGAGGCCGCCCACGCCTGGGCGTCGGGGCCGGGGTCGTCGGCGAGCACGAGCGCGTGGTCCTGGTCGGTGTGGAGGGTGGCCTCCAACCGGGCGTGGCTGCCGAGCACCAGGAATGCGTACGGCGCCGGCGGCGGACCGAGGCGCGACTCGGCGTCGCGCAGGATGCGCGCGACCAGGGCGTCGTGGGCGCTGCCGACCAGCCGGCCGATGTCGTCCACGGACGTCTCGGCGTCGACCAGCCGGCCCAGCGACGCGCGCACCTCGGCGGCGTAGGCGGCCAGGTCGTCGTGACCGCCCGCCCGCTCCAGCCGGCGCCGCAGGAACAGCGGGTGACTCGACTCGTGGCGCAGCAGGTCGGTGTCGGTGACGATCCCGACCAGCCGCCCCGCCTCCGTCACCGGCAGATGGTGGATGCCCCGGTCGACCATCATCAGCAGCAGCTCGGCCACGGTCGAGTCGGCCTGGGCGGTGATCAGCGGCGTAGTCATCACCGCGCCGACCGGGGTGTCCAGGTCGATCCCCGGCGCCACCACCCGGTCGCGCAGGTCGCGGTCGGTGAGGAAGCCGAGCGGCTCGCCGGTCACCACCACCGACGACACCTGCTCGGCGCGCATCCGCTCGGCGACGGCGCGGACGGTCTCGTCCGGCTCGCAGGTCACCAGCGTTCGGGCGATCAGCTCGCGGGCGTGGCCGCCGAACGGGTTGGCGGGCGTGGCCGCGCGCCGGAACGCGAGCGTGCGGCGGATCCGCTCGCCGGCGCGCTGCACCAGCGTGGCCTCGAAGCCGGGCACGCGCCGCAGCCGCTCGACCTCGTCGCGCGGGAGCAGGACGCACTCGGTCTCCTCGCTGGCGATCGCCTGCCACAGCATCGGCGTGTCGACCAGCAGGGAGAGCTGGCCGAAGACCTCGCCCGGGCCGATCGACTCGATCAGGTCGCCGGCGCCGGCGCGCAGCTCGACCCGGCCGCGGGAGACCATGTGCAGGCGGTCGACCTCGGTGCCCTGGCGCAGGATCGTGGTCCCGGGCGGGTAGTGGCGGACGACCACCGCGTCGACCACGCGGGCGAGCGCCTCAGGCGGCAGGCCGTCGAACGGACGGTGCTCCGCCAGGAACCGCGCGAGGTCCTCCATCGCGCCCTCCCCTCGTCCACTGCCATGAACGCACAACCCCGGTCGCATGGGAAGCGGAACCCGGGCTTCCGCACGAATTTGTATCCCCAGAGTGGACATTGACACTTGCGCGGAAACGTCCAGTGAGCCAAGCTCCGTCCGACTCGTGATCTTGTGATGCTGCTCCATTGGGCCCTCGTTCGAGAGAAGGGGGTGCGGCCATAGATCGAGGGACGACCCGTTCGGCATAGGCGCTGCTCCACGGCCGCGACCGGTCCTGCGGCGCCTCGACGAGTTCGCTTCGGACGAGAGGAGCTGAGGCGTGGCATCTCCCCCCGATGAACTGAGCTATGCGGGCGGCGGGTTGCGGCAGGAGACGGACTGGCGCGGCGCTTTCGTGATCGGCCTCGCCGGCACCATCCTGGTCACCGGAATCGCTCCGGTCATGGTCACCTCGCTCGGCGCCGCCGGCGTGCCGGTGACCGTGTTCATCACCATCACCGGCTGGATCCTGTGCCTGCTGCTGGCCGAGCTGTCGGCGATGATGCCGGAGCGCACCGGCGGCGCGCCCTCGTATGCCTATCCCGCCTTCAAGGACCGCTGGCCCACCTTTGCCAAGCACGTCAACGGGTTCACCGCCTGGGCGTACTGGCTCGGCTGGTTCCCAGTGGCGCCGCTCAACATGATCCTGGCGTCCTTCTACCTCGCCGACCGATTCCATCTGTCGACCAAGGGGATAACGCCGATCCATACGCCGATCGCCTGGTGGACGCTGGCGATCTCGCTGGTCGGGATCGCGCTGCTGTTCATTCCCGCCTATCTGGGCATTCGCTTCGGAACCGTGTTCGCCACCACCCTCGCGGTGCTGTCGATGCTGCCGATGACCTTCCTGGCGATCGCCTGGGTGGCGCGGCCCTCGGTGGTCAACTGGCACGAGCTGGCCGGCTTCAAGCACCTGGACGGCAGCGGCCTGTTCGCGCCGGCGTTCGGCCATTCGGCGCTCGCGATCTACCTCGCCTTCGCGTTCCTGCTCACCTGGAACGTGATCGCCATGGAGGCCGCGGCCTGCTATATCGGCGAGTGCCGCAACCCCGAGCGCGACGGCAAGATCGCCCTCAACCTCGAGGGCGGCTACGGCCTGTTCATCTACACGCTGGTGCCGATCGCCTTCATCATCGTGCTCGGCGCCAAGGCCCTCTCCGACCCGTCGCTGGTCGACCCCAAGTCGATGTTCGTGAACTTCGCGGGCAAGATCTTCGGCTCGGGCGGTGAGGTGCTGAACTGGCTGATCGCGATCATGCTGATCATCGCCCTGGTGCTGTCGGCGCTGAACGCGATCATGGGCTGCGCCCGCTCGCTCCACCAGATGTCGGTCGACGGCCAGTTCCCGCGGTTCTTCCAGCACACCAACACCCACGGCGTGCCCGACCGCTCGATGCTGTTCAACACCATCTGCTCGATGGCACTGGTGTTCACCGGCGGCGCGGTCGAGATCTACTCGTTCTCCAACGTGGGCTACACGATCTCGTTCATCCCGGTGCTGGTCGGCTACTTCCTGCTGCGGAAATACCGGCCGGAGGCCAGAAGGCCCTTCCGGCTGCCGGAGTTCATGAAGTGGGTGGCGCTGGGCCTCGCTGTGCTCTACTTCACCATCTGGCTGTTCGGCGGGATCCTCTACACCGGCCTCCCGAACGCCGCGCTGGGCGGGGCCAACACCCGGATCTACTTCTTCCTCGGCTGGCTGGTGCTGCTCTCGTACCTGCCGCTGTACTGGTACCGGACGGTGGTGGAGGACAAACGCCACGGGGTCGAACCCGGCGTCGAGCCTGGCGCGGAGCCTGGTGAGGCGCCGGCCACCGCGACGCCGTGAGGGATGCCGTCGGGGGCGCCGGCCAGTCCGGCGCCCCCGAGCTTCCCGACCCGGCCTCGGCCGGCGCGCGCCGCGTGCTGCTCGCCTCCGAGGGCCGGGAGTTCCCGAAGCGCGCCGTCGACTACGCGGCGCGCTTCGGCGTGCCCGTGCACGTGTTCTCGGTCGCCCGGGTGTGGGGGACCAGCCTCGGCTTCCCGAACCCGGGGCTGCTGCCCACCAGGCGGGAGTGGGACGAGCAGCGCAAGCTGGTGACGACGGCGGTGAAGGCGCTCCGCAAGCGCGGTGTCGAGGCCGATGGGCACGTGCTCGGCACGCGAAAGGCGACCAAGCGCATCGTCGGCGAGGCCGATCGGCTCGGCTGCGACGTGATCGTGATGGCCGCCGACCCGCCGCGTGGCAGGCTGGTCGGGGATTTCATGTGGTCTCAGGAGCCATACAGGGTAAGAAGGCGGGCAAAGGTACGCGTGTACCTCGTCCTCGCGAAGTGAGGAGCCTGCCATGCAGACGATCGTCGTGGGCTACGACGAGACCGAGCCGGCGACGCGAGCGCTCGACCGGGCCGCGGAGCTGGCGACCGCGTTCGGTGCGAGGCTGATCATCACCAGCGTCGCGCCGCTGAACATCGGAGCCGGCCGTTCGGGCGGCCCGACCGACAGCATCGGCGACAGCCCGTCCGTGCACCAGGAGCAGCTCGCCGGCGCGCGGGAGACGCTCGCCGGCCACGCCGTGCGGGCCGAGTTCGTGCCGGCGGTGGGCGAGCCCGCCGACACCATCCTGCACCTGGCCCAGCAGCAAAACGCCGACATGATCGTGGTCGGCACCCGCGAGCTCGGCATCCTCCAGCGCCTGTTCGGCCAGAGCGTCAGCGACGCGGTCGCCCACCACGCCCACTGCGACGTGCTGATCGTGCACTGACGAAGCCCGCTGGAGCGCCGCTGGTGCGCCGTGCACGGGCCCGCCAAGGTGGCGGGCCTGCGGCGCACCGCTCAGAGCCACTAAGAGCCGCTCAGAGCCGCTCAGAACAGGGTCAGGTAGCGGTCGACCTCCCAGTCGCTCACGACCCGGTGGTACTCGGTGAACTCGTCGCGCTTGGTCTGCGCGTAGTAGTCCACGTAGTCGCCGCCGGGGACCTGGCCCAGCGCCTCGCGCAGGACCGGGTCGGCGACCAGGTTGTCGGTCGCGTG
>JBEDUQ010000225.1:0-11728 GCA_040414855.1 Actinomycetota bacterium
CCCGGTCGACGTCCGCCCTCGGGCCGCCGGTGACCAGCAGCAGCGGCGTGGACCGGTTGGCCTGCGCCGGGCGCAGCACCTCGGCGGGGTCGAGCGCGCCCGGCTCGTAGAGCGCGTAGACCAGCGCGGCGTCGATGCCGGGGTCGCGCTGGACCGCCGCGACCACCTCGGCGAAACCGCCGTCCGGCCGGGCGGTGTCGACAGGGTTGCGCTGGTAGGTCATCGGCGGCAGCAGCTCGCCCAGCCGGCGCCGGGTCTCGGGCGCCAGCTCGGGCACGCGCACGCCGCCGGCACGCAGGCGGTCGGTGACCAGCAGGCCCGGGCCGGCCTGCGCGGTGACCACGCCGATCCCGGGCGACGCGGACGGCGGCAGCCGGACCAGGCTGAGCGCGCGGGCGGCGTCGAGCAGCTCGGTGGTGTCGTCGACCACCACCGCGCCCGCCTGGCGCAGGGCCGCCCTGGTGAGCGCCCAGCCGGTCGCCAGCGCCCCGGTGTGCGAACGGGCGAAGTCGCTGACGTCGGCCTCGCCCAGCACCAGCGCGATCACCGGCTTGCTGGCGGCGGCGCGGGCGACCACGTCGACCAGCGCCCTGCCGTCCCGGGCGCCCTCCAGGTGCAGCGCGATCGCCGAGGTCCCGGGGTCGGCGGCGAGGTAGTCGAGCAGCTCGGCGTGGCCGACGTCGATCGCGTTGCCGAGCCCGACCGCGAGCCGGACCCCGAGGCCGTCCGAGGCGGCCGCCAGCGCCACGGCCAGGTTGACCCCGCCGCTCTGCGCGACGATCGCCACCCGGCCGGGCAGGATCGAGCGGGCCGTGGACAGGAAGGTCGCGAACACGCCGTCCACGGGATTGACCAGGCCGGAGGTGTTGGGCCCGAGCAGCCGCATGCCGGCCTCCGCCGCCGCCCGCGCGGCGAGCGCCTCCAGTTCGGCGCCGGCCTCGCCGGCCTCGGCGAACCCGCCGGCGCAGACGATCGCGGCCCTCACGCCCGCGCCGGCGCACTCGGCGACCACCTCCGGCACCGCCGGCGCCGGCACCACCAGGACCGCGAGGTCGACCCGCTCCGGCACCGCGCCGATCGAGGGATAGGCGGTATGGCCGAGGATCTCGCCGGCGGATGGGTTGACGGGGTAGAGGCGCCCGGGAAAGCCGTCCAGCGCGCGCATGAGCTGGTGGCCGGCCTTGCTCGGCGAGCTGGAGGCGCCGACCACCGCGATGCTCTCCGGCCGGATCAGCGGGTCGAGCGAGCGCGGTCCGGCGGTCCGGGTGCCCGCGGCGGCGCTGGTCGCCATCTCGCCTCCTCGCCGCCCGCCACGCCTCGCGCACCGGCCGAAGTCGCCGCGCCCAGGCCGCGGGTGGCATACGGTTCGCGGCGCGACCGTATCAGAGGAGGCCGGATGGGCACACCAGACGGGCGGGAGCGGGAACCCGAACCGGGGCCGGAGCCGGGCGATTGGGCGCGGTTCACCTCGCGTGTGCGCCTCCAGGCGTTCTCCGACGGGGTGATGGCGATCGCGATCACCCTGAGCGTGCTGTCGATCGAGGTCCCGACCGGGGTGTCGTCCGCCGGCGTCGGCCACGCGATCGCCGGGCTGATCCCCGACGTGCTCACCTACCTGCTGAGCTTCGCCGTGGTCGGTCTGTTCTGGCTGGGGCACCACGCGATCATCGACCGGGTCGCGCGCGTGGACCGCGCCCTGCTGACGCTCAACCTCTGCTTCCTCGCGGCCATCTCGCTGGTGCCGGTGGTCACCGAGCTGATGAACCGGGATGCGGTCTCTGGCCTGACGGTGGTGTCTTACGCGACCGTGATGGCGCTGGCGGCCGCCAGCGAGCTGGCGATGTGGGTGCACGCCGACCGCGCCGGCCTGGTCGACGAGGCGGTGACCAGGGAAGAACGCTCCTACCGGCTCTACCGCCTGGTCACGGTGGTCGCGGTCTTCGCGCTCTCGATCCCGATCGCGTTCGCCTCGCCGACCTGGGCCGAGCTGTTCTGGATCGTGATCCCGCTGCGGCCGCTGTTCCTTCGGATCAGGCGCCGCCGCCGGACCCGCGCGCCGAGCTGAGCGCCTCGATCCGCTCGCCGGCCGCCAGCGCCGAGGGCGCCCGGCCAGGCAGCGAGTCCTCATAGAGCAGGCCGCTCCCGGTGTTGAAGACCACCACCGTCTCGTCCTCGCCGATCCAGCCGTCGCGCCGCAGCTCCACGGCCGCCGCCAGCCCGGCGGCGCCCTCCGGGCAGATCACCATGCCCTCGGCCGCGCCGGCCAGCTCCATGGTGGCCGCGATGGTCTCGTCGGGGACCGCCACCGCGGTCCCGCCGCTCTCCCGGAGGGCCCCGAGGATCAGGAAGTCGCCGAGCGGCTTGGGGACTCGCAGACCGGCGGCGAAGGTGGCCGGGTCGGTCCAGGGGACCGTCCGCTCGGCGCCTTCGCTGAACGCCCGCACCACCGGGGCGCAGCCGGCGGACTGGGCCGCGACGAACCGCGGCCGGGAACCGTCCTCCGGCAGCCAGCCGATCGCCCGCAGCTCCTGGAACGCCTTCCACATGCCGATCAGCCCGACCCCGCCGCCGGTGGGGTAGACGATCACCTCGGGCAGCCGCCAGCCGAGCTGGTCGGCCAGCTCGAAGCCCATGGTCTTCTTGCCCTCGATCCGGTAGGGCTCCTTGAGCGTCGAGGCGTCGTACCAGCCGTACCGCTCGCAGCCGTCCCTGACCACCGCGCCGGCGTCCGCGATCGAGCCGGGCACCAGGTACACGGTCGCGCCGCAGGCGGCGGTCTCGCGCTGGATCACGCTCGGGGTGGTCTCGGGCATGACCACGATCACCTCGAGGCCGGCGCGGGCGCCGTAGGCGGCCCAGGCGGCGCCGGCGTTGCCCGCCGTAGGCAGCGCCAGCGTCCGCACCCCGAGCTCGACCGCGCGGCTGGTGCCCACGGCCGCGCCGCGGGCCTTGAACGAGCCGGTCGGCAGCGAGCCCTCGTCCTTGACCAGCAGCCCGCGAAGTCCGGTCCGCTCGCCCAGCCTCGGTGCCTCGAGCAGCGCGGTCGCGCCCTCGCCGAGGGTTACCGCCCGGTCCGGGTCGGCAACCGGCAGCAGCGCCCGGTATCGCCACAGGCCGGCGGGCAGGCTCGCGAGCTCGTCGCGGGCGACCTCGCGCCCGAGCAGGTCGAGGTCGTAGCGGGCGAGCAGCGGGCGCTCACATTTTGGACAGAGCTGGTGCGGCCGGTCGGGCTGCATGCGCAGGCCGCAGCCGGCGCATTCGAGGTGACTGAGGTATGGCATGGCTGGTTTGTACCGCCACCGCGTCGCCGCCCGCCAACGCCGGCGCCGCGATGCGGGCGTGCTCGTCAGCGGCGGTCGGGTGCGGTAGCTTCGGCCGCATGACGAGATCGCGGCCTGGGGCGGGCATGAGCGAGGAGACGGCGCGCCGCGCCGGCCATGCCGACATCCCGCGAGAGCGGATCGCCACGGAGCCGCCCGGCACCGGAGCGCCGGGCCGCGGCGTCCGGAAGGGGTCGTGGATGGGGCTGCTGCGGAGCTTCCGCTTCGCGTTCCGCGGCCTCGGCCAGGTGCTGGCCCGCGAGCGGAACGCACGGATCCACATCGCCGCCGGCGTGGTCGCGCTGGCGGCCTCGATCTGGCTCGGCCTCTCCCGCGCGCAGCTGGCGCTGGTGGTGCTGGCGATCGCGCTGGTGCTCGCCGCCGAGGTCTTCAACACCGTGGTCGAGCGCGTGCTCGACCTGCTCCACCCCGGGCACAGCGAGCGCGTTCGCGCGATCAAGGACATGAGCGCCGCCGCGGTCCTGGTCACCGCCCTCGGCGCCCTCGCCATCGCCCTGCTCTTGCTCCTCCCACGCCTCATCGACCGCCTCAGCTAAGGTCGCTGGCGCGCCGGCCGCGGAGGTCCTCGGGCGGGGAGGGCCTCGCCTTACCTCTCGACATGGGCCATACCACTCCAACTCCTCAGGCAGGGACGGAGCGGGCCGGGCGCGCTGGTTGCCGGTTCCCGCGGCGGCCGGGAGCTGTCAGGATGCGCGGTGATGAGCGTTCGGCTGCATCTGCCGGCCGGCACCGCCGGAGACGGTCGCGACCAGGTCGCGGTCTCGCCGGCCCTCGCCGGCTGGACCTACGCGGGCCTGCGCGTGATCGAGCTGGCCCCTGGAGCGGCGCGCACCCTGCGGACCGACGGCTTCGAGGCGGCGGTGGTGCCGCTGGCGGGGTCGTGCGTGGTCGAGTGCGAGGGCCGCCGCTTCGAGCTCGCCGGCCGCGACCAGGTCTTCGCCCGCGTGAGCGACTTCGCGTACCTCCCGCTCGACGCCGAGACGCGCCTGTCGAGCCAGGGCGGCGGGCGCTTCGCGCTCGCCACCGCGGTGGCGACCCGGCGCCTCGACCCGGCCTACGGTCCCGCCGAGGAGGTCCCCGTCGAGCTGCGCGGCGCGGGGCAGGCGAGCCGTCAGGTGAACAACTTCCTCGCGCCCGGCGCGTTCCCGGCCGACAAGCTGGTCGCGGTCGAGGTGCTCACGCCCGACGGGAACTGGTCGTCGTACCCGCCGCACAAGCACGACGAGCAATGCGAGGGCGAGGCCGTGCTCGAGGAGATCTACTACTTCGAGATCGGCGGCCACCAGGGCACGCCGGGCTTCGGCTTCCACGGCCTGTACACGGCCGATCACGAGATCGACCTGACGGTGACCGTCCGCGACCGCGACGTGGTGCTGATCCCGCGCGGCTACCACGGCCCGTCGGTCGCGGCGCCCGGCTACCCGATGTACTACCTCAACGTGCTCGCCGGTCCGGCGGAGGATCGCACCATGGCGTTCAGCGACGACCCCGCGCACGCGTGGGTGCGGGCGAGCTGGGCCGGCCAGCCGATGGACCCGCGCCTGCCGCTTTGCACCGCCGAGGGAACCTCCAGGGACGCGGTCGCCGTGACCTAGGTCCGCGGGCCCTCCGGGTACTGGCGCGTCGCCGCCACGCCAGGCGCGCGCCTGCCGTTGTTGTGCTCGCTGCTCGGCCGCGTGCCCGAGGGCATGGCCGGTCTCGCGATCCTGCTGCTCGTCCAGTCCAGCACCGGCTCGTTCACCTCCGCCGGGCTGACGGTCGCCGCGTTCGCCGGCGGGTCCGCGGTCGGCGGGGTCGCGCAGGCGCGCTGGATCGACCGGACCCGCCAGACCCGCGCGCTGGTCGCCTCCGGCACGGTCCATCCGCTCGCGCTCGTCCTGCTGATCCCGGCCGCGAGGGCGGGCGCCCTTCCGGTCCCGCTCGCCCTCGGCGCGCTCGCCGGCGCCGCGGCGCCCCAGCTCTCCGCCTGCATGCGCGCCCTCTGGATCGAGCTGCTGCCCGAAGGGCCGCGCAGGACGGTCGCCTTCGCGCTCGAGGCGGTCCTGGTCGAGGCCGTCTTCCTGGTCGGTCCCGCCCTGGTCGCCGGCATGCTGGCGTTCACCCGGCCGGCCGGCGTGCTCCTGGTGGTGTCGGCGGCGTCGGCGACCGGGACCCTTGGGCTGGCGGCGACCGGCGCCTCGCGCGCGTGGCGCGGCCGGGGCGCTCGCACGTCACGCCCGCAAGCCCGGACGCGCTTGGCCGGACCGCTGTCGTCGCCGGCGATCCGTCTGGTGGTGGCCGCCGCCGTGCTGTTCGGGATCGGCGACGGCGTGGCGCAGGTGGCCGTCACCGGGTTCGCGGTGGGCCAAGGGAGTGAGCGGCTGGCCGGGCTGCTGCTCACCGCGATGTCCGCCGGCAGCGTCGCCGCGGGGCTTCTGTACGGCACCCGGGCGTGGCGGGGGAGTTGGACGGCGCGCTTCGCCGCGCTCAACTGGCTTCTCGGCACCGCGCTCGGGCTCGCCGCGCTGGCCATTCGGGTGGGCGCGGGGCCGGTGCCGGTCGCGGCGGCCCTGCTGCTCGCCGGGCTCGCGGTCGCGCCGATCGCCACCGAGAACTCGCTGCTGGTCGACGCGGCCGCGCCGCCGGGCACCGTCACCGAGGCGTTCGCGTGGCTGGTGACCGCGGTCGTGGCCGGGGGAGCGGCGGGCTCGGCGCTGGCCGGCCCGCTGCTCGACCGGTTCGGCGCCGCGCCGGCCATGCTGCTGGCCGCGATCGCCCCAATCGCCGCGGGCGTCGCGACCCGGTTGTGCGGGGCGGCGGTCAGCGCTGAATCCGAACCTCCGACGTGATTTCCTCTTTACCAGACCGAGCACACACTGGAGGCTCGAGGCAAGCACCGCCGGGAAGGGATGGTCGTGGAAATCGGGGTTCTGATCTCGTACGTGGTGATCGGATTTCTGGCGGGCGCGGTCGCGCGGTTCCTGGTGCCGGGCCGCGACCCCATGGGGTGCCTCGGCACCATCCTGCTCGGCGTGGTCGGCTCCTTCGTCGGCGGGTTCCTCTGGGAGCTGATCCAGTTCCACCGGCTCGAGCTGCGGCCGATCGGCTTCATCGGGTCCGTGATCGGCGCGATCCTGGTGCTGCTGTTCCGCCGGGTCGTGGCCCAGCGCCGCTGACCCTCGACGGCCTCAGCGTCTCCCGTCGCGGCCGCGTTGTAGCATCGCGACCATGAGCACCTGGAGAGCGTTCAGCGAAAGCGCGCCGCGGATCGCCGCCATCTTCACCCGTCGCCACGCCGCCACCGGGAACCTGTGCATGCTGGCCACCCTGCGCTCGGACGGCTTCCCGCGGATCAGCCCGATCGAGCCGAGGTTCTTCGAGGACCAGTTGTGGATCGTCGGCATGCCGGACACGACCAAATTCCGGGACTTGGGTCGCGACCCGCGCTTCTGCCTGCACACCGCCACCGTCGACACCGAGGTCAAAGACGGCGACGCGAAGCTGTGGGGTGTGGTCAACGACGTCCAGGACAAGGCGCTGCATCAGCGGTTCGCGACGGACCTGTTCGAGCAGACCGGCTTCGACCTTCGCGGACAGGAGTTCGGCCACTTCTACGCGGCGGACCTCACCGGCGCGGCGGCGGTGGAGGTCGGCGGCGGCCACATGGACGTCACCATCTGGAAGCCGGGCGAGCCCGAGCGCGTCGTCAGGAAGCACTGACCGGGGCCTCAACGTCTGGCGACGCAGCCCTCGCTCGGGAGCCCACGATTCCGTCTCGACCGGGTCCTCGGCGTCCCGCGGCAGCCCCGCAGCATGTCCGTGTTGGAGGCGCCGGGGCGGGGCTGCGAAGATTCACAGCCATGGCATCCAGGACTGCTCCGGGGCTGGATCGGGTGGCCGACGCGCTGGAGCGCTGGCTGCCCGGTCTGGTCCTGGCCGCCGCGGTTGTTGGTCTGGCGGTCCCGGCTGCGGGACGGCGGGTGGCCGACGCGAACG
Organism: Actinomycetota bacterium; assembly: GCA_040414855.1. Taxonomy (GTDB): domain Bacteria; phylum Actinomycetota; class CALGFH01; order CALGFH01; family CALGFH01; genus DASVXQ01. Next base: position 7,317 of record JBEDUQ010000225.1, read on the forward strand.
GCATCAACCTGACGCTGGCTGTGCTGGTGCTGGCCAGCGGGCTGTCGGTCACGCCCGGCAGGCTCCGCGCGGCTCGGCCGGTGCTGCCACGGCTGGCGTTCGTGCTTGCCGGCAGCACGCTGCTGCTGCCGTTGGTCGCGCTGGTGGCCAGCCGGCTGGTCGCCGACCCGGTGCAGCGAGGCGGGGTGCTCGCGGCCGGGGTGGCCCCCGCAGAGGTCGCCTCCGTGGCGATTACGGCCATGGCCGGCGCGGACGTGGCCGTGGCTGCCGGGCTGCTGGTCGGCTCGACCCTGCTGAGCATGCTGGTGGCCGGACACGTGTTGGCGGTACTGGCCGGCCATGCGGCCGCGCCGCCCGGCGCCGTGCTGGCCGTGCTGACGCTGGTGGTCGGGATGCCGCTGGCGGCGGGCCTGGTGATCCGCGCCCGCTGGGCGGCCGCGCCTCGGTTGGAGGCCGCCGCCAGGGCGCTGGCGGTGCTGGCGGTGACGGGCCTGGTGTGGCTGGTGGCCAGCCAGGCGACCGTGTCGACCGCCTACGTGCGGGTGGTGATTGCGCTGCTGGTGTTCCTGGCCGGATCGGTGCTGGTCGGGGTGGTGCTGGCCTCCGGGCTGCGGGGGTCGTGGCGGTTGGGGATGGTGCTGCCGGTGGCCATGCGGGACTTCGCGGTCGCGGCGGGGATCGCGGTAGCCGCGTTCGGCCGCGCCGCGGCCGCCCCGCTTGCGGTGTACGGCCTGCTGATTGTGCTGTTCGGGGTGGCTGTCGCCCGGGCGGCCAGGGTCAGACAGCGTCCAGCGGCGGCGGCGCTGACCGCCCGGATTGACGCGTAACAGCGGTTGCGGAAGCCCGAGTCCGCTGGGGTTGGCCGCGGTTGCGAGCATGCGGCAACCAGCGGTCGGGGAGGTGTCGTGGACCAGGGCGAGCTGCCGGCAAAGGAAATGGACGCGCTCCGCGAGGCCGTACTGGGCTTTTACGAGGACTGGGGATGCCTGCAGCTTGTCCCGCGGAGTGAGCAGATGCCGCAGAGGGCGGGCGGCGTTCACCCGCCAGGAACGAGAAGGGCTCAACCGCCAGATGCAGGCGACGATGGACCGCTATGTTGCGGGCTGGAGTTCCTGGCTCGACCGGCACGCTGGGCACGACGGCTCGCGGGACCGTGACCACTGGTCAAGGGCTGCGAGGAGGGTCGAGCCGAAGCCGATGACGTCGTGGTCGCCAACCTCTGGCTGGGAGTCCTACCAGTCATGCCTGCTCAGCGACTTCGAGCCGAGCGGTGAAAAGGTAGTGGACGGTCTCGAGTCCGATCCGTTCCTGCCTCTGCTGGAACAGGTCCGAGGCCTCCTGCCGGGAGGCCGCCAGAGCGTCGCTCCGGTCGGCCGAGCGCGACTCGAGCCGGTCGCGCAGGATGGTCAGCTCGTGGAGGTGCTCACGCCAGTTGCGGTCCAGACCATGGAGTAGGACGGCACGCTCCAGCTCGGTGAAGACGTCGGCGCTGGACTCGGCTTGGCGGGCGGCGTAGGCACGCTCGGCGTCGCTGATGAGCAGGCGCTCGAGTTCGACCGAGTCTATGGGGTCCGAGTCGGGGCCAGGCTCGAGGTCCACGCTTCGGAGGCTGGTCGGATAGATCTCGGGGAGGGCTGTGATCAGGCCATCGCGGTCCCACCGGGTGGCCGGGACGCCCTGCGGGCAGTGCTGGGCGGCCACTCGCCGGATGACCTCGAAGAGGGCCCTGGTTGCCTGGTCATGAAGGTCGTCAGCCTGGCTGTCGAGGATCCGGCGCCGGGTCGTGTAGATGGCCTGGCGCTGTCCGTCAATGACCTCGTCGAACTCGAGCAGTGGTCCGCGTCGTTCGGACCATCGTGCTTCCGCCACTCGCTGCGTTCGCTCGACCAGGCGCATGGCGAGCTTGCTCCGGATCGGCGCGACCTTGCGATGGAGCAGCTTCGCTACGGCGTCTACCTGGCCGAACGTGCTCGACCACCCGCGCAGCAGCTGGTCCTCGCGCGAGAGGATGAACCTGGACTCACCCGGTTCGCCTCGGCGGCCGGCCCACCCACGCAGTCGCTGGTCCCGGCTCCGCGACCAGTGCCGCTCGACGCCGAGCACCAGCAGCCCTCCGGCCTCGATGACCTGCCCGCGTTCGTCTCCCGACAGGGCCTCCGCTGGCTGGTCGACAGCGCCGCCGAGCGGAAGGTCGACGCCCCGCGCCATGCCAAGCAAGACGGTCACCGCCCCGACCCGTCCAGCCAGGGTGAGACCACGGGTCAGTTCCTCCAGGTCGACGTCTTCGGCATCGAGTACCGTGTGGCTGATCCCGCGCTCGTCCAGCAGCCCCGCGACGCGCTCGGCTGTCTCGGCTGACGAGACGCCGATCAAGATCGGTTGGCCGGTCTGGTGCCGTTGGCTGATCGTCACGGCGAGTGCCTCGAACTTCGCCTGCGTGGTCGAGTAGATGTCGTCGAGGTGATCGGTGCGGATCAGCGGCTTGTTGGTGGGGATGTCGACCACGTCGAGCTGGTAGCCGCGCTTTAGCTCCGCCGCGCCGGTCGCGGCCGTGCCGGTCATTCCGGCGAGCTTGTCATAGAGCCTGAAGTAGCCCCTGGTCGAGATGCCGGCGTAGGTGATCCTTCCCTCGGTGGCGACTTCGCTCTGGGCTGGACCCGAGATGGTGTGCTCGGCGAGGGCATGGTCGACAAGGATGGCGTCAGCCTCGTCGACGATGGCGAAGGCGTGTCGCCGTTGGACCAGATCGTCGACCGAGTACGCCATGTTGTCCCGGAGATAGTCGAAGCCGAGCTCGTGATAGGCGGCGTAGGTGACATCAGCGGCATAGGCGGCCCGCCGCTCTCCCTTGGTCGCCTGCCCGCGGATCACGCCGACCTCGAGGCCAAGAAGCCGGTAGATAGCGCCCAACCGCTCGGCGTCGCGGCGGGCAAGGTCGCTACTGAGGCTGACGACGTGGACGCCGTGGCCGGTGAGCGCGTTGAGGTAGGCGGGCAGCATGGCAGTGAGGGTCTTGCCTTCGCCGTCCCTCATCTCCGCGATCATGCCGGCATGGAGCGCCGCGCCGGCGATCAGCTGCACGCCGAAGTGGCGCTGCCCGATGGTTCGATCGGCCGCCTCGCGCACCAGCGCGAACGCCTCCGGCAGCAGTGAGTCCAATCCCTCCCCAGCCCGGTTCCGTTCGCGAAAGACGCGGGTAAGCGCGCGCAATTCCTCGTCCGAGCGGCGACGCATCCGCGGTTCGAACTCTTCGACGAGCGACGGGACCTTTTCGAAGCCGGTCAGCGGCGGCGTGGGTCGGCGCATACGTCTCTCCCTATGCGGAACAGCACCATCACGGAGGCTAACAGTGACCCGCGACCAACACCGCCAGGGCGGAGCAGAGGCCCGGGAGCGCATGCGATTCCCTTCTCGTCGGTCGGTCTCGCTTGCCGATCGGGAGGCTCGAATGGGTACGCGCGAATGCGTTGGAACGTTCCGAGCGAGATCCTGCAATATGGATGGGCGGCGGCCGGCACAATATCGCCGTGAGCCAGCCCACCTGGGAATCCATCGCCGACTGGTACGCCGCCAAGCTGGCGGCGGGCTCACCGGTCCACCGATGGACGGTCACCACCCTCCTCCGCGAACTCCCCGACCTGCACGGCCAACCGCTCCTCGACCTTGGCTGCGGGGAGGGCCTGGTCTCGCGCGCCCTTGCCGAGCGCGGCGGCCACGTGACCGGCGTCGACCTGTCCGAGCGGCTGCTCGCCCATGCTCGCCGACAGGAGGCCGCCCGGCCGCTGGGCATCGACTACCAACTCGGCGACGCGCGCGCCCTTGACCGCCTCCCCGAGGGGTGTGTCGCCGGTGTGGTTGCCAACCTGTCGATCAACGACATGCCCGACCTGGACCTGGTCATCAGCGCGGTACGGCGAGTCCTGCGCCCCGGCGGCTGGTTGGTGTTCACCGTGCCGCACCCCTGCTTCCAGACGCCCCACGCCGACTGGATCATGACCCCCGACGGCCGGCCCGCCCGGCTGGTCAACGCCTACTTCGACGAGACGTTCTGGCGATCGGCCAACCCGCAGGGCGTCCGACGCGTCGGCCAGTGGCACCGCACGCTCGCCACCTACCTCAACACCCTGGTCGAGCACCGCTTCGCGGTCACCCGACTGGCCGAGCCTCAGCCGGACGCCGCCGTGGCCGCCATGCACCGGGGCTGGGCCGAGGTGCCGCTGCTGTTGCTGGTGCACGCCACCCGAATGCCGTGAGCGTTGTGCCAGCCGCGGGCGGCGCCTACTGGCCGGCGGTGGGGCGGACGGCGCCGATGTAGTCGCCGCGGAAGGCTGGCTGGATGCGGATCACGGCGCCGGTGTGGGGCGCGTTGATCATGTTGCCCGCGCCGATGTAGATGCCGACGTGATGGATGG
>JBEDUQ010000226.1:0-3401 GCA_040414855.1 Actinomycetota bacterium
CTCCCTCCCGGTCGACGCCTGCCACCGCCCGGGGTCACCGCGTCGGCTCCCGTGTGAGGTTTCGGTTGCCCGAGGTCGTCGCCGTAAGCATCCGGGAATGATCTCGACGATATTCGCTTGCGGGACGACCCACCTATTGCTACACAAGCGTCGTCCTTTGAGAATTCCATAACCGTGCTGCTCGCGTAGCCAAGCGGCGGGCTCAAGTGCCTTCCGCGACCTTGATCTCGCGAGCAGACCTGTTCGCTGGCGTAGCGAAGAGGCGGGTTACTTCCACTCTGACTGGAGAGGTCGGCAGTTCGAATCTGCCCGGCGGCCTCGGTCGTCGTAGCTCAGCGGTAGAGCGCTATAGGTACCTTCCTCGACCTGACCTCGCCAGCGACCATGTTCGGCCGGTAGCGAAGCGGCGCGATACTTCGGCAGGGCACCCCAATGGGTGCCGGAGGATCGAACCTCCTACTCGTTCCGCGGCGAGATCTCCGGCCGGCGCCGTGAGCCCCGGTAGCGAAGCAGCGCGGTACTTCACTGCTAATGAACCCCCGTTCTGCGACCTGATCTCCGGGGCTCAACCATTCCGGAGGAGCCACATGGCCAAGTTCTCCAAGACCCAGCCCGCCGTCCAGGCGCCCATCCAGACCGTCTCCACCGACGCGGCCACGCCCGACACCCTCACCCACGAGGGCGGCGCCGGCTGGACCCGGGACGCCAAGAGCGAGCTGTTCCTGCTCGCGATCCACAACTTCGTCGGCGAGCACACGTTCTACGAGCACGGCCAGGTGCGCGACCAGCGGTTCCGTGACCTCGTCCACACCGTCGCCCGCGAGGACCCGGGCTGGATGGCGCGGTTCGTCGCCTACCTGCGCGGCGCGCTGCACATGCGCTCGGCGTCGGTGGTCATGGCGGTCGAGGCGGCCCGCGCGATGCCGGCGGGTCCGGGCAGCCGCGAGCAGCGCGCCGCGCTGGTCGACGCCGCGTGTGCGCGTGCCGACGAGCCGGCCGAGGCGCTCGGCTACTACATGGCGACCAACCAGCGCCCCAGGGTGCTCCCGAACTGGCTGCGGGTTGGGCTGGCGCGGGCGGCGGTGCGCCTGTACGACGAGTTCGCCGTGCTGCAGTACGACGGGCAGGACCGCGCGGTCCGCATGGCCGACGTGCTGGAGCTATGCCACACGCCCGCGCAGTCCGGCTGGAAGGCGGACCTGTTCCGGCACATCCTCGACCGCCGCCACGGCCACGACGCCGAGGTCCCCGCCTCGCTCCAGATGCTGCGGCGCAACCGCGAGCTGCGTGGGATGCCGGTTGAGCGGCGGCGCGAGTGGCTGGTGTCCACGCCGAGCGTGAGCGCCGAGCTGCGAGAGGCCGGCATGAAGTGGTCCGACCTGGACGGCTGGCTGCAGGGGCCGATGGACGCCGGCGCGTGGCAGGCGGTCATCCCCTCCATGGGATACATGGCGCTTCTCCGCGGCCTGAGGAATTTCGACCAGGCCGGCGTGCCGGACGAGGTGGCCGAGCGGGTCGCCGCGCGGCTGGCCGACCCCGAGCAGGTCGCCCGGTCCAAGCAGCTCCCGATCCGGTTCTACACGGCGTTCAAGGTCGCCGGGAGCCTGCGATGGGCGTGGGCGTTGGAGCGCGCCGTGAACGCGAGCCTCGCCAATGTGCCACGGCTCGGCGGGCGGACGCTGATCCTGGTGGACTGCTCGGCCTCGATGACGCCGGGCTGGTCCGGCACCGACCGCAACGGCCTGTCCCGCGCGGAGTACGCCGGCCTGTTTGCCGCGGCGCTCGCGCTCCGGGCCGAGCGGCCGACCCTGGCCGCCTATGGCGACAAGGCGCATCTGGTCGACGTGCCGAAGGGAGGGAGCGTTCTGCCACTGGCTCGTCAGTTCAACCGGTCGCTCGGCGGCACCCGCACCTTCGACGTGCTGGCGCGGCTGTATGCCGGCCACGACCGGGTGGTCATCCTGACCGACGAGCAGGCGTTCGCGCCCAGCTCGGACGCCTGGCGGCAGTACGGCGGGGGCTGGCGGCGACTCGCCTCGGCGCGGGGTCTCGACGACGTGATCGGTCGCATCCGGTGCCCGATCTACACCTGGGACCTGGCCGGGTACCAGCCGGCGCACCTGCCGAGCGGCGGGAACCGGTTCACGTTCGGCGGGCTGACCGACAACGCCTTCTCGGCGATCGAGCAGCTGGAGGCCAGGCAGTCCGTCGGCTGGCCGTTCTGAGGCACACGGGAGGCCCCCACCTTGACCGGTGGGGGCCTCCTTGCGTGCGACGCCCGCGCTTGCCAGCGGCGCGGCCTATCCCGCCAAGGTGTCCATCACGGGTGACGGGTTCCAGGCGCCGGTGGCGGCGGTGTCGCGCGCGTAGTCGGCGAAGTCGCGTGGCTCGCGGCCGAGCGCCTGCTGGACCCCGTCGGCCAGGTGGGCGTTGCGGCCGTCAAGGACCTCGCCGAACAGGTAGGCGAGTATGTCGATGACCTCGCCGGGCACGCCCTGCTCGGCCGCAGCGGCCGCGTACTCCTGGATCGAGACCGGCACGTACCGGACCTCGCGGCCGGTTGCCTTGGCGATCTCGCCGGCCGCCTCGGCGAGGGTCAGCAGCCGCGGACCGGTCAGCTCGTAGAGTTGACCGATGTGCCGGTCGTCGGTGAGTGCGGCGACCGCGACGTCGGCGATGTCGTCGGCGTCGACAAACGGCTCAGGCGTGTCGCCCCCCGGCAGCGCGATCTCGCCGCTCAGCACCGGCTCCAGCAGGTAGTCCTCGCTGAAGTTCTGGGCGAACCAGGTCGACCGCAGGATGGTCAGGTCCGCGCCGCTGTCACGCACGGCCTGCTCGGCGTACTCGGCCTCGGGCTCGCCGCGGCCGGACAGCAGCACCAGCCGTGAGGCCCCGCTGCTGACGGCGAGCTCGGCGAACGAGCCCACGGTCTCCGCCGCGCCGGGGGCCGCGATGTCCGGGTAGTAGGAGATGTACACCGACTTGACGTCCCGCAGCGCGGGCGCCCAGGTCGAGCGGTCCTCCCAGTCGAACGGCGGCTGGGCGGAGCGCGAGCCGACCCGCGTCGGGACGCCGCGCGCCCTGAGGCGCTGGACCACGCGGCGGCCGGTCTTGCCCGTGCCACCGAGCACCAGTGTGGGTTTGGTCGCTTGGGTGTTGCCGGTCATCATGACTCCTTCCGCTGCTCCTGCAGGCGCTTCAGCGCGTCGACGAAGCCGAGCCAACCCTCGAACCGTTCCTCAGCACCCCACTCGGTGCGAAGCCAGCCGCTGACCGGCTGGCGGTCCAGATACAGGTCGAGGTACACGCTCAGCGGGCGGTCCTCGTGGGTGCCGGCTTGGTCGTCCATTGAGCGACCCTAGGCCGGTGCCCTGGCGATCGCGTCGGGGAGCTCCCTGATC
>JBEDUQ010000227.1:0-4882 GCA_040414855.1 Actinomycetota bacterium
CGGCTGACCGGCGGCAAGGACCCGAACATGACCGTGAACCCGGACGAGGTGGTCGCGCTCGGCGCCTCGATCCAGGCGGCGGTGCTCACCGGCGAGGGCCCCGACGTGCTGCTGCTCGACGTGACCCCGCTCTCGCTCGGCCTCGAGACGCTCGGCGGCGTCATGACCAGGGTGATCGAGCGCAACACCACGATCCCGGCGCGGCGCACCGAGGTCTTCTCGACCGCCGAGGACAACCAGCCGGCGGTCGACGTGGTGGTGCTCCAGGGCGAGCGCGAGCGCGCCTCGGACAACCGCGTGCTCGGCCGCTTCCGGCTCGAGAACATCCGGCCGGCGTCGAGGGGAACGCCGCAGATCGAGGTCACCTTCGACATCGACGCCAACGGCATCCTCAACGTCTCGGCCCGCGACCGGGACACCGGTCGGGAGCAGGCGATCTCGATCACCGAGAGCAGCAACCTCGACCGCTCCGACGTCGAGCGGATGGTCGAGGAGGCGGAGCGCAACCGCGCCGAGGACGCCCGCCTGCGCCAGGCGATCGACGCCCGCAACGAGCTGGACGCGGTCTCCTACCAGGTCTCCCACACGCTCGATCAGCTCGGCGACCAGGTTCCGACCAACGAGCGGGCCCGCGCCGAGATGCTGGTCTCCGACGCGCGGCAGGCGATCAAGGAGGAGGCGGCCCTCGACCGGCTCCAGTCGCTGACCTCCGACCTCCAGCAGATCCTCCAGAGCATGCGGGCGCGCGGTGGACCGCAGGGGCCGGGCGGCGCGGGCGGCCCGGGCGGTCCTGAGGGCCCCGGAGGAGGCCCAGGCGGCCCTGGGGGCCAGGGCGGTCCCGGCGACCAGCGGCCCGGCGGCGACGACGACGTCATCGACGCCGACTTCACCAGGGAGTGAGGGCGAGGTGGCGAGCGAGCGGCAGCCGGGCGCCGAGGAGCCGCCGGTGGCCGAGCCATCGCCGGCCGTACGCGAGCCCGCGGCGGGACGCGAGGCTCCGGCTGGACGCGAGCCCGCGGCGGAGCGCGAGCCCGCGGCGGAGCGTGAGCCCGCCGCGGGGGAGCCGGTCGTCCAGGCGGGCGACGCCGAGGCGGTCGAGGACCCGGCCGCGGTCGCGGCCGAGCTGGAGGACCGCTGGCGCCGCGCGCTCGCCGACCTCGACAACCTGCGCAAGCGCTACGCCCGCGAGCTGGGCCGGGAGCGCGCGGCGGAGCGGGCTCGGGTGGCCGCCTCGTGGCTGCCGGTGCTGGACAACCTCGAGCGGGCGCTGGAGCACACCGACGGCGAGCCGGACGGGCTGGTCGAGGGGCTGCAGTCCGTGCGGGACCAGGCGGTCTCGGTGCTGTCGGCGCTCGGCTACCCGCGCCACGACGAGGTCGGCATGCCGTTCGACCCGTCACGGCACGAGGCGGTCAGCGTCGTCGACGACCCCGAAGCGGCCCCGGGGACGGTGGTGGCGGTGCTGCGACCAGGCTACGGCGAGGGCGAGCGGCAGCTGCGGCCGGCGGCGGTGGCGGTCGCCGGGCGGCGGGAGTGATCGGCGGGTATGGCGCGCGACTACTACGAGGTGCTGGGGGTCCAGCCCAACGCGTCCCAGGACGAGATCCAGGCCGCCTACCGCAGGCTGTCGCGCACCCATCACCCCGACGTCAACAAGGACCCCGGCGCCGAGGAGCGCTTCAAGGAGGTCGGCCAGGCCTACAGCGTGCTGTCCGACCAGCAGTCGCGGGCCCGCTACGACGCCGAGCGCACCGGCGCGGCCTTCGGCGGCTTTGGCGGCTTCGGTGACCGCGCCCGCGCCGGCGCCGGTGCCGGCGGCGGCCCCGCGCGCGGTCGGGGGCCGGGCCGCCGCCGGAGCGGGGAGCGTGGCCGCCGCCGGACCACCGTCGAGGACGAGGACCTCGGCGGCGTCGACCTTGGCGGGATCGACATCGAGGACCTGTTCGGCGACCTTTTCGGCGCGCGTGGCGCCCCTGGGCCGATCCCGGGCGCCGACCAGGAGGCCGAGCTGGTCCTCACGGTGGAGGAGGCCTACCAGGGCGGGCGCCGCTCGGTCTCGCTGGCCGGGCCGGAGGGAGCGCGCGGCTACGAGGTCAACATCCCCGCGGGCGTGACCAGCGGGCAGCGCATCCGTCTGGCGGGCCAGGGTGGCCGGGGCAGCGGCGACGCGCCGGCCGGGGACCTCTATCTGGTGGTCCGCATCGCCGAGCATCCGCGCTACCGGCTCGAGCGGAGGGACCTGCACGTCGACCTGCCGGTGTCGCCGTGGGAGGCGGCGCTCGGCGCGACCGTCCCGGTCGACACCCCGGGCGGCGAGGTCAAGGTCCAGGTGCCGGCGGGCTCGTCGAGCGGCCGGCGGCTCCGTCTCACCGGCCAGGGCATGCCCAACTCCAGAGGCCGGCCGGGAGACCTCTACGCCGAGGTCCGGATCACGGTCCCCCGGAGCCTGAGCGCACGGGAGCGGGAGCTGTTCGAGGAGCTGTCGCACGACTCCAGCTTCGACCCAAGGAGGGCCAGATGATCCCCGCCGACCGTGCCGGCCGCGTCGTCTACCTGCCGGCGATCCCGCGGCGCCTGCGTCTGGAGAGCTTCGCCCGCCAGGCGGGCCTGCACCCCGAGCTGATCCGAAAGTTCATCGCGCTCGGCCTGGTCGAGGCCGTCCGAGACGACGCCGGCCAGCTGTGGCTGCCGGTCGGTGAGCTGCCGAAGCTGGCGCGGATCCAGCGGCTGCGCGCCGGCCTGGCGCTGAACTACGCCTCGATCGGGCTGGTGATCGACCTGCTCGACCGCATCGACGAGCTCGAGACCGCCTTGCGGGCACTGCGCGCCGGCCCCGCCGGCCCCGCCGGTGCGACCCGCCCTTCGGGAAGGAGCGACCCCGGATGGACATGAACCGCCTCACCCAGCGATCCCAGGAGGCCCTTCAGGACGCCCAGGCACGGGCGGTCCGGATGGGCCAGACCGAGGTCGACGGCGAGCACTTGCTGCTGGCCCTGCTCGAACAGCAGGGCGGGATCGTCGCGCCGCTGCTCGCCCAGACCGGCGCCGACCCGGACGCGATCCGCGCGGACCTGGAGGCTGACCTGTCGCGCCGGCCGCGGGTGACCGGGCCGGCCCCAAGCCCAGGTCAGGTGATGGTGACCCAGCGCCTGGCCAGGAATCTGGACGCGGCCGAGCGGGAGGCGAGCCGGCTCAAGGACGAGTACGTCTCGGTCGAGCACCTGCTGCTGGCGCTCGCCGACGAGGGCAACGCCACCGCCGCCGGCCGGATCCTCCAGCGCGTCGGCGCCACCAGGGAGTCGCGGCTCGGCGCGCTCACCGGGGTACGCGGCAGCCAGCGGGTCACCTCGGCCAACCCCGAGGTCGCCTACGAGGCGCTCACGAAGTACGGCCGCGACCTGGTCGCCGAGGCCAGGGCCGGCAAGCTCGACCCGGTGGTCGGCCGCGACGCCGAGATCCGCAGGGTGGTCCAGGTGCTGTCGCGCCGGACCAAGAACAACCCGGTGCTGATCGGCGACCCCGGCGTCGGCAAGACCGCGATCGTCGAGGGGCTCGCCGAGCGGATCGTCCGCGGCGACGTGCCCGAGGGGCTGCGCGACCGCACCATCTTCGCGCTCGACCTCGGGCTGCTGGTGGCCGGCGCCAAGTACCGCGGCGAGTTCGAGGAGCGCCTCAACGCGGTGCTCGGCGAGGTGCGCGCGGCCGAGGGCCGGATCCTGCTGTTCGTCGACGAGCTGCACAACGTGGTCGGCGCCGGCGCGGCCGAGGGCGCCATGGACGCCGGCAACATCCTCAAGCCGATGCTGGCCCGCGGCGAGCTGCACATGATCGGCGCGACCACCCTGGACGAGTACCGGAAGCGGATCGAGAAGGACGCCGCCCTGGAGCGCCGCTTCCAGCCCGTGCTGGTGGACGAGCCGAGCGTCGAGGACACCATCTCGATCCTGCGGGGCCTGCGGGAGCGCTTCGAGGTCTACCACGGCGTCAGGATCCAGGACGGGGCGCTGGTGGCCGCCGCCACCCTGAGCCACCGCTACATCACCGACCGGTTCCTGCCCGACAAGGCGATCGACCTGGTCGACGAGGCCTGCGCGCGGCTGCGCACCGAGATCGACTCCATGCCGGCCGAGCTGGACGAGCTGACCCGGCGGGTGATGCGGCTGGAGATCGAGGAGGCCGCCCTGGCCAAGGAGACCGACCCCGCCAGCCACGAGCGCCTCGAGGAGCTGCGCCGCGAGCTCGCCGACCTGCGCGCCGAGGCCGACGCCAAGCGGGCCCAGTGGGAGGCGGAGCGGCGGGCGATCCGGCGCGTCCAGGAGCTGCGCGAGGAGCTGGAGCGGGTGCGGCGCGAGGCCGAGGAGGCCGAGCGCGACTACGACCTCAGCCGCGCCGCCGAGCTGCGCTACGGCCGGATCGCCGAGCTGGAGCGGCGGCTGACCGCCGAGGAGGAGCAGCTCGCGGCCAAGCAGGGTGAGCACCGGCTGCTCCGCGAGGTCGTCACCGATGAGGAGATCGCCGAGGTGGTCGCGGCCTGGACCGGCATCCCGGTGTCGCGGCTGCGCGAGGGCGAGCGCGAGAAGCTGCTGCGCCTCGACGAGATCCTGCACCGGCGGGTGATCGGCCAGGACGAGGCCGTGCGCGTGGTCGCCGACGCGATCATCCGCGCCCGCTCCGGGGTCAAGGACCCGCGCCGTCCGATCGGGTCGTTCATCTTCCTGGGGCCCACCGGGGTCGGAAAGACCGAGCTGGCCCGGACCCTGGCCGAGGCGCTGTTCGACACCGAGGACAACATGGTCCGGCTGGACATGAGCGAGTACCAGGAGCGGCACACCGTCAGCCGCCTGCTCGGCGCCCCGCCCGGCTACGTCGGCTACGAGGAGGG
>JBEDUQ010000228.1:0-29025 GCA_040414855.1 Actinomycetota bacterium
GGGCGCCCTCGCCTCGATCGCGGTCCGCAACGACCGGGCGCACGCTGAGCTGCTGATTCCGATGGTGCGCGAGGCGCTCGACCGTGCCGGCCTCGGCGGCTCCGAGCTGAGTGGCATCGCGGTCGGCACCGGACCTGGCCTGTTCACCGGCCTGCGGGTCGGGGTCAGCTCGGCCAAGGCGCTGGCGCAGGCCTGGGGGCTGCCGATGGTCGCGGTCCCGAGCCTGGACGTGCTGGCCTTCGGGTGCCGGCACGCGGGCCGCCTGGTGTGCGCGGCGATCGACGGCCGCAGGGGCGAGCTGTTCGCCGCGACCTTCCGCCCGGCGCCAGGTCCCGAGGGCGTCGAGCGGGCCGGCGAGCACCGCGTGGTCCGACCGGAGGACCTGGCCAGGGAGCTGGCGGACGCCGGCGAGCCGGTGCTGGTCTGCGGCGACGGCGCGCTGCTCCACGCCGAGACGCTGCGTGGCGCCGGCGACACGGTGGAGCTGGCCGGAGCCGATCACGCCGCGCCCTCCGCCGAGGCGCTGCTCCAGATCGCGCTGCCCCGCCTCGGGCGCGGCGAGGTCACCCCACCGCTCGAGGTCACCCCGATCTACCTGCGCAGACCCGACGTCGACCCGAACGCCGAGCGGCGGCTGGCCGCCGAGCGCGCCGCGGCGGGCGCGAGGGCCTAGGCGATGGCGACACTCTTTCCCCCGCGCAGCCATCAGGTCGACGATCCCCGCGTGCCGCTGCCGATCGAGCTGCTGCAGATGCGGCGGCGGCACATCCCTCAGGTTCTGGACATCGAGCGCAGGGTCTACCCGCGTCCGTGGACGATGACGCTGTTCCTGTCCGAGATCGTGCAGCGCTCGACCCGCTTCTACATCGTCGCCAGGGCCCACCGGAAGGTGGTCGGCTACGGCGGACTGATGGTCTTCGGGGACGAGGCGCACGTGACCAACATCGCGGTCGATCCCGACGTCCACCGGCGCAAGGTCGCCGGCAGGGTGCTGTACGCGCTGATCACCGAGGCGATCCGGCGCGGAGCCAGCGCCTGCACCCTCGAGGTCCGCGTGGCCAACCACGCCGCCCAGGGCCTGTACCAGCAGTTCGGCTTCGCCCCGGTTGGCATTCGTAAGAACTACTATGCGGAGACCAACGAGGATGCCCTGATCATGTGGGCCGAGGGCCTGCGGACGCCGGAGTACGGTGTCCGTATGGCGGAGCTGGCGCGCCGCATCCCGGAGCCCCGCCAGGTCGGCTGAGCCGCGACCGCGCCTGGCCGGCGACGCGGTGGGGCGGTGGGGCGGGCCCGCCCGGCCCCGCGGAACCACAGGCCCCCGGAGGCGCCGAACCATCGAGAGAGGTAGAGGTAGACCCAACGTGCTGGTACTTGGTATCGAGACCTCGTGCGACGAGACCGGCGTCGCGGTCGTCGAGAACGGCAAGGCGCTGCGCTCGAACGTGATCGCCGATCAGCAGCTCCTGCACGCCCGCTTCGGCGGGGTCGTGCCCGAGGTCGCGTCGCGGGCCCACGTCGACCTGCTCCATCCCGCCGTCGAGCAGGCCTGCTCCGAGGCCGGCGTGACCCTCGGCGACCTCGACGCGGTAGCGGTCACGGTTGGTCCTGGTCTGGCCGGCTCGCTGCTGGTCGGCGTGGCCGCCGCCAAGTCCTACGCGCTCGCGCTCGACGTCCCCCTGATCGGGGTCAACCACCTGGTCGCGCACGTCTACGCGAACGTGCTCGACCACGGCTCGCTGCCAGCCCCGGCGATCGTGTTCGTGGTCTCGGGTGGGCACACGAGCCTGCTGGTGCTGGAGGCCGACGGGACCTTCCGCATGCTCGGGCAGACCATCGACGACGCCGCCGGCGAGGCCTATGACAAGGTCGCCAGGGTCCTTGGGCTGGGCTATCCGGGCGGTCCGGTCATCGACCGGCTGGCCCGTGAGGGCGATCCGACCGCCGTGCGCTTCCCGCGATCGCTGATCGACGACGGCAGCTACGATTTCTCGCTGTCGGGGCTGAAGACGGCCGTCCTGCGCCACGTGCGCGCACACCAGGGCGAGCTGGACGTGCCGGGCGTCGCGGCCTCGTTCCAGGAGGCGGTCGTGGACGTGCAGGTCAGCAAGATCCTGCGCGCCGCGGCCGAGGAGGGCCTCGACACCGTGCTGCTGGCCGGCGGGGTCGCCGCCAACTCGCGGCTCCGCGGCAAGCTCGAGCAGGAGGCGGCGAAGCGGCAGGTCAGGGTGCTGGCGCCGTCGCTGCGGCTGTGTACCGACAACGGCGCGATGGTCGCCTGCGCCGGCAGCTTCGCGCTGGAGCGGGGCGAGCGGACGCCGCTCGACGTCGGCGCCGACCCGAACCTCCGGATCGTCCCCGGCGTGGGCCGGAGGGCGGCGCGGCGCCCCAAGCGGCGTGGCCCCGTGGCCCCGGCGAACGCCAGGTTGACGACCGGGCGATGAGCCAGCACGGGCCCGTCCGGGACGGCGACAGCTTCGAGTCGCTCGGTCTGGTTCCGAGCGGCTGGGACGCCGGTCCCGGCCAGCGCTTCGGCCGCCACAGCCACCCGATGGCCAAGGTGCTGGTCTGCCGCTCCGGCTCGATCCGGTTCACGCTCGAGCCCTCCGGCGAGGTCTGGGACCTGGAGCCCGGCGACTGGATCGAGCTGGTTCCAGGTCAGGACCACACCGCGGTCGCCGGACCTGCCGGCGTGCGCTGCGAGGAGGCCTTCCGGGAGGCCTGAGCGCCCTCCCGGGCCGGCGGCGGCGCCACAAATGGGCCCGGCCCGGCCGCCTGACCGGCCCCCGCGCCCCCGGCCCCCGGCCCCCGGCCCCCGGCCCCTCCGGACCTTACTTCGCGAGGCGGCCGAGCAGGGACGCCGCGGTGGCGATGCCGACGACCAGCGCGCAGACCAGCACCGTGTAGTCGAGCAGCAGGTGCGCGTGGGTGCCCAGGAGCAGCCCGCGGATCGCGTCGACCTCATAACTGAGCGGGTTGCCGACGCTGACCGCGCGCAGCCACCCTGGCATCACGCTCAGCGGGTAGAGGGCGTTGGAGGCGAAGAACAGCGGCATCGTGATCGCCTGGCCGATGCCCATCAGCCGCTCCCTGGTGTTGGCCAGCCCGGCGATGGTCATCGACACGGTGGCGAAGAACGCGGCGCCGAGCAGCACGGCCACGACCGTTCCGATCAGGTGGAGCGGGTTCCAGTTGAGCGCGACCCCGAGGATCGCCGACAGCGCCAGGACCACCACGGCCTGCGACAGCGCCCGCAGGCCGGCCGCGAAGCCCTTGCCGGCGATCAGCGCCGCTCGCGGGGTCGGGGTCACCAGCATCTTGGCGAGGATGCCGGCGTCGCGCTCCCAGATGATCTGGATGCCATAGAAGATGGCCATGAACAGGGTCGACTGCGCCAGGATGCCCGGCGCGAGGTAGTCCAGGTAGGGGATGTCGCCGGTCGGGATCGACCGCAGCCGGGTGAAGGTCTCGCCGAAGATCAGCAGCCACAGCGCCGGCTGGATGGCCCTGGTGTAGAGCTCGGTGCGGTCGTGGCGGAGCTTCTGGAGCTCGATCACGCTGAGCGCGACGATCCGGCTGCCGAGGGTTCGCCAGATCGGCGGCGCCGACGGCGGGTCAGGCGAGGCGGCGTGCGGTCCTGCGGGTGCGACGGACGTCACTGAAGTCGCCTCCTTCCTCCAGACGCTCGCCGGTGTGGTACCTGAAGACGTCCTCCAGGGACGCGTCCGGGCCGATCTCCGCCTCGAGCTCCTCGGGCGAGCCGACGGCCCGGAGCCGGCCGCGGTGCATCAGCGCGACCCGGTCACAGAGGTGGTCGGCCTCCTCGAGGTAGTGGGTGGTGAGCAGAATGGTCATGCCGGAGGTGTCGCGCAGCTCCTCCAGCCGCTCCCAGACGCCGGCCCTGGCGATCGGGTCCAGGCCGATGGTGGGCTCGTCGAGGATCAGCAGCTTCGGCTGGTTGATCAGCGCCTGCGCCAGCTCGAGCCGGCGCACCATGCCGCCCGAGTAGGTCCCGGCGAGCCGGTCGGCGGCGTCTGCCAGCCCCATCATCTCGAGCGACTCCGCGACCCTGCGCGTCCGCTCGCGCCGCGGCACGTCGAACAGTCGCGCGAACAGCGCCACGTTCTCGCGGCCGCTGAGCGAGGCGTCCGCCGACACCATCTGCGGCACGTAGCCGAGCAGCCGCCGGATGCGCATGCGGTTGCGCCGCACGTCGAGGCCGAACACCCGGGCGCTGCCCTCGGCGGGGGGCAGCAGGGTCGTCAGCACGCGGATGGTGGTGGTCTTGCCGGCGCCGTTCGGCCCCAGCAGGCCGAGCACCTCGCCGGCGCGTACCTGGAGACTGACGTCGTCGACGGCGGTGTGTGTGCCGTACCGGAAGGTCAGGCCGTCGCACTCCACGGCCAGGACGGTGTCGGGCTCGCGTCCGGTGCCGTCGCGTCGCAAGGTCTCCAGACTCACAAAGTCTCACCCTCCATCGCCTCGAGGACCCGGCGCAGCGCCGGGATCGCCGTTGTGAGCGCCTCGCGCTCCTGGTGGTCCAGCTCGGCGAGCGCTGCGCGGAGGGCATGCTCCCGCTGGTCGCGCCAGAGCGCGGCCCGCCGCACCGCCCGCTGGGTGAGCACCAACCGGGCGGCTCTGCCGTCGTCCGGGTCGCGGCGGCGCTCCAGCATGCCGGCGGCGGCGAGCTGGTTGACCAGGGTGCTCACCGTGTTGGGCGCGACCCCGAGCTGCTGGGCCGACTCGCGCACCCCGATGCCCGGCTGGACCCGCACCACCCGCAGCAGCTCGGCCTGCGCGCTCGGCACCGGCGGCCCGGGGAGGCCTCGCCGTCCGGCGCGCCGCAGGGCCCGGCGCAGCGGTCCGATGACGCGGAGGAGCTGCCCGGACAGCTCGCGCGTCGCCTCATCGTCGGCCAGCTCGCTTCGCAGTGTCATCACCACCCAGAATAGCTCTGGAACAGAGCTAAATGCCAGTGAGCAGAGCCGCTTCCGGGCGCTTGCGGGGTTGTCCGTGGGCGCCTAGCACTCTGACGCCACGAGTGCTAACATCCCGCCGGGCGGGGAGAGGCGGCTCGCCGCGCACTCGCTCCGCAAGGGTTTGCAGCATTCGGCAATTCCCAGCGTCATCCTTTCGCGACCCGGTGCTCAACGGGTTGCGACCAGGTACAGGAGGATTGGATGAGCGTCAATTTGCAGCCGCTCGAGGACCGCATCGTCGTCAAGCCCGGCGAGGGCGAGGAGACGACCGCCTCGGGCATCGTCATCCCCGACACCGCCAAGGAGAAGCCGCAGGAGGGCGAGGTCGTCGCCGTCGGCCCGGGCCGGTTCGAGGATGGCAACCGGGTGCCGCTGGACGTCAAGGTCGGCGACACCGTCATCTACTCCAAGTACGGCGGCACCGAGGTCAAGTACGGCGGCCAGGACTACCTGATCCTGTCCGCCCGCGACGTGCTCGCCATCGTCACCAAGTAAGGTTGGAGACCCTATGGCCAAGCAGTTGCTGTTCAACGTCGAAGCGCGCCGCGCTCTCGAGTCGGGTGTGGACAAGCTCGCCAACGTGGTGCGGGTGACGCTCGGCCCCAAGGGGCGCAACGTCGTCCTCGACAAGAAGTGGGGCGCGCCCACGATCACCAACGATGGCGTGACCATCGCCAAGGAGATCGAGCTCGAGGACAACTACGAGAACCTCGGCGCCCAGCTCACCAAGGAAGTCGCCACCAAGACCAACGACGTCGCCGGCGACGGCACCACCACCGCGACCGTGCTGGCGCAGGCGCTGGTCCACGAGGGCCTGCGCAACGTCGCGGCCGGCGCCAACCCGATGGGCCTCAAGCGCGGCATCGAGCGTGCCGTCGAGGCGGTCGCGGAGTACATCCGCAGCCAGGCCCGTGACCTCGAGACCCAGGAGGAGATCGCCTCGGTCGCGGCCATCTCCGCCCAGGACGCCGAGATCGGCCGGACCATCGCCGAGGCGATGGACAAGGTCGGCAAGGACGGGGTCATCACCGTCGACGAGTCGCAGACCTTCGGGATGGAGCTCGAGTTCACCGAGGGCATGCAGTTCGACAAGGGCTACATCTCGCCCTACTTCGTCACCGACCAGGAGCGCATGGAGGCCGTCCTCGACGACCCCTACATCCTGATCGCCAACTCCAAGATCTCCTCGGCCCAGGACCTCCTGCCCGTGCTCGAGAAGGTCGTCCAGGCCGGCAAGCCGCTGATGGTGATCGCCGAGGACGTCGAGGGCGAGGCCCTGGCGACCCTGGTCGTCAACAAGATCCGCGGCACCTTCAAGTCGGTCGCGGTCAAGGCTCCCGGGTTCGGCGACCGCCGCAAGGCGATGCTGTCCGACATCGCCGTGCTGACCGGCGGCCAGGTCATCAGCGAGGAGGTCGGTCTCAAGCTCGAGAACGTCACCCTCGACCTGCTCGGCCGGGCCCGTCGCGTCACGGTGACCAAGGACGACACCACCATCGTCGAGGGCGACGGGTCCAACGACGACATCAAGGGCCGGATCAGCGAGATCAAGAAGGAGATCGAGCGGACCGACTCCGACTGGGACCGTGAGAAGCTCCAGGAGCGTCTGGCCAAGCTGGCCGGCGGCGTCGCGGTCATCCGCGTCGGCGCGGCCACCGAGGTCGAGCTCAAGGAGAAGAAGCACCGCATCGAGGACGCGCTCTCGGCCACCCGCGCGGCGGTCGAGGAGGGCATCGTCGCCGGCGGTGGGGTCGCGCTGCTGCGCGCCCAGGAGTCGGTCGGCAAGCTGGACCTCTCGGGCGACGAGCGGACCGGTGCCGAGATCGTCCGCAAGGCGCTCGAGCTGCCGGCCTACTGGATCGCGACCAACGCGGGCCTCGAGGGCGCCGTGGCGATCTCGAAGATCCGCGAGCTGTCCGACCCCAACCAGGGCCTGAACGCCGCGACCGGCGAGTACATGGACATGGTCAAGGCCGGCATCATCGACCCTGCCAAGGTCACCCGCTCGGCGGTCCAGAACGCCGCGTCGATCGCCGCCCTGCTGCTCACCACCGAGACGCTGGTCGTCGACAAGCCGGAGGAGGCCGACGAGGCCGCAGCCGGTGGTGGCCACGGGCACCCGCACTAGCCACCTGTCGAGCAATCGCTTCATCCACGTTTCGGCCCCCGGCACCGCGTCGGGGGCCGAAACGCGTCCGGGCGCATCGTCATGGCTCCGGCGCGCTGGCCATCGACCCGCGGGCGCGGCGCAGTAGCCGTGCCATCACCCGGAGCTCGCCGCGCTCGTGCCAGGCCAGCCGCCGCAGCAGCTTGACGGTGGTCCACTCCTCGCCGTCGCGCCGCACGATCCGGTCGGGCGGCAGCGCCGCGATCGTCGCCAGCACGTGCCGGTGCGAGACGGCCAGCTCCGTCAACAGGTCGCCGCCGCGTGGAAGCGGCCGCTCGCCGAGGCTTGGTAGGTAGTAGCGGCTCTCCGTGTCCGCCAGATGCCAGGCCATCTGGCGCAGCGAGTGCCAGCGCGCCCACGACGGCAGCCGCCGCTCCGGGTCGCGCCAGTCCAGCTCCACCGGCGTCGCCGAATCCACCATGCGGATCGTCCGTGGCCGCACCGAGCGCAGGATCTCGACCGTCCGCGCCGTCTCCGCCTCGGTCGCCGGCAGGCGGTCGCGCTGGAACGCATGCTCGTCGCCGACGATCCGCTCGACGACCTCGAAGCCCGAGGCGACGACGCCGATCTCCCTGGCGAGCGCCGCCAGCGCTGACGGCTCGTCGTGGCCGAGGCCGCGGCGCCCCCAGTGGTCGAGGTCGAAGCACCACGCCACCGTCGCGCGGTCGATATGGACGCCCGCCTCCCGTTCGAGGTGGACGGCGAGCTGTCGATCCCGGGATCGGTCCAACCTGTCCCGCCTCCGCTGCGGACATACTGAACCGAAACGGAGCGTACGCTAGGTCCGACACGGGAGCCCGGGGACCACCGGGCTGAGAGGGCGGCTGCCCCGCCGCCGACCGTTGGAACCTGCTCCGGGTCATGCCGGCGAAGGGAGGGCTGCCGATGCGCACCGGACCCGCACGGGCGCGCGAGATGAACGACATCGTGGTCGTCGGCGGCGGTGTGATCGGCCTCGGGATCGCCTGGCGCGCCGCCCAGGCCGGTCTCGGCGTCACCGTGGTCGACCGGACGCCGGGCCGCGGCGCGTCGTGGGCCGCCGCCGGCATGCTCGCCCCGGTCACCGAGGTGCACTACGGCGAGCAGCCGCTGCTCGACCTGAACCTTTCCGCCGCCGCCCGCTGGCCCGCCTTCGCCGCCGAGCTGGAGGAGCGCACCTCGAGGTCGGTCGGCTACCGGCGCTGCGGCACCCTCGCCGTCGCCAGGGACGCCGACGACCACGCCGCGCTCGACGACCTGTTCAGCTTCCAGCGCGGTCTCGGGCTGAAGGTCGAGCGCCTCCGCGGCCGCGAGTGCCGCCAGCTCGAGCCCGGCCTGGCGCCGAGCGTGCGGGGCGGGTTCCTCGCGCCCGCCGACCACCAGGTCGACAACCGCGCCGTGGTCGCCGCCCTGCTGGTCGCCTGCGAGCGCGCCGGCATCGACCTGGTCGCGAGCCGCGCCGCCAAGCTGCGGGTCGACGGCGATCGCGCCACCGGCGTGGTGCTCCACGGGGGCCAGTCGCTCGACGCCGGCACCGTCGTGCTCGCCGCCGGCTGCTGGAGCGGCAGCCTTCCCGGCCTGCCGCCGGGGCTGTTGCCGCCGGTCCGGCCGGTCAAGGGGCAGCTCCTGCACCTGCGAGGTCCCGGCGACTCGCCGCTCTGCCGCCGCAACGTCCGCGGGCTCGGCGTGTACATCGTCCCCCGCGGCGACGGCCGGGTCGTGGTCGGTGCCACGGTCGAGGAGCAGGGCTTCGACGTCACCGTCACCGCCGGCGGGGTCCACGACCTCCTCCGCGCCGCCGTCGAGCTGCTCCCCGAGGTCACCGAGCTGGAGCTGACCGAGACCGTCGCCGGTCTCCGGCCCGGCTCCCCAGACAACGCCCCGATGATCGGTCCCTCGGGTCTCGACGGCCTGGTGATCGCCAGCGGCCACTACCGCAACGGCATCCTGCTCGTCCCCGTCACCGCGGACGGCATCGCCGCCCTGCTCACGTCCGGCACCCTCCCCGACGCATTGCTCCCCTTCTCCCCGCGCCGGTTCCAGGAGGGAAGGGGCGAAGGGCCAGCGGCACCCGCCGCGCTCGCCGCGCCCGGCGTGCCCGGCGTGCCCGCCGTGCCCGCGGGGACCGCGCCGCCCGCGTCGGCTTCCGGCGGCGGCGGGCCGGACGAGGGGAGGTCCCGGTGACCGTGCTGGTGAACGGAGAGGCCCGCGACGTGGCGGCGAGCCTGACCGTCAGCGACCTGCTCGCCCTGCTCGGCCACGACCCGCGCGGCGCGGGCCTGGCGGTGGCCGTCAACGGCGAGGTCGTGCCGCGGGGCGAGTGGGCCGCCACCGCGCTCGGTGAGCGCGACCACGTCGAGGTGCTCGGCGCGGCACAGGGAGGATGACGATGGACGATCCCTTTACCATCGCCGGCCAGGCGTTCACGTCCCGGCTGATCATGGGCACCGGCGGCGCGTCCAGCCTTCAGGCGCTCGAACGCGCCCTGCTGGCGTCGAGTGCCGAGCTGGCCACCGTGGCCCTGCGCAGGGTCAACCCGGACGCCGCCGGCTCCGTGCTCGACGTCGTCCGCCGCGCCGGCTGTCGCCTGCTGCCCAACACCGCCGGCTGCTTCACCGCCCGTGACGCGGTCCGGACCGCCAGGCTCGCCCGCGAGGCGTTCGACACCGACTGGATCAAGCTCGAGGTCATCGGCGACGACCGGACCCTGCTGCCCGACGCCGTCGAGCTGCGCGACGCCGCCGAAGAGCTGGTCGACGACGGCTTCACCGTGCTGCCATACACCAATGACGACCCCGTGCTCGCCCGACAGCTCCAGGAGGTCGGCTGCGTCGCGGTGATGCCGCTCGGGTCGCCGATCGGCAGCGGCATGGGCATCCGCAACCCCTACAACCTGCGGATCATCATCGAGCACGCAACCGTCCCGGTGATCCTCGACGCCGGTGTCGGCACCGCGTCCGACGCGGCGACCGCGATGGAGCTCGGCTGCGACGGCGTGCTGCTGGCCAGCGCGGTCACCCGCGCACGCGAGCCCGTGCTGATGGCCGAGGCCATGCGCAAGGCGGTCGAGGCCGGCCGTCTCGCCTTTCGTGCCGGCCGGATCCCCAGGCGCCTCTACGCCGAGGCATCCTCGCCCACCGACGGCCTCCCCGACCTCGCGCCCGCCGGAGCCCGTCAGCGGTGAACCGTCGCGAGCGGCTCGACCGGGCGAGGCTGTACCTGTGCACGCCCATCCGGCCGGACCTGGCGGGGTTCGCCGACGCGGTGCTCGGCGCCGGCGTGGACGTGATCCAGCTGCGCGACAAGGACGCGGAGGCGGTGCCGCTGCTGGAGGCGGCGGCCGTGCTTCGCGAGGCCGCCGATCGCCACGGTGCGCTCTTCGCGGTGAACGACCGCGCCGACGTCGCCTTTGCCGCCGGTGCCGACGTCCTGCATCTCGGCCAGTCAGACCTGCCGATGGACTGGGCCCGCCGGATCGTCGGTCGGGACCTGCTGCTCGGCCGTTCGACGCACGGCCTGGAGCAGGTAAAGTGCGCGATCGCCGAAGGTTGGGACTATTTCGCGGTCGGCCCCGTCTATCCGACCGCGACCAAGCCGGATCGGCAAGCCGTCGGCACTTCCCTGCTCCAAGCCGTGGCCGAGCTCGCGCCGCCGGTCCCTTGGTTCGCGATCGGCGGCGTCGACCAGACGACCCTGACCGAGGTCACCACCTCGGGCGCCACCAGGGTCGTGGTCGTGCGCGCGGTCACCGACGCCGGGGACCCGGCGGCCGCCGCCGGCAGCCTGACTCGGCGACTTGGCGGCCTCAGCGCGTGATTCGGCCCTCGATGTAGGCCGCCCAGTAGCGCGCCTGGTCGCGCTGCGCCGGCGCGATCCGTCGCTGTGCGCTGACGTCGCGCAGCAGCCACGAGACCGTCTGGAGGTCGACCCGGTCCATGCCGGGTGTCACCTCCGACGCCCAGAACTGCGCCGCCGCGCTGATGTCGCGCGGCACCTCCGTCGCGTGACCGACGTCGCCGAGGAGTTGCGAGACCGTCGCGGCGTCGTCGGGTCCGATGAGCTCCGTCATCTTGAGCATGCCGGTTCCTCTCTCTATGAAGCTCCGTGAAGCGACCCATCGCTGAGGCCGGTCCCCGCTGGTGGAGACGGGCCCGCCTGCACCCCCTGTTCGAACATATGTTCGACCAAGATCCGCGGTGCGTCAACTATCTTCGGCATCGATGTGGATGGAACTGGACGACGAGATCGCCTTCCCGATGGGAGTCGCGGAGGGGCTCGCCGCGTCGAGCCGCGGAGCGGCCCGGGAGCCCGATGCGTCAAGATCGTGAGGACTCCGAAGGGTCGTCCGGACCAGGATCGAGCGGTCAGTGACGGAGCGTCGCCCGGCGACGGCGGCGGCGCATGGCGTAGTTGGCGCCGAGCACCAGGGCGATGCAGCCGGCACCGATCGCGAGCGGCACCCGGTGAACATCGGCCTGGCGGGCCGCCGCGCTGCCCCCCGCGCGCTTCAGCACGGAAATGCCGGCACCGACGGTGGTGGGCGGTGCGGTCGTGCTCGGCGGCGGGGCGAGCAGGGTCTGCACACTCGGGATCGCCACGTACGCGGGCAGGACCTGCCCGGTGGTGGTCGCCCGTCCGGGCCCGAATCCCCAGTTCATGAGCTGCGCGGCGTCGGCGGGCGGGCTGGGGCTGTCCAGGACGATCGCGACCAGGGTCCGGCCACCGCGGGTCGCCGCGGCGGCCAGGCAGTGCCCGGCGTCGTCGGTGAACCCGGTCTTGATCCCGACCGCGCCCTTGTACTCGCGCATGAACCGCGAGTGCGCGTACAGCTCATGGCGGTGATGGTCCGGGGTGGTGAAGACCACCTTCGGCATCCGCACGACCTTGGCGAGCCAGGGGTCCCGGAGCACCGCCCTGGCGAGAATCGCGAGGTCGAGGGCGCTGGACAGGTGCCCGGGCGTGTCGAGGCCGTTGGGGCTGCGCCATGACGACTGGCGCAGGCCGAGCTGGGTCGAGGCTAGGTTCATCGCCCGCTGGAACCGTTGCACCGACCCCGCCGACCGGTCGGCGAGCAGGACCGCCATGTCGTTGGCCGACACGATCATCAGCGCTTCGAGCGCCTGCTTCACGGTGATCTTCTGGCCCGGCTTGAGCGCCAGCTTGCTCGGCGGCGTCTTGGCAGCGTCCTTTCCGGCCACGGCGACGGAATCGAGCGGCAGGCTGGCGCGGACCAGGACGGCGGTGAGCATCTTCGTCAGACTCGCGGGCGGTCGGGCGGCGGTCGGGCGCCTGCTCCAGAGGACGTCGCCGGTCCCGGCGTCGACCAGGATGGCGAACTTCGTGGCGACCTTTGGTCCGGCGACGGACTGACCGAGAACGGCATGGGGCGTCGCGGCGGCCGCCGGCATGGGTGGCGGGGTCGTCCCGATCAGCCCGACCAGCGCAAGCGTGACGAGCAGGCGGTGGATTGCGCGCATCGAGGTCTCGGGCCAGGGGTTGGCGGGCGCCGAGGTCGACGCAGTGTTCCATCTCGATGCAAGCAAGGACAAGGGGTTCATGGGCTGTGGATAGAGCCCCGGGCGTATCGAGGGTTGTTGGTAAGATGCCGGCGATCTTCCCCTTCGAGCACCAGGAGCAGCGGGTATGCGGGTCACGGTGATCGGCGCGGGCCATGTGGGGCTCGTGACCGCGGTGTGCTTGGCCAAGCTTGGTCACGACGTCGTGGCCGACGACGACGACGCGGCCAAGATGGACCTGCTGCGCCAGGGCAAGGCCTGGTTCTACGAGCCCGGGCTCGAGGAGCTGCTCCGTGAGGCGCTGACAGCCGGCCGACTCCGGTTCACCTCCGACAAGGCCGAGGCGGTCCGCCACGGCGAGGTCATCTTCATCTGCGTGGGCACGCCGTCGCGCTCCGACGGCAGCCCCAACCTGGCCTTCGTCGAAGTGGTCGCGCGCGAGGTCGCCCGCAACCTCCCGGTCGGCGAGCCAAAGCTCATCTGCGAGAAGTCGACCGTCCCGGTCCAGACCGGCGAGCGGGTGGCCCAGGTCATCGACCGCGAGGCGCCCGAGGGCGCCGTCTACGAGGTGGCCTCCAATCCCGAGTTCCTGCGCGAGGGCTCGGCCGTGGTCGACACCCTGCGGCCGGACCGGATCGTGGTCGGCGCCGACTCCGAGCGCGGCTTCGCGATCCTGCGCGAGCTGTACGAGCCGATCCTCCGCGACACCGACTGCCAGTGGCTGGCGACCGACCGCGCCACCGCCGAGCTGATCAAGCACGCCTCCAACGCCTTCCTCGCGACCAAGATCAGCTTCATCAACGCGGTCGCGAGGGTCTGCGAGCGGTCCGGAGCCGACGTCGAAGTGGTCGCCCGCGGCATGGGCCTCGACCCGAGAATCGGCCCGTCGTTCCTCCGCGCGGGGCCCGGCTACGGCGGCAGCTGCTTCCCCAAGGACGTGGCCGCGTTCGCGCATCGCTCGCGCGAGCTGGGCGTGGACTTCACCATGCTCAACGAGGTCGCGCGGATCAACATGGAGGCGCGCCGCACGGTGGTCGAGAAGGTCCGCGACCTGCTCTGGCACCTGGAGGGCAAGCGCATCGGCGTGCTCGGCCTCACCTTCAAGCCGGACACCGACGACCTGCGCGAGTCGCCGGCGATCGACGTGGTGCGGGCGCTGCTCGATGACGGCGCCACCGTGGTGGCGTACGACCCGGTCGCCTCCGAGCACGAGACGCGGCAGCTCCTGCCGGGCCTGGAGCGTGCCGCCAAGGCGGTCGACGTCGCCGACGGCGCGCACGCCCTGGTCCTGCTCACCGAGTGGGCCGAGTTCGGCGAGCTCGAACCGGCCGTGCTCGCCGGGCGGATGGCGTACCCGATCCTGGTGGACGCCCGCAACGCGCTGGACCGCGACCGCTTCGCCGCGGCCGGCTTCACGGTCGCCGGCATGGGCCGGCCGGTCGCCGGCCGGAACCACAAGGGCAGGTAGTCGATGCCGCGAGCGGTCATCACCGGCGGTGCGGGCTTCCTCGGGTCACACCTGTGCCGGCGCCTCCTGGCCGAGGGCTTCGAGGTCGTGTGCCTGGACTCCCTGCTGACCGGGCAGGCGTCCAACGTCGAGGACCTCCAGGGCGAGCGCTTCCACCTGGTGAAAGTGGATATCACCAATTACATCCATGTCTCCGGACCGGTCGACGCCGTGCTCCACTTCGCGTCGCCCGCGAGCCCGATCGATTACCTGCGCTACCCGATCCAGACGCTCAAGGTCGGCGCGCTCGGCACCCACCACGCCCTCGGCCTCGCCAAGGACAAGGGCGCGCGGTTCCTGCTCGCCTCGACCAGCGAGGTCTACGGCGACCCGCAGGTCCACCCGCAGCCGGAGAGCTACTGGGGGCACGTGAACCCGATCGGCCCGCGCGGCGTCTACGACGAGGCCAAGCGGTTCGCCGAGGCCATGTCGATGGCCTACCACCGTACCCACGGCCTCCCGGTCCGCATCGCGCGGATCTTCAATTCGATCCTGGCCGATGAGCAGGTGCTCTACGACGACGGGGTCGAGCTTCGCCGCGAGCCGGTCGAGGTCCTGGCGCGGCGGTTGGGTGGCCGGGTCGATCTCGATGGATACCGGGTCCCCGCCTTCGAACGCGACGGGACGATGGTGGCGGCCGAGGCTTCCGCCCTGCTCGGACATCCGACCGAGGCGACGTGCTACCAGGTGCACACCAGGTACGGCCGGTCCATCCGGGTCACCGGCGACCATAGCCTGTTCGTCGAGGGTCCGGACGGCTTGCCTCGTCCACGTCCGGTCAGCCAGCTCCGTGTCGACGACAGAATCGCCATCGCGGGCGTCGTCCGGGTTCCCGAGCGGGACCGCACGCGGGTGGACATGATCGAGGTCTGGGACCGGGCCGGAAATGATCCGTGGAACCTGATGATCCACGGAGCCGGGCTCGGCGCCACCGCCTGGGAACGCCGCTTCGAGCTCTTCGCCGCGATCGCAAAGCGCAATCCGCGGACAGCCCCGCGCTGGCGGTCCCATGTCTGGGGTGAGATCGCCAATCACCGCAAGCGTGATCAGCTACCGCTCGGTGCGCTTCGAGCGCTCGGAATCGCGATTCCGAGCCAGGCTGGGGTCCGGCTGCGAACCGCGGGCAGATCCGCGGTGCTCCCGAGGTTCGTCGAGTTGACCGACGAGGTGCTCTGGCTGCTCGGTCTCTACGTTGCGGAGGGTTGCCGGTTCGAGGGCCCAAAGAGCGCGTTCATCACCCTGAGCTGTGACGAGGCCACGCTCGACCGCGCCGCCAAGATCCTCCAGCGCGACCTGAACCTGCACGTCGGGCGCACACGGGCCAGCAGCAGGCGAAGCGCGGCGATCTATACGCACTCTCAGTTGCTGCTGCTCCTCCTCGATCATCTCGGGTTCCGCGCGGGGCCCAAGCGGCTTCCCGGTTGGGTGCTCGGGCTTCCCCTCGCGCGTCTCAAGTGGGTGCTCGAGGGCTACCGCGAGGGCGACGGTGTGCACTCGGGCAAGAAGTTCGAGGAGGGCATACGCCACGAGTTCTCCACGACGTCCACCGATCTCAAGGACGACCTTGTCGTGGCGTTCGGCCGCTTCGGTCTCCTGCCGTCCGTCGGGCGCTACAGCTCGACGTTTCGGCAGCGGACAGGGGACCGTCGCTACCCGTTCTGGCGCCTGACCCTCGCCAACGTAAAGCCGTGGAGTCCCCTCGACTGGGACAGAGGCGTTCAGCAGCGAATTGGCGCCCGTCGTTCCGGTGACCTCGTGTGGGCGGTCGTGACCCGGATCGAGGAGATCCCCGCGACCCCGCTGGTCTACGACTTCAGCGTCCCGGGCTACGAGAATTTCTGGGCCGGCTCGGGGATCATGGCCCATAACACCTTCGGCCCCTACATGCGGGTCGACGACGGCCGCGCGTTCTGCACCTTCGCGGTGCAGGCGCTGCGTGGCGAGCCGCTGACGGTTCACGGCGACGGCAGCCAGACGCGGTCGCTCTGCTACGTGGACGACCTGGTCGAGGGCCTGTGGCGGCTGCTCTGGTCGGACACACCCGGGCCGATCAACATCGGCAACCCTGAAGAGATAACTGTCCTGGAGCTGGCCAAGCAGATCGGGCGCGCGGCCGGGCGCGAGCCCGAGATCATCTTCCAGCCGCGGCCGGTCGACGACCCCGAGATGCGGCGCCCGGACATCACCGTCGCGAGGGAGCGGCTCGGCTGGAAGCCGCAGGTCAGCCTTGCCGACGGCATCCGCAAGACCCTGCCGTGGTTCCAGCGTGAGCTGGATCTCGAGGCGAGCGACGGCGGCTCGGTCGAGCGCTCGCGGTGAACCAAGGAGCAGCCGGCGGTGGATGCGACCGATCCCCCTGATTTCCCGGGGAGGTACGCGATGGACGAGATGAAGCCGATCAGTGCCGCGTTCTTCGACGTCGACAAGACGTTGCTGCCGGGGTCGAGCCTGTATTTGTTCGCGCGCGGCCTGTACCGGCGCGGGTTCTACACCCTGCGGGACATCGCAGGGTTCGCGCTCGGCCAGTTCGTCTTCCGGCTGACCGGCGCCGAGGGACAGACGGGCATGGAGGCCGCGCGAGAGACGGCGCTCGCGTTCGTGGAGGGCAAGCGCAGGGCCGACCTCGTGCAGCTCGGCCACGACATCGTCGTCGAGGTGATCGGCCCGCGGATCTATCCGGGCATGCGCAAGGTGATCGAGGCGCATCACGCGGCGGGCGACCGGACCTATCTGGTGACCGCGGCGCCGCGGGACCTCGCCGACGAGATCGCCACCTATCTCGGCATGGACGGCGCGCTCGGGACCGAGGCCGAGCTGGTCGATGGCACCTACACAGGCCGCATGCTCGGGCCCGTGCTGCACGGGCCGGTCAAGATCGATGCGGTGCTGGAGCTGGCGCGAAAGGAGGGCATCGACCTCGCCCTGAGCAGCGCGTATTCGGACTCGCTCAACGACCGGCCGCTGCTCGAGGGCGTGGGACACCCGGTCGCGGTGAACCCGGACCGGTTCCTCCGCAAGCTCGCGGTCGAGCGGGACTGGCCCGTCCACGACTTCCGGCGCAACCGCCGGCTGTGGCTGGTCTGGGTCCCCGGCGGCCTGGCCGCCGGCGCCGCCGTGGGCTCGGTCGCCGCGTTCATCGCGAGCCGTCGCCGGCCCGGGTCCGGCGAGACTCCGACGGCCGCCACCGAGGACGACCACAAGGTCATGCCGTTCCTCCGCCCCCGGTCCGACGACGCGCCCAACGACACCGCCCGCTCGGGCACGGGGTAGTCGCCGGGGTCGCGGGGGTGGCCGGGGTCGGGGGGGCCGGCGGCGGCGATGGGTCGCAGGAGGCCGGTGGCGAACAGGTCCACGAGGACCAGCCGGCCCTCAGGGCGGATGACCCGCCGGACCTCGGCGAGTCCTGTGGTCTGATCAGCCCAGTGGTCGAACGACACGGTGGTGACCACGAGGTCGAAGCCGCGGTCGGCGAACGGGAGCCGCTCCACGGTCGCGACCGCGAAAGTCGGCCTCGGCCCCACTCGCACCTCAGGCTGCTCGCCGGCGACCCGCTCGGGTCGGCGCCCAGTCCCCTCGACCTCCCTTCGCGCGACCTCGACCATGTGGAGGGCAGGGTCGACGCCGGCCAGAGTCGTCTGCTCGGGGAGCTTGCGGGCGAGAGTCCGGAGCAGCTCTCCGGTGCAGCCGACGTCGAGGACCGCGGTCGCGGCCGGGGCCGCCGACAGGGCGACCACGGCGCTGGTGGCGACGACGGCGTGATGGAAGGCTGAGCGCCAGTCGCTGTCGTAGCCGCCGGCACGACGGTCGAAGCTGTCGACGTCGCGGCGGCGGCGGGCGGCGCTGCCCGAGGTCCTTGCCATCGCGGCCGAGCATAGAGGCCGGGGCGCCGTCGAGCCCCACCGCCGTCAGGGCAGGAACTGCTCCTGGAGGTCCTCGATCTCGTCGTGCTGGACGGTGACCCAGAACAGCGGAGAGGTGGGGTTGGGGAAGTACGACGCCAGCTTGGGGAGGTCGACGGGGAGGTCCTTGGTGGCGTCGCCGGTCTCCTGGCTGGCGAGCACGTTGACGGTGATCCGCGCGGTCTGGGCGACCGGGAGGGTGCGCAGGCGCTTGTTGGTGTTGCGGATGTAGTAGTCGTTGGGCGGTGGCGATTCCTGCTTGTCCTCGCTGGCGGCCTTGGCGGCGGCGGCGCCGGTGAAGAACTGGATGACGTCGATCGTGACGGTGCGCGAGACCGTGTCGACCTTCTTGACGTAGGCGGGGTAGCGGCCGTCGGCGAGCAGGACCGCACCGCTGGTGCTCGGCTCGCCGCCGGCGGTCGTGGCGGTGTCCTCGGTGGCGACGGTGTCGCTGGAGGCGCTCTCCGCGATGGTGGTGGCCGCGGCGGACGACCCCGACGCCGGGCGGGCGCAGCCGGCGACGGCGAGCCCGGCGAGGCTCACCAGGGCCACTGCGGCGACGGCGCGGAATCCGCGGAACCCTGGGTATGGAGCGCGGACGTACCGGTACCCCATCGCGTGTCTCCTCAGCTGAACCATGACGATTGGGCGAGAAGCGTACGCCAACGGATCAAGCCAAGTCAGAACCGGCGCAAACGGACCGCGCGCGGGGTGGGAATGGGTACGGCGCCGGGTCAGGTCGAGGAGGCCTGGTCCCCTGGCTCGGCGAGTGGCAGGCCGCCCTCGCTGAGGACCGCGATGACCTCGTCCTCGGTCAGGCCGCGGGTCGCCAGGGCGCGGCGGAGCCGGCGCGAGGCCTCGACGGGAGAGGTCCAGCCGTCGCGGAACGAGGTGGTCTCGCGCTCGCCCTCGAGCAGCCCGTCGACGAAGCCGCGCGCGTAGTCCCAGGGCACGTAGCGGTCGACGTCGGGCTCGAACGCGGGCTCGTGGACCCGAGGCTCACCGTGCTGAAGGATGTGCTCGAGGTTCTCCCGCAAAAGGCTCCAACTGAAGAAATGGTCCTCTTCGCAGTCGGGGCACGGGATCACGACGCCGCGGAAGCCTCGCGGCTCCAGCGCCTCGCGGAACTCGGCGAGATCGGCGAGATCCTCGAGCAGCGCGGCGCGCTCCTCGTCGTCGATCGGCTCCAGCTGGCCTTCTTCTTCGGACCCGAACGGGTCGAGCGGGTCGGGCGAGTCGGGCACAGACACCTCGTCGTAGCGGTTGCTCTTGGGTCTCTACTCCAGCCATGACATTGAGTTCACGACAGGCTGGACGTCCTGACGCTGTCATGGTACAGCGGTTGCCCCGCACGGTCGCCGCGCTGTCCACAATGCAACCGGCGGTCCGCTCCAGCCGGGCGGCGCGGGACCCGATGCTTCGTCCCCAGCTGCGCCGGAAGCTCCCGACCGAAACGGTTGCAAGCCGCGGAAGCGCATTGGTAGCTTCGGGCATGCGCCTACCCGAGGACCTGGCCGCGACGCGGATGGGTCCTTTTTGCCTATTCGGCCGACGGCGGAACGCACAGCACCCACTTCACCCACTCGATCCATTGACTCTCATTGCACCCACCGGAGGCACACCGTGGCTGAGGTAGAGATCGGCATCGGCAAGAGCGGCCGGCGCGCCTACGGCTTCGACGACATCGCGATCGTCCCCAGCCGTCGCACGCGCGACCCCGACGACATCGACATCACCTGGGACCTCGACGCCTACCACTTCGAGCTGCCGCTGCTCGCCTCGGCGATGGACGGCGTGGTGTCGCCGCGGATCGCGATCGAGATCGGCAAGCTCGGCGGCCTGGCGGTCCTGAACCTCGAGGGCCTGTGGACCCGCTACGACGACCCCGACCCGATCTACCAGGAGATCGCCTCGCTCCCGGACGCCGAGGCGACCAAGCGGATGCAGGAGATCTATCGCGAGCCGATCAAGCCGGAGCTGATCGGTGACCGCATCCGCCAGATCAAGGACGCCGGCGTGATCGCGGCCGCGTCGCTGACCCCGCAGCGGGTCGCCAGGTACCACCAGATCACCCTCGAGGCCGGGCTCGACATCCTGGTCATCCAGGGAACGGTGGTCTCGGCCGAGCACGTCTCCGCCACCACCGAGCCGCTCAACCTCAAGACCTTCATCGCCCGCTACGAGATCCCGGTGATCGTCGGGGGCTGCGCGTCGTACTCGACCGCCCTGCACCTGATGCGCACGGGCGCGGCCGGCGTGCTGGTCGGCGTTGGCCCCGGGTCGGCGTGCACCACCAGGGGCGTGCTCGGGCTGGGCGTGCCGCAGGCCACCGCGCTCGCGGACGCCGCCGGCGCGCGCATCCGGCACCTCGAGGAGACCGGGCGCTACGTGCAGGTCATCGCCGACGGCGGCATGGCCACGGGCGGCGACATCGCCAAGGCGATCGCCTGCGGCGCCGACGCGGTGATGCTCGGCTCGCCGCTGGCGGCGGCGGTCGAGGCGCCGGGCCGCGGTTACCACTGGGGCATGGCGACCTTCCACCCGGACCTGCCGCGCGGGACCCGGGTCGCGACCAGGACGCTTGGCACCATGCGCGAGATCCTGCTCGGACCGGCGCCGGTCAACGACGGCACCATGAACCTGTTCGGGGCCCTGCGGACCTCGATGGCGACCACCGGCTACCAGACCCTGAGGGAGTTCCAGAAGGCCGAGGTCATGGTCGCGCCCGCGCTGAAGACGGAGGGCAAGTCCCTCCAGCGCGCGCAGGGCGTGGGAATGGGCTGAGGCGGCGAGGCGCCCCGGGCGCACACACTGCCCGGGGCGCCGTTACCGCCGGGGGCGCCCTTACCGCCGGGGCGCCATCACCGCCGGGGGCGGGCCCTTACCGCCCGGGTGAACGCTCCGGCCGGGCCTTACGCGTCCTGCTCGGCCTCCGGCTCGCCCTCGTCGTCGCCGCCACGGCGCTGGCGCCGCACGACCTGGCGGTCCCAGCCGCGGTGGACCGAGCAATAGGTGTCGGGGTTGTAGCGGGAGAGCGCGGTCTCGCAGCCATCGGCGGCGCACACCCGTTCCGTCCCGAACGAGCGGACCTCAGGGTCGGCGCCGGGTGCCCTGCGCCGGCTCTTCCCACCAGCGAGCTGCTCGCCGTCCGGCTCCGGCTCGCCGTCCGCCTGCTCGGCGATTGGGTCGACATGGCTCACGCGACGTCTCCTCTGACCGACTCGGGGCCCTTGACGCGCTCGCAGGCGCCAGGATCCGGAACAAAAACGCACCATGCGGCCACGAACGATCGGGGGCGGCATGGTGCGGGGTCCGGGCACCAGCGAGCCGGTGAAGGCCCGCCTTGCTTGCCCGCTACCGTAGCGCCCGTGCGCCGGAAGCGGCAAGCGCGCCTCGCGATCCCACACTGCTAGTCTTTGGCGATGACTCAAGACACCGTCCTGGTCCTCGACTTCGGCGCGCAGTACGCGCAGCTCATCGCGCGTCGCGTGCGCGAGTGCCACGTCTACTCCGAGGTCGTCCCCTGCGACGTCGACCCCGACGAGGTCCGGCGCCGGGGCGCGAAAGCGCTGATCCTCTCCGGGGGGCCCCGCTCCGTCTACGAGGCGGGAGCGCCGGCCCTGGACGCGCGGCTGCTCGGGCTCGGGATCCCGGTGCTCGGCCTCTGCTACGGGCAGCAGGCGATGGCGCAGGCCCTCGGCGGGACCGTCGAGCCGACGGGGGTCAGGGAGTACGGCCGCACCGAGCTGGTCGCCGAGCCGGACGGGAGCCTGCTGTTCGACGGGCTGCCGTCCGAACAGACGGTGTGGATGAGCCACGGCGACACGGTCACCGCGGCGCCGCCGGGCGCCCGCGTGACCGCGCGCACCGACGCGACCCCGGTGGCGGGCTTCGAGGACCGCTCCAGGGGCCTGTACGGCGTCCAGTTCCACCCCGAGGTCGCGCACACGCCGCGAGGGCTGGACCTGCTCAAGAACTTCCTCTACGAGGGCGCCGGGCTGCGCCCGACCTGGACCAGCGTCGGGATCATCGAGGAGCAGGAGGCGGCGATCCGCGCGCAAGTCGGCGATCAGCGGGTGCTGTGCGCGCTGTCGGGCGGGGTGGATTCGTCGGTCGCGGCGCTGTTGGTCCATCGCGCCATCGGCGACCGGCTCACCTGCGTGTTCGTCGACACCGGGCTGCTCCGCCACGGCGAGGCCGAGCAGGTGGCCGAGACCTTCCGGCGCGACTTCAAAATCAACCTGGTCCACGTCAAGGCGGCCGACCGCTTCCTGGAGCGGCTCGCCGGGGTGACCGACCCCGAGGCCAAGCGCAAGGCCGTCGGCAACGAGTTCATCCGCGTGTTCGAGGAGGTTGCCAGGGAGCACGGGGACGCGCGCTACCTGGTCCAGGGCACCCTGTACCCGGACGTGGTCGAGTCGGGCGGCAAGCGGACCGCCACCATCAAGAGCCACCACAACGTCGGCGGCCTCCCCGAGGACATGGATCTGGAGCTGGTCGAGCCGCTCCGGATGCTGTTCAAGGACGAGGTCCGGCGCATCGGCGCGGAGCTGGGCCTTCCCGAGGACGTGGTGCACCGGCAGCCGTTCCCGGGCCCCGGGCTCGCCGTCCGGATCGTCGGCGAGGTGACCGCCCACCGGCTCGAGATGCTGCGGGAGGCGGACCGGATCGTGCTCGAGGAGATCCACCGTGCCGGCCTCGACCGCGAGCTGTGGCAGTACTTCGCGGTGCTGCCGGGGGTGCGGACGGTCGGCGTGATGGGCGACGCGCGCACCTACGCCTACCCGATCGTGGTGCGGGCGGTCTCCAGCGAGGACGCGATGACCGCCGACTACGCCCGGCTTCCGTGGGAGGTGCTGGAGCGCCTGGCCACGCGCATCGTCGGCGAGGTCGAGGGCGTGAACCGGGTCGCCTACGACGTGACCTCCAAGCCGCCCGGCACCATCGAGTGGGAGTGAGCGGCCGCGGTTCTTGGGCCGCCGGCGCTCAGGTGCCGAAGGTGCCGACCAGCTGACCCTGCGCGGTAGCGGCCTGGCGGATGGCCTCGATCGCCTGCCGCGGGTCGTCGCCCGGCTTGACCCGTGGAGACCGGCTCAGCGCGTAGACGGTGAAGCGGTAGTGGTGCGCCGGCCCGCCCGGCGGGCACGGGCCGGTGTAGCCGCTCCCGGCGCTGTTGCGGCCCTCGGTCGCCCCGCTCGGAACCGAGCCCTCCGCGAGCTGCGTCTGGCTCGCCGGGATCCCGTACAGAACCCAGTGGACGAACGTGCCGCCGGGCGCGTCCGGGTCGTCGACGACCAGCGCCAGCTCCGAGGTGCCCGACGGCGGCGCGGACCAGCGCAGCGGCGGCGAGACGTTCTGGCCCTTGCAGGTGTAGCGCACCGGGATGGTGCCGTTCGCCTGGAACGCCGTGCTGGACACGGTCATGGTCGACGAAGGTCCGGGCCCGTTGCCGGTCGCGGTGGTCGCGGCACCTCCACCGCCGCCTCCACCGCCGCCGGAGGAGCACGCGGCCAAGGCCATGACCAGCGCACCCGCGAGCACCCCGAGGCGCCACGACCTGGCCAGCCCGGCCCGCCCGGTCACGACCTCACCGTGCGGGCCTCGATCTCGGCGACCAGGCGCGCGGTCACGGGCGCCTCTATGCCGCCGCGGGCGGCGGCGCGGAGGATGGTGCCGCCGATCGCGTCCAGCTCCAGCGGGTTGCCGGCCTCGGCGTCGCGCTGCATCGACGAGCGCATCGTCGGCCCGGCGCCCTCGAGGATCTTCACCGGCATCAGCGCGTCCAGCTCGACCCCGTCGGCGGCCTTCGCGGCCGCGGCGATCTCGCTGGCGACCGCTTCGAAGTCGTCGAGCCGGCGCTCGCGGACGATGCCCATCGGCGCGTTCTCGTGGGTGCCGAGCAGCGCGATCGGCGCCAGCACCGCGAGCTTGGACCAGAGCATCCGCAGCTCGTCGGCGCGGACCTCCACGTCCATGCCGAGCCCGACCAGCCAGTCGCGCAGCTCGGCCACCCGCGCCGGGTCGGCGCGCCGGTTGGCCAGCTCGACCGCGGCGAACCAGGACGGCTGCTCGATCACGCCGGGGGCGACCCTCGCGGACTCGATCCGGATGGTGCCGGCTACCACCTGGTCGGCGGGGTAGCGCTCGCGCAGCCAGGCGACGTGGTCGATACCGTTGAGGAACGGCACCACCAGCGCGTCGCCGACCGCCGCGGGCGGCAGCTCGCCGATGGCGTCGTCGAGCATGGTCGCCTTGACGGCGACGTGGCAGAGGTCGACCGGCGTCTCGAGCCGGGTCGCCGCCCGCACCGGCACGGTGAAGTCGCCGAAGCGGGGGCTGCGCACCTCGATGCCGTGCCGGTTGAGGTGGTCGGCCGTCGCCTGGCGCGCGATGCAGACCACCTCGTGGCCGGCGCGGGCGTGCAGGCCTGCCAGCAGGCCGCCGATCCCGCCGGGGCCGAGCACCGCCACACGCGGCCGGCCGGCCGGGACCTCCGGAGCGTCCACCTCGCCACCTCCAAGCGTCGCCTTCGGGGAGTCGGGGGAGATGTATCGCAAGTGTTCCAAGGCGCGCCAGTTCCGCTAGGCTGCCTGGCGGGGTGCGGCGCGTGGACGCTGAAGGACGCTGAGGAAGAGGGAGCGATGCGCGCGATCACGGTTGTCCCAGGCCAGAAGGGCAGCGCCCGCCTCGACGACTTCGCCGAGCCGGACCCCAGTCGCGGCGCCGTGCTGGTCGAGGCGCTGGAGCTGGGCGTCTGCGGCACCGACCTGGAGATCGTCGGCGGCGCCTATGGCTGGCCGCCGCCGGGCCACCAGCGGCTGATCCTCGGCCACGAGTCGCTCGGCCGCGTCCTGGAGGCGCCGGCAGGTGGCGAGCTGAAGCGCGGTGACCTGGTCGCCGGGATCGTCCGGCATCCCGACCCGGTGCCATGCGGCAACTGCGCGGTCGGCGAGTGGGACATGTGCCGCAACGGCAACTACACCGAGCACGGCATCAAGGAGCTCGACGGCTTCGGCGCCGAGCGCTGGCGCATCGAGCCGGAGTTCGCGGTCAAGATCGACCCGACCCTCGGCCGGCTCGGCGTGCTGCTGGAGCCGGCGTCGGTGGTCTCCAAGGCCTGGGAGCAGATCGAGCGCATCGGCTGCCGGGCCCGCTGGGAGCCCCGCCGGGTGCTGGTCACCGGCGCCGGGCCGATCGGCCTGCTGGCGGCCCTGCTGGGCAGGCAGCGCGGGTTCGAGGTGCACGTGCTGGACCGCACCAGCGAGGGCCCCAAGCCGGGGCTGGTCCACGACCTCGGCGCCATCTACCACACCGGGTCGGTCGCCGAGGCCTGCCAGGAGAGCGACGTGGTCATCGAGTGCACTGGCGCCGGCGTGCTGGTATTCGACGTCATGGAGCACCTGGCGCCGAACGCGATCGTCTGCCTGACCGGGGTCTCGTCGGGGGGCCGCTCGATCCCGGTCGACCTCGCCACGCTCAACCGCGAGCTGGTGCTGGCCAACGACGTGATCGTCGGCTCGGTGAACGCCAACAAGCGCCACTACCAGCAGGCGGCCGAGGTGCTGGACAAGGCGGACCGCGACTGGCTGGAGCGGGTGATCACCCGCCGGGTCCCGCTCGACCGCTTCCAGGAGGCCCTGGAGCGCCGCCCCGACGACGTCAAGGTTGCGGTCGAGTTCGCCGCCTCCCCGTGAGCCCTGCGCCGTAAGCGGCGCGCGGCGAGCGGTGAGCGGTGCGGCCGAAGCCGGTCGCCGCGCCTACACCGCCCGGCGTGGGCTGAGCGCGGCGAGCAGTTCCGGCTGGTGGCTCTGGAGCCACTCGGCCCCGAGGTGCACGCCGAGCCGCCAGAACCCGTAGCCGTAGGCGATCGAGAGCGGGCACAACAGCACCAGGGCGGGGCTCCAGACGGTCAGCCCGACCACCAGCACCACCCCGAGCGGCAGCAGCAGCGCGCCCTCGACCGACATGGCCAGCAGCTGCACCAGGCCGACCGCGCAGCCGGCGCCCGCGCCCTGGCTCGCCCACACGTTGGAGGAGACGCTCGACAGCGCGAACGGGAAGCGGATGGAGACGTAGTTGGCGACCCCGAGCATGACCCCGAGGACCCCCGCCGCCAGGCACAGCGTCACCGGAAGGTAGAGCCAGCCGCCGCCGAGCGCGGTCAGCCCGGTCGCGACCACCGCCACCAGCGCCAGCCCGGGCAGCGCCAGGGCGGTGTTCTTGCCGACCAGGTCGGCGCGGGCGTCGCCGCCGGCGGCCACGTTGGTCCAGTAGGCGGCGCCATCCGACCCGAACTGATTGAGCGCGCTGGAGTTGAGCATGTAGAGGCTGGCCAGCGCGCCGAGCGCCGCGAAGCGCCTGGGCGCGTCGCGCGACAGCAGCAGAAATGCCGGCAGCACGATCGCGAACACGGCCGCCGTCAGCCACAGCACCCGCAGCCTCGGGTGCCTGGCGTAGTAGCGCAGATCCTTGGCGGCCACCGCGCCGCGGCGGTCGAGCGGCAGCAGGCGCCGCACCGCGCGCGGGAACAGCCCGACCTCGCCGCGGCCGGCCGTGCCGCCGGCCTGGTTCGGCTCGGTGGTGACCAGCACACGCCCGAGGCTCGACAGCCACCACCAGCCGAGCAGCGGCACCGCCACCGCGGCGCCGAGCAGCTCGAGCGACCCGAGCCACAGGCTGCCGCCGCGTCCGGCGGTGACGATCGCCCGCGCCGCCATCCCGGGTGGCAGCCATCCGAGCGCGTCGCCGAGCGACCGCAGCCAGCCGAGGTCGCCGAGACGGGCCGGCCGGGTGGCCCGGATCAGCACCTGGAGGCCGAGGTTCAGCGTCAGCGCGCCGAGCGAGACGACCACGATGCTGAGGTCGCGGACGCGGCGGCTGCGCAGCCAGCGCGACAACGCGGTGGTGAGGGCGCGTGCGACCAGGACGCAGGTGGCGAACTCGACCAGCACGCCCACGACCACCACGGCCATTCCGGGCCCTGCGGTTCCGAAGCCGGCGACCGCGCCGGTCAGCGCCAGCAGGGTCGCCGCCGGCGCCACGCCGACGCAGGAGGCGACGAACAGGCCGGTCGCGAGCTGGCGCCGCCGCAGCGGCAGCAGCGCCAGCTTGGCCGGGTCCAGCGAGCTGTCGGCCGCGAAGGTCAGCAGCGGCAGCAGCGCCCAGACCAGCACCAGCGCCACGAACGCGACCACCGCGACCGCCTCGGCGATCTGGTCCGAGGCGCCCCGCAGGGCGGCCAGCGCGAGGAAGCCGCCGATCGTCAGTGGGACCGCCAGCACCAGCCCGACCACCAGCCCGGCGATCTGCTGCCAGCCGCCGGCCTTGAGGCCACCCAGCAGCAGCGCCAGCTTCAGGCGGGCGAAGTGCCGAGCCAACCGAGCTCCTTGGTGTCCGCGGCGCCGGCGCCGACCAGCTCGACGAAGGCGTCCTCGAGGCTGCGGCCGGCCCGCACCC
Source organism: Actinomycetota bacterium (assembly GCA_040414855.1). GTDB lineage: Bacteria > Actinomycetota > CALGFH01 > CALGFH01 > CALGFH01 > DASVXQ01. The sequence continues at coordinate 27,504 of JBEDUQ010000228.1, forward strand.
GGTCGAGCGGGCCCTCGGCGATCAGCCGGCCCTGGTGCATGATCCCGACCCGGTCGCAGAGCCGCTCGACCAGTTCCATCACATGGCTGGAGAACACTACCGTCGCGCCTCCGTCGGTGTAGCGCTCCAGCAGCGAGCGGATGGTCCGCGCCGATACCGGGTCGATCGCCTCGAACGGCTCGTCGAGGAACAGCACCCGCGGATTGTGGAGCAGCGCGGCCGCCAGGGCGATCTTCTTGCGCATGCCGTGCGAGTAGTCGACCACCAGGGTGCCGCCGGCGCCGTTGAGGTCGAGCACGTCGAGCAGCTCGCGCGAGCGCTCGGCGACGGTGGCTGCCGGCATGCCGCGCAGCAGGCCGTTGTAGGTCAGCAGCTCGGGGCCGCTCAGGCGGTCGAACAGCCGCAGGTCCTCGGGCAGCACGCCGATCTGGCGTTTGGCCTCGGGCGGACTCCGCCAGACGTCGGTCCCCTCGATCTGGACCGTGCCGGCCTCGGGCCGCAGCAGCCCGGTGACCATGCTGAGGGTGGTGGTCTTGCCGGCGCCGTTGGGCCCGACCAGCCCGAAGAAGCAGCCGCGCGGGATGTCCAGGTCGAGCCCGGCCACCGCCACCTTGTCGCCGAACGTCTTGCGCAGGCCCCGGACCGAGAGCGCCGTCGCGGCCTCCCCGCCCGGGGCCGATGCGCCCGCCCCGGGCGCCTCGTCCCTCGCGGTCACACGGACCTCCCACCTTCGCGCTGATCGGATCAGCCTACGGCATCGGGTGGTCTCGCCGGGCAAAGCGCGCCGATGTGGATGAAATGGCTGCTTACGCCAAGCAACTCGATAGCTAGCACTCCCCTTCTTGCGATGACAGGAGGATCATGTGGGTATGAGGATCGCGCGGGTCATCGTCGCCCTCATCGGCGCAACGTTGCTCCTGGCCCTTGGGCCGGTGGTCGGCGCTCGCGCGCAGACGCCATCGCCGGCCGCCCAGCAGCCCACCGTCCGGGTGCTCCAGCTCCACGGCGCGGTCGACCCGTTCGTGGCCGGCTACCTCAAGAAGGGCATCGAGGCCGCCAACCGGGCCGGCGACCGCGCGGTGGTGATCAGCATCAACACGCCAGGCGGGCTCGACTCGTCGATGCGCGCGATCGTGTCGGCGATCGGGGCCTCGCGGGTCCCGGTGCTGTGCTGGACCGGGCCGTCGGGCGCCCGCGCCGCCTCGGCGGGGACCTTCGTGATGTTCGCCTGCTCGCGGAGCGCGATGGCGCCGGGCACCGAGATCGGCGCCGCCCATCCGGTCGGGATCCGCGGCTCGATCGAGGGTCAGAAGACCACCAACGACGCCGCGGCCTTCCTCCAGGACCTGGCCCGGAGCAATGGCTACAACACGGGCTTCGCCACCGAGGCGGTGCAGCATTCGAAGTCGCTCCCGGCCAGCCAGGCGGTCAGCGAGAACGTCACCAACGACATCGCCTCCTCGATCCCGCAGTTCCTGCAGAGCTCCAACGGCAAGAGCGTTCCGGTGCTGGGCGGGACTGA
>JBEDUQ010000229.1:0-15611 GCA_040414855.1 Actinomycetota bacterium
AGTCCAGCACGCAGAACTCGTTGCCCTCTGGGTCGGCCATGACCGTCCATGGGACGTCGCCCTGGCCTACGTCGGCGGGTGTTGCGCCGAGATCCTTCAGGCGCGTGACCACCTCCGCCTGATGGGCCGCCGAGGTGGTGGCGAGGTCGACGTGCACGCGGTTCTTCACCGTCTTGGGTTCCGGGGAGGCGACAATGTCGATGCAGACGGCGACGGGGTCGGGGTAGACGAACCCCTCGGGTTCGAGGTTGGTCACGCCGGGTCCCTCGCTGGAGACTCGCCAGCCGAGCGCCTCCGCCCAGAAACCGCCCAGCGCGGAGTCGTCCCGAGCCTTCATGTTGATTTGAACCAGCCGCATTGCCATGCCGACGATACTAGCGGGTTCTCAAAGACGCCCTGGTAGCACCCTACGTGGACGTCTCGACGAGGCCGGGGGCGCCTGCTCGCTCTTGGTCGGCGAGGTACTGGTGGACGAGCTGGACCGCCGTGGCGCCCTCGCCCACGGCGGACGCGACGCGCTTGACCGAGCCGTGGCGGACGTCGCCGGCGGCGAAGACGCCGGGGAGGCTGGTTTCGAACAGAAGCGGCGGGCGATCGAGCGGCCAGCTGTTGGAAGCGTGGCCGCCGCGAAGCAGATCGGCGCCCGTGACGACGTAGCCGGCCCGATCCCGCTCGACCGATCCCTGGAGCCACTCGGTGCGCGGCTCGGCGCCGATGTGCACGAAGAGCGCGGACGTGGGCAGCCGCTCGAGCTCGCCGCCGGCTCGGTGGCGCAGCGTCACCGCCTCGAGCCGCCCGTCGCCCTCCCCGTCGACCACCTCCACGCCGAGCCGGATGTCGATGTTTGGCGTCTGCCGGAGCTCGTTCACGAGGTACTCCGACAGCTCCCCGAGCGCCGCTCCGCGCACCAGCAGGCTGACGCTGGCCGCGTGCTTGGCGAGGTAGACCGCGGCCTGGCCGGCCGAGTTCCCGCCACCGACCACGCAGACGTGCCGGCCGGTCATCGCGCGCGCCTCGCTCGCGGCCGCGCCGTAGAAGACGCCCGCGCCGATCAGCGCCTCGAGCCGCGGGCTGCCAAGGCGCCGCCAGGTCGCTCCCATCGCGAGCAGGACCACGCGGGCGGCGACCTCCCTGCCGTCGGCGACGCGGATGCGGAACTTGTCCCCATTCGCGGAGAGCGCCGTGGCCTGCTGCGCGAAGACGATGTTCGCCCCGAACAGCCATGCCTGCTCGCACGCTCGGTAGGTCAGGTCGTGGCCGCCGATGCCCCAGGCAAAGCCCGGGAAGTTGCGAATGCGCGAGCTCATGGCGGCCTGGCCACCAGAGATGCCCTGCTCGAGGACGACGGTCTCGAGCCCCTCGGACGCGGCGTAGACGGCCGCCGTCAGGCCGGCCGGTCCCGCGCCGACGATCGCGAGGTCGTAGAGCTCGCTCTTCAGTTGCGTCCCGCCCCCGATCGCCTCGATGAGCTCGGCGTCCGACGGCTCGACCAGCACACGGCCGTCATGGCGCACGACCACGGGAAGCCGCGAGCCGTCCCGGCCGGCCGCGCGCAGCAGCCCCCGGCCCACCTCGGAATCCTCGGCGTAGAACATGTACGGCATGGAGAGCCGGGTGAGGAGGTCACGGATCTCGTGGGCCCGCTCGCTCCCGGCCGGGCCCACGATGCGGAACATCTTGAAGCTCGGCTCCCTCGAGCCAGCCCAGTCCGTAAGGAACTCGCCGACCGCCGGGAACAGGCTCTGCTCCGGGAACCACGGCTTGACCAGGTGATAGTCGATCTTGCCGAGCATCATCGCGGGAACGATCGGGTTGGCCGCCGTATAGTCGCGCTCGACCAGCAGGATGCGCTTGGCCAAGGGATGCAGCGCGTGGGCCCGCTCGAGGAACCCGACGCCCGTCAGCTCGGGCAGCTCGTGGTCGGCGATCAGCAGGGCCACCGGCTCGCGCTGCTCCGCCAAGGCCGTAAGGTCGGCGAGCGCCCGCTCCGGGTTCTCCGCATTCAGGATCCGGCAGTCATTTCCAAAGCGGCGGGCTAGATCAGTCTCGAGGGCCCGGAGAACGGACCGCTCCGCGGCGACCAGGAAAATGATTGGCTTGCTGTCCATCCCGGGCAGTGTAGCCGAGGCCGAGCGTGCCGGAGTGGCTCGGGCCGGTGGTTGCTACCTCCCTGGCCTCGGAGATCGAGCGGGTGACGGCCCCCGTGGACTGGGCTTGCCCGCCGCTGGGCGCGTTCTTCCGGGTCTTCTTTGGCTTGGGGGTGGTGGTCGACGGCGGCGTTCCGGTCGTTGGGGGCGTGGTGGTCTGGACGCTGCGGGCGTTCGAGCCGTCGCCGAAGGCCAGGAGGCCTTCGGACCTGAAGCCCTCCCCGGCGACCAGGTGGCGAAGCATCTGGGAGCCGACGCCGGCGAGCATGAACATGAGGAGCAGGCAGGCGAGGACGCGGGCGTAGCGCATCGGCACTCCTTTCCCGCGCCGGCACGCGGCGGGAGTCGGCGCGGGACCCGTGCCAGCCACGACACCGCGGCGGGACCGCGATGCTGGCCGGCCGGGCTCTCTCTCGGCCTGGGGGGGCCCGATGACCCTACGAAGCGATCACAGAGTTGTAAAGAACCGGGCACGAGAGAGATACAGGGCAAGCGGGCATGCAGCCGGAAAGCGACGCGGAGGGCGTGCAAGCGCGACGCGCCGCCGGCCGCGGATCAGGCGCTGATCCGGCCGGGGGCGCTCGGAGTGCCGGAGCGCTGGCGCAGGAACCGGACGGTGCGCTGCCACGCCAGCGCGGCCGGGTCCCGCCGGTAGGCCTCCGGGCGGGTCGAGTCGAAGAACCCGTGCGGGGCCCCTGGGTACAGCAGCAGTGAGGCTTCGACACCGGAGTTGCGCAGCTCCGCCTGCACGTGGCGTCCCCGTTCGAACTCGGGATGGCAGGCGTGGCCGAGCACGGCCGCGCGCACGCCCGACCAGCCGAAGTTGGCGCTCGGTGGGGGGAACCCGTCGAGGCAGACGACCGAGTGGACCTCCGGGTGCAACGAGGCCAGGTAGAGCGCGAGCGCGCCGCCGAAGCCGAGGCCCAGCACCGCGACCGGCTCCGGAGCGGCACCGGGGAGCGCGCGTACGACCTCGACGGCGTCGAGCAGCTCCGACGGCAGGTCGCCCGATTCCAGCGCATGGGCGAGGCGGACCGCCTCCTCGGCGTCCGCGGCCTGCCTTCCCTGGTACAGGTCGGGCGCGAAAGCCGCCCAGCCCTCCGCCGAGAGGCGGTCGGCGACCGAGCGGGCCTGCCGGTCGAGCCCGAACCAGTCGTGGAGCACCACCACGCCCGGACCACCGCCGGACGTGGGCACGGTCAGATGCCCGGGAGCCCATTCGGACGTGACCATCGCCTCGACCGCGAGGGACTTGCTGGACATTCTGGACGGCAATCCGCTCGCGGCCGGTACGTCGGACATCGGTCCGCTGGGTGCCGTCATCGTCTGACCTCCTGCGGCGGCGCGGGGACACGCGGCGGGCACTGGCGCGAGAAGGTTCTACCGGGCGGCGCGTAACGATGGTGTCAGGAAAGCAACCGCCAGAGGTCGCAAAGACGGCTCGAAGAGGGTTGAGACGGGCCAACTTGGGTCAACCTATAAGGGTGACCAGTTTGCCGCTTGATCCATCGGGCGTGGTGCGCGACCTTTGATGGAGGCAACGATGGTCGGTGCCTTGTGGGGGAGGCGCCGGCCTCGCGGCGGCGAGGCTGAGCCAATGTCGGCGTTTGGGGGAGCGCCGGCGGCTCGAGGTCCGCGGCCGGTGTGGCGGAAGCCCCGGACGCGTCGACCCCTCGCCGCCGCACTCTTGCCTCTGCCGCGACCTGGCTATCTGGTCGCCCTGGGCCCTCCGGGCTACTTGGGCGCCCTGGCCATCCGGGTTACTCGGGTGCTCTGGGCTCTCCGGGCTACTTGGGTGCCATCCGCAGGGCGCCGTCGAGCCGGATGATCTCGCCGTTCAGATACGGGTGCTCGGCGATCTGGCAGGCCAGCAGGGCGTACTCGCTCGGCTCGCCGAGGCGCGGCGGGAACGGCACGTTCGCCTCCAGGCTCCGCTGCGCCGGCTCGGGCAGGCCCGCCAGCATCGGCGTGCGGAACACTCCGGGAGCGATGGTGCAGACCCGGATGCCCCTGCCGGCGAGGTCGCGGGCGGCCGGAAGGGTCAGCGCGGCGACCCCTCCCTTGGACGCGGAATAGGCGGTCTGCCCGATCTGCCCGTCGAAGGCGGCGACCGACGCGGTCATCACCACCACCCCGCGCTGCCCGTCCTCGTCGGGCTGGTTGTCCCCCATCGACGCCGCGACCAGCCGGAGCACGTTGTAGGTGCCGATCAGGTTGACCCGCACCACCATCTCGAAGGCGGAGAGGTCGGCCGGCCCGTCGCGCCCGACCGTGCGCTGCGCCCAGCCGATGCCCGCGCAGAGCACCGCGACCCGCAGCTCGCCCAGGTCCGCGCGCGCCCCGTCTACGGCCTGGCGGACCTCGCCCTCGTCGGCCACGTCGGCGACGTAGGCCCTGACGCGGTCGCCGAGGCCGGCGGCGGTCGCCTTGGCGGCGTCGCCGTCCCGGTCGACGATGGCCACGCCGGCGCCGCGCTCGACGAGCGCGCGGGCGGTCGCCGCGCCGAGCCCGGAGGCGCCGCCGGTCACCAGCGCGGCGACGCCCCTGAGGCTCTTGGACGGGTTCGAGGTCTGCGCGTTGTCGGCCATGACACTCCTCGGAGGCGATCGGGAACGGCCGCAGCCTACTTCCGCGACCGCCGCCGGAACAGGGCGCGAACCAAACCGACCGGTCAGGCCATGGACTGCCTGCCGTAGAATTCTGGTCAGGATGGTGAGCACGGGGGGCGTCGAGCGGGAGAGCAGCGATCGCGCTGCTCCGTCGGCGCTGTACGGACGCATGGCACGTCGGCTGGAGCTGCTCGAGGCGGCGATCGAAGTGATCCGGCGTGAGGGCCCGACCGCCTCCATGGACGAGATCGCGGCGCAGGCCGGCATCACCAAGCCGATCGTCTACCGCTATTTCGGCGACCGCGCCGGCGTCTACCAAGCGGTCGCCGAGCAGTACTGCGCGGACCTGACCAGCCGCTTCCAGACGGCGGTGTCGACCAGCCGCGACCTGCGCGCCAACGTGGTCACCGCGATCGACGCCTACCTCGCCTTCGTCCAGGACGACCCGCAGGTCCACCAGTTCCTCCTCCACCCGCAGCACGCCACCCGCCCGGCGGTGACCTTCGGCTACCACGTCGGCGAGTCGATCGCGGACCTGCTCCGCCAGCGGCTGGAGGCCGCGGCTCGCGACACCGCGCCGGCGGGACCGTGGGGCCACGCGATCGCCGGGATGGTGCAGGCGGCCAGCACCTGGTGGCTGGTCCATCCCGAGGTGCCGCGCGCCGCGCTGGTCGAGCACCTGAGCACGCTGCTGTGGGACGGGCTGGACCGGACGACGGCGTGAGCGGCGCGGTGGCGCCGGCGATCGCGGTGGACGCGCGCCAAGCCGCCGCCGATGCCGCCAGGAGGGCCGGCGTCGAGGTGGCCGAGCTGCACGAGATCAGCGAGCTGAACGAGGCGGCGGAGCTGTTCGTCGAGGTCTGGCAGACGCCGGGCGGCGAGGCGCCCGCGACCCCCGCGCTGCTGCGGGCGCTCGCGTACAGCGGGAACTACGTCTCGGGCGCGAGGCGGGACGGCCGGATGGTGGGCGCGTCGGTCGGCTTCCTGCACCCGCACCACGGCGCGATCGGCCTGCACTCGCACATCACCGGCGTCCGCGAGACGGCGCAGGGCGGCAGCGTCGGCTTCGCGCTCAAGCAGCATCAGCGCGCCTGGGCGCTGGACCGGGAGATCGACGCGATCTCGTGGACCTTCGACCCGCTGGTGCGCCGCAACGCCTTCTTCAACCTGGTCAAGCTGGGCGCTGAGATCGTCGAGTACCTGCCCGACTTCTACGGGCCGATGGCCGATGGCATCAACGCCGGCGACGAGAGCGACCGCTGCCTGGTGTCGTGGCCGCTGGCGAGCGAGCGCGCGGTCGCCGCCAGCCACGGCAAGGGCGCCGAGCCGGACCTCGAGGCCCTCGCCAAGCGCGGGGCCCGCGTGCTGCTCGGGTTCGCTCGGGACGCCGGGAACGGCGAAGCGATCGGGCCGCCCGGCGAGGCGGCCGAGGCGCCCGGCGAGGCGGTCGTGGCCCGAGGGGACGGGGTCGAGGCGCCCGGCGCCCTGGACCTCGCGCCGCTGGAGGGCGGCGCGCCACCGCCTGGCGTGCTGCTGGTCGGCGTGCCCGAGGACGTGGTCGCGATCCGCGCGAGCGACCGCGAGCTGGCGGCACGATGGCGCCGGTCCGTCCGCGCCGCCATGGGCGGGGCGCTCGCGCGCGGGTTCGCGGCCACCGGGATCACCCGCTCGGGCTGGTACGTGCTCGAGCGCTCCAGACAGGAGAGCCGATGAAGCTTGAAGAGGTCGAGCTCCGCCGCGTGCGGCTGCCGCTGGTGACGCCGTTCCGGACCTCCTTCGGGACCGAGCACGAGCGCGACATCCTGCTCGTGAAGGTGACCACCGACCAGGCCGAGGGCTGGGGCGAGTGCGTCGCGGGCAGCGAGCCGCTCTACTCCTCCGAGTACGCCGACGGCGCGCACCAGGTCGTCCGCGATCACCTGCTGCCGCGGCTCGGCAAGGTCGCCGAGCTGTCGGCGCCGAAGGTGGGGCCGGCGCTCGCCGCGGTCAGCGGCCATCCGATGGCCAAGGCCGCGCTGGAGCTGGCGGTCCTCGACGCCGAGCTGCGCGCGCACGGGATGCAGCTGGCCAGCTACCTCGGCGCGGTCCGCGACACCGCCACCAGCGGCGTCTCGGTCGGGATCGCGGACTCGATCCCCCAGCTGCTCGACGCGGTGGACGGCTACCTCGCCGGCGGCTACGCGCGCATCAAGCTCAAGATCCAGCCCGGCTGGGACGTCGAGCCGGTCCGCGCGGTCCGAGAGCGGTTCGGCGACGTGCTCCTCCAGGTCGACGCCAATGCCGCCTACACCCTGGCCGACGCCCGCGGGCTGGCGCGGCTGGACGCCTTCGACCTGCTGCTGATCGAGCAGCCGCTGCCCGAGGACGACGTCAGAGGCCACGCCGAGCTGGCCAGACGGGTGCGGACCCCGATCTGCCTCGACGAGTCGATCACCTCTGCCCGCGCGGCCGCCGACGCGATCGCGATCGGCGCCTGCTCGATCGTCAACATCAAGGCCGGCCGCGTCGGCGGCTTCCTGGAGGCCAGGAGGGTCCACGACGTCTGCGCCGCCAACGGCGTGCCGGTCTGGTGCGGCGGCATGCTCGAGACGGGCATCGGCCGGGCCGCCAACCTCGCGCTCGCCGCGCTGCCGAACTTCACGCTGCCCGGCGACACCTCGGCGTCCGACCGCTACTGGCGGCGGGAGGTCATCACCGAGCCGTTCACACTCGAGCCACCAGGGGTGGTGCGGGTGCCGACCGGGCCAGGCCTCGGCGTCACCGTCGACGAGGACTTCCTCGCCGAGATCACCACCACAGTCGAGCGGCACCGGGTGGAGCGATGAACGCCGACCCGCGGCTGGCCACCCTGCGCGACCGGCTCGACGAGATGGTCACCGCGCTGCGGAGCCTGGTCGAGGCCGAGTCCCCGTCGAACGACAAGGGCGCGCTGGCGGCCTGCGCCGACCTGGTGACCGCCATCGGCGCGGACCTGCTCGGCGAGGAGCCGGAGCGGGTCGAGGTGGACGGGCTTGCGCACCTGCGCTGGCGCTTCGGCGGCGCCACCAAGGTGCTGCTGCTCTGCCACTACGACACCGTCTGGCCGCTGGGGACACTGGCGAGCTGGCCGTGGCGGGTCGACGACGGCGTCGCCACCGGGCCCGGCGCCTTCGACATGAAGGCCGGGCTGGTCCAGGGCCTGTTCGCGTTGGGCAGCCTCGACGAGCTCGACGGCGTCTGCCTGCTGGTCACCGCCGACGAGGAGGTCGGCTCGGACAGCTCGCGCGCGCTGATCGAGTCGGAGGCGGCCGGCGCCGCCGCCGCGCTGGTGCTGGAGCCCAGCGCGGGCAAGGCGGGCGCCCTGAAGGTCGCCCGCAAGGGCACCAGCTCCTACCGGCTCGAGATCGTCGGCCTGGCGGCGCACGCGGGCCTGGAGCCCGAGAAGGGCGTCAACGCCCTGGTCGAGCTGGCGCACCAGGTGCTCGCAGTGGAAGAGATCGCCCGGCCGGAGCTGGGGACGACCGTGACGCCCACGGTCGCCGCCGCCGGCACCACGCAGAACACCGTCCCGGCCTCGGCGAGCTTCCAGGTCGACGTCCGCGCCTTCGATCCGGGCGAGCAGCGGCGCGTCGACGAGGACCTGCGGCGCCTGACGCCCACGCTCCCGGGGGCGAGGCTGGCGGTCCACGGGCAGCCGGACCGGCCGCCGCTGCCGGAGAGCGCGTCGGCCGAGCTGTTCGGGCTGGCGTCCAAGCTGGCCGCGGACCTCGGACTCGAGCCGCTGGAGTCGGCGGCGGTCGGCGGCGGTTCGGATGGCAACCTCACCGCCGACGTCGGCGTGCGCACCCTCGACGGGCTCGGCGCGGTCGGCGGCAACGCGCACGCGCTCGGCGAGCACGTCGTGCTGGCGGCCATGCCCGAGCGCGCGGCGCTGGTCGCGGCGCTGGTCCAAACCCTCAGCCGGCGATAGTCACCGCTGCCCCGGCCGCCGTCAGCGCTCGCCCAGGAGCGCCGGCTCGCGGTGCCAGTCGTACCAGGTGGGCTCGCCGGCCCGCTCCTGCTCGTTCAGGCTGGCAACGCTCGCATGCGGCACACAGAAGGCGCCGACCACCCGAGCCGATATCCTGCCCGGCCCCGCGAGCAGGTCGAGCCTCGCGGGCTGGTCGCAGCTCGTCCAGTCACAGCCGTTCATTGATGCACCCTCCCACCCGACCATTCCCAGGCGGTGCCCGCCACCTGGTGACCGGGCGTCGAAGGTCGCATACCGTGCGGACCTCGTCAACCAGTAACTTGGCCAATACCCTCCGAAGGCAACTTCTGACATACGCGTACCGGCTGAAGGCTTCGGAACGACGCAAACGCGGCAGCTCTGGATGGTCTGGCACGCGAGGTGCATTGTTGGAGCAATGACCTGACCATCGAAGGAAGGCGGCGGAGCATGAGCATGGAGGGTGCCGGCGTGGCCGGTGTCCAGCCGGAAACCGACCGTGCCTGGAGCATCGAGACCAACGGAATCAACGTGGTGCCGGACGCCGAGCGCCACGGCAAACCCTCGGAGCTTTTCTGGGTCTGGTTCGCGGCCAACATCAGCGCCCTGGCGGTCGTCTACGGCGTGATTACCGTGTCGTTCGGACTGAACCTGTGGCAGTCCATTCTGGTCGGCGTGATCGGGACCGTGCTCTCGTTCCTGCTGGTCGGCTTTGTGAGCGTGGCCGGCAAGCGCAGCTGCGCGCCGACCTTCGCGCTCTCGCGCGCCGCGTTCGGCAGGGCGGGCAACTCGCTGCCGACCCTGATCAGCTATCTGTCGCTGGTCGGCTGGGAGACAGTCCTGGTCGCGCTGGCGACGCTGGCCACCGGGAGCATGCTTGACCGGCTCGGGGTCGCGACCGGGACGGCCACCACCGCGATCGCGTTCGTGGTGATCGCCGGGGTCACCATCGCGGTCGGGCTGCTCGGCCACGCCACCATCGTCAAGATCCAGACCTGGTTCACCTGGGCGTTCGCGGCGCTGACCGTCGTGTTCATCGCCCTGCTGCTGCCCCAGGTCGAGTGGGGCAAGCTCGCCGACCTGCCCAGCGGAAGCTGGCTCACGGGATTCCTTCCCGCGACCTCGATCGTGATGGCGGGGCTCGGCATCAGTTGGGCCAACGTCGGCGCCGACTACTCGAGGTACCTGCCGAGGTCGTCCAGCTCGCGAGCGGTCATCGGCTGGACCGTGCTCGGCTCCAGCATCGGGCCGATCGTGCTGATCAGCTTCGGGGTGCTGCTCGCCAGCAAGGGCACCGGGCTGTCCACCTCGGCCAACCCGCTCGGCGACCTCGCCGACCCGCTGCCGACCTGGTTCCTGGTGCCCTACCTGGTGGTCGCGGCCGGCGGGCTGGTGGCCGGCGCGCTGCTCGACATCTACTCGTCCGGGCTCTGCCTGCTCACGCTCGGCGTGCGGCTGCCGCGGTACCAGTCGGTCGCGATCGACGGCGTGATCATGATCGCCGGCAACATCTACATGCTGTTCATCGCCAAGGACTTCCTCGGCACCTTCCAGGGATTTCTCCTCGTGCTCGGCGTGCCGCTGGCCGCCTGGGCCGCCGTGTTCCTGGTCGACCTCGCCACCCTGCGCCGCGACGGGTACCGCGTGGGCGAGCTGTACGGAGGTCCCGAAGGAACCGCAGGAGGCCGGTCGGTGAACGTCGCCGGCGTGGTCGCCTGGCTCATCGGCGTGGTGGTCGGTCTCGGTCTGATCACCTCGACCACCAAGGGGTTCACCTGGCTCGGCTGGTGGGCCAAGGGCGCCTTCGCGGGGTCGAGCCTCGGCCTGCTGGTGGCGTTCGTCGCCGCCGGTCTCGTCTACGGCCTGTGGACCGCCTCCTCCGCCCGCCGCGACCAGCCCCAACGCCCCGCCGTCCAAGCCCCCAGCCAATAAGGGGCGGTCGCAGGTTCCGTCGGTCCGCCCGGGGTTGATTCGCACCCGGGCGGGCCCTTGTCCTCGTGCGGCCCGCCTCACCTTCACGCGGGGCTCGCCGCCGTAGGATCCGCCCCTCCCCCGCCGCCGCTTCCGCGCGACCTTGGGCGGGTGGCACGATATTGTGACGGACGTTAGGAAACCATCCCCCCGGATCCGCGGGCGGCCGGTGGCGAGACCGTGAGGAGGCGGCGATGGAGGTTGGGATCGGGCTCCCGGCCGGCGTGCCCGGCGCGCCCGGCGATCTCGTCCTCGAATGGGCGCGACGCGCCGACAGCGGCCCGTTCGCCAGCGCGGGTGTGATCGACCGCATCGCCTACGGCAACTACGACCCGTTCCTGTCGCTGGCCGCGGCGGCCGCCGTCACCAGCAGGCTGCGGCTGGTCACGATGGTCGTGATCGGCCCGCTGCGCAACCAGGTGATGCTGGCCAAGCAGGCGGCTTCGCTGGACGCGCTCTCCCGCGGACGGCTCACTCTCGGCGTGGCCGTCGGCGCCAGGCACGAGGACTACGACGTCATGGGCATCGACCATCGCGACCGCGGCGACCGCTTCGACCAACAGCTCGCCTACCTCCGAGACGCCTGGGAGGACGGCGGTGCCGTCGGCCCGAGCCCGGCCCAGCCCGGCGGCCCTGACCTGTTGGTCGGAGGCGGCACCGGCCGCGCCTTCGCGCGCATGGCCAGGTACGGCGACGGCTACGTCCACGGTGGAGGCCCGCCGCGCGCCTTCGCCGGCGCCGCCTCGCGCGCCTGGGCCGCCTGGACCGAGGCGGGGCGGCCCGGCAGGCCGCTGCTCTGGGGCCAGGCCTACTACGCGCTCGGGGACCAGGCCGAGACCGAGCGCGGTTCGGACTACCTGCGCGACTACTACGCCTTCACCGGTCCCTTCGCCGAGCGCATCGCCGCCGGCAACCTGACCTCACCCCAGATGGTCAAGGATCTTGTCCGGGGCTACGAGGAGGCGGGATGCGACCACCTGGTGCTGCTGCCGACGGTCGCCGACATCGCGCAGCTCGAGCGGCTGGCCGACGTGCTGGCCTGAGCGGAGGAGCGGCGTGAGGATCGGCATCCTCGGAGGCGGCCCGGCCGGGCTCTACTTCGCCCTGCTGATGAAGAAGGCCGACCCGCGCCACCAGGTCCGGGTGATCGAGCGCAACCCGCCCGACGCGACCTTCGGCTGGGGAGTGGTGTTCTCCGAGGAGACGCTCGGGGCGCTGCGCGACGCCGACTACGAAACCTACGTCGAGATCACCGACACCTTCGCGAAGTGGAACGCCATCGACGTGCTCTACCGCGGCGAGACCATCCGCTCGCGCGGGCACGCGTTCTCGGGCATCGCCCGCAAGCAGCTCCTGCGAATCCTCCAGTCGCGCTGCCGCCAGCTCGGCGTGCAACTGGAGTTCGAGCGCGAGGTCGCCGACCTCGAGCCGTTCAGCGGCGACGACCTCGTGGTCGCCGCGGACGGGGTCAACTCGCTCGCGCGCAGGCTGCTCGAGCCGCGCTTCGAGCCGAGCCTGGACCTGCACAGCACCAAATACGCCTGGTTTGGCGCCGACCTGGCCGTTGACGCGTTCACCTTCATCTTCCGCGACACCGAGCACGGCCTGTTCCAGGTCCACGCCTACCCGTTCGACGCCCATACCAGCACCTTCATCGTCGAGGCGCACGAGTCGACCTGGCGGCGGGCCGGCCTCGACCGGATGACCGAGGAGGAGGGCCTGCGGTTCTGCGAGGACCTTTTCCGGCCCGAGCTCGGCGACCACAAGCTGCTGTCCAACCGGTCGATCTGGTTCAGCTTCGTGACCCTGCGGAACCGCAACTGGCACCACGGCAATGTCGTGCTGCTCGGCGACTCCGCGCACACCGCCCACTTCACCATCGGATCGGGGACCAAGCTCGCCATGGAGGACTCGATCTCGCTGGCGACCGCGTTCCTGCGCTATCCCCGCGACCTCGAAGCCGCGCTGACCTGGTACGAGCTGGACCGCCAGCCCGTCGTCGAGCGCTTCCAGGAGGCCGCGCGGGAGAGCGCGACGTACTTCGAGAGCGTGGCACGCTACGGCGGCTTCGAGCCCATCCAGTTCGCCTTCAACCTGCTCACCCGCAGCGGTCGCATCACCCACCTGGAGCTGGAGAAGCGCGATCCCCGCTTCGTCGCCTCGGTCGACCGCTGGTTCGCCCGAACCGCCAAGGTCCGCACCGCGCCACCGGCGGCCGATGCCTCGGCGAAGGACCGCGCCGTCGGGACCGCGGCCGGCGCCCCCGCGAAGGGCGCTGAGGGGGCTGGGGCCGGTCAGGCTGGGGCCGGTCAGGCTGGAGCCGGCGCCCCCACGAAGGGCCCCGGGGCAGCTCGGGCCGGTCAGGCTGCGGCCGGGCAGGCCGCCGGGCAGGCCGGGTCGGGTCGCCGCACCGGGGATTTGCGCGGGCCCCTGCTCGCCCCACCGCCGCTGTTCGCGCCGTTCACCGTGGGTGGGATCGAGCTGCCGAACCGGGTGGTGCTGTCGCCGCCGTCCGAGGACGACGCCGTCGAGGGCCGGCTCGGCGAGCGGAGCCAGGAGGAGCTCGAGCGTGCGGTCGCCGCCGGTGCGGGGCTGGTGCTTAGCGAGCACGTCGCCGTGTCCGCCGACGGCCGCATCACCCCAGGCACGCCAGGGCTCTACGACGACGAGCAGGCGGCCGCGTGGCGAGCCGTTGTCGAACGCGCGCGGTCGGCCGGGAACGCGCGCATCGGCATCCGCCTGTCCCACGCGGGCCGGCGGGGGTCCACCCGGCCCCGGCGGAGCGGCATCGACCGCCCGCTCCGCCTCGGTGGCTGGCCGCTGCTTGCCCCCTCCCCTATCCCCTACCTCGCCGGTGGTCCGGTCCCCCGCGAGCTGACCGAGCCCGAGCTTGGCCAGGTCGCCGAGGCGTTCGCGGCCGCGGCCGCCCGGGCCGCGAACGCGGGCTTCGACCTGCTCGCGCTCGACGCCGCGCACGGCTACCTGCTCGCCAGCTTCCTGTCGCCACTTACCAACCGGCGCGAGGACGCGTACGGCGGCTCGCCGGAACGGCGGCTCCGCTTCCCGCTCGAGGTCGTCGACGCCGTCCGGGCGGCCTGGCCGTCCGACCGGCCGCTGGCCGTGACGCTGCAAGCCGACGACTGCACCCCCCGCGGTCTCCAGCTCGACGACGCCGTCCAGATCGCCGTGCGGCTCCGGGAGCACGGGTGCGACCTGGTCGAGGTGGCGTCCGGGTGGACGATCCCGGCCGACCGCCCCGACTACCGCCGCTATTACCTCGTCCCGGCGAGCGACCGGATCCGGAACGAGGCCGGCGTGGCGACCATCGCCGGCGGCAACCTGACCACCGCCGACGACGTCAGCACGATCCTGGCGGCTGGCCGCGCCGACCTGTGCCTGCTCGACCCGAGGTTGTATGCGGGCGTCGAGGGTTGACCATCCGGGCACACCACCGGCACGCTTGAGGTCGATGGAGCCGATCCCGCTGGTACGCAACCGCGCCCTGGACTACGGGCGCGTGGTGACTTCTGGCTGTCCATCGGCCCGGGCGCTGCGCGCCGCCGGCTGACCCCGTCGGTCCGCCCGGGCCTGGCACATCCCCCAGATCAGCCCGTCCTTGGAGGCTCCATGTCCGTCACGGACCAGTTGCTCGAGCACAACGACGACCACGCACGCGATTTCTCCACCGGCGACCTGCCCATGCCCCCTGGCAAGAACGTCGCCGTGGTCGCCTGCATGGACGCACGCCTCAACGTCTATGCCATCCTCGGCCTCAACGCCGGCGAGGCGCACGTCATCCGCAACGCCGGTGGCGTGGTCACCGACGACGTCATCCGTTCGCTGCTCATCTCGCAGCGCCTGCTCGGCACCCGCGAGATCGTGCTCATCCACCACACCGACTGCGGCATGCTCACGTTCAAGGACGACGACGTGAAGGCGGCCGTCCAATCGGACACCGGCCTCAAGCCGCCGTTCGCCCTCGAGGCGTTCGGCGACCTCGACACCGACGTCCGCCAGTCGATCGCGCGCATCAAGGCGAGCCCGTTCGTGCCCAACAAGGACTCGATCCGCGGGTTCGTCTACGACGTCTCGACCGGCAAGCTCCGAGAGGTCGGCGCCTAGATCGAGGTCGGGGTCGAACCGAGGATCTCGCCCAGAGTCTCGACCAGGAGCCGGTTGTCGGGCGGACTGCGAACCGCCACCCGTAGGTGGTGGGCGCCAAGTCCTGGGAAGGTGTCGGCGCGGCGAACCGCGATGCCGCGCCGCGCCAACTCAGCCCGAACTCGCGGTCCGTCCGGCACCCGGAGCAGCAGGAAGTTCGCCGCCGAGGGCCAGACCCGCACGCCGGGCAAGCCTGCCAGCCCGGCCGCGAACTCCGCCCGCGCCCCTTGGATGGATCTCGCCAGCGCGGTCGCCTCCGCGCTGCCCGCGGTCCCGCTGGTTTCCCCGCGGCCGGAGGCTTCCGCGCAGCCGGTGGTTTCCCCGCAGCCGGCGGCTTCCCCGCGGCCGGTGGCTTCCGCGCGGCCGGCGGAGGTCTGGCGTGCCCATGCCTCCAGGGCGGCGCACGCGGGCGCGTTGACACTCCACGGCTGACGCGCCGCGCGAACGGCGGCGGCGATGCCGGGCGGGGCGAGCAGGTAGCCGGCCCGAAGACCGGGCAGCGACCAGAGCTTGGTGAGGCTCCGGACCACGACCAGGCCCGGGAGATTGGCGCCAGCACCGGCCAGGCTCTCCGGTTCCCCGGGCACGAATTCCATGAACGCCTCGTCGACGATCAGCACGCGGCCGGTCCTTGCCAACCCGAGGAGCACCGCGGCCGGGTCGAGTGTCCCCGTGGGGTTGTTCGGATTGCAGACGACCACCAGGTCGGCCTCGTCCGGAACCGCCGAGGGGTCGAGCGTGAAGCGGTCCGGGTCG
>JBEDUQ010000230.1:0-5058 GCA_040414855.1 Actinomycetota bacterium
CCGCGGAGCGCGGCGACGCCGACGGTGGCCCAGTCGATGGACCGGCGCGTCAGCTTCTTGAACGACCAGCCGGCGGCGAGCTTCGGCACGCGCACCTCGACCAGCAGTTCGTCGGGCTCCAGCGCGGTCTCCAGGAACCCGGTGAAGAGCTCCGTCACCGGGATCTCGCGCTCGCCGCCCGGGCGTCGCGCGATCACGCTGCCCTCGTAAGCGAGCAGGACCGCGGCGAGGTCGGCCGCCGGGTCGGCGTGGGCGAGCGAGCCGCCGATGGTGCCGCGGTGGCGCACCTGCGGGTCGCCGACGTGCGAGGCGGCGAACGCGAGCAGGGGCGCGTGGCGGCGGGCGACCTCGTCGGCGGCCAGCTCGCTGTGGTTGGTCAGCGCTCCGATCGCGAGCCGGTCGCCGAGGTCGCGGACCCCGCGAAGGTCGTCGCCGGCGAGCCCGCCGAGGTCGACGAGCAGGGCCGGCGCGGCGAACCGCAGCTTGAGCAGGGGGATCAGGGACTGGCCGCCCGCGAGCGCCTTGGCGTCGCCGTCGTGCTCGGCGAGCAGCGCGATCGCCTCCTCGACGCTGCCGGGCCGCTCGTACGCGAACGGCGCCGGGATCACCGGCCGCCTCCCGGTGCGCCGACGTGGCGGGCCTCGACCGTGCCCAGCATCACGGTCCCGTGGACCTTCATCGACACGGTGACGTCGCGCTTCATCGACTTGTCTCCGCGCGGGTCGAGTCCTCGATCGCCCGCAGGACGCGCTCGGGGGTGGCGGGCAGATCCAGGTCGCGCACGCCGAGATGGGCTAGCGCGTCGACCACGGCGTCGAGGATGGCGGCGGGGGTGCCGACCGTGCCCGCCTCGCCGACGCCCTTGACCCCGAGCGGGTTCCCCGGCGCCGGCGACTCGATCTCGTGCAGCTCGAAGCTGGGCAGGACGTCGGCGGAGATCACCGCGTAGTCGCCGAAGTTGGCGGTGGTGGGGTTGCCGTCCTGGTCGTAGCGGAATTCCTCGAACAGGGCGTGCGCGACCCCGAGCGCCAGCGCGCCGTGGACCTGGCCGCACACCAGCAGCGGGTTGAGCAGATGCCCGGCGTCGTCGCAGCTCACCAGCTTGCGGATGCGGACCTCGCCGGTCTCGGAGTCGACCTCGACGACCGCGAGCACGGCCCCGCTGGGCCACGACGCGCCCGCCGCGCCGTCCCCGCCGGGCATGACCTCGAAGGCGAGCGCGGCCTGGCGAGCGGCGGCGGCGTCGGCCAGCTCCGCCCACGTGTGGCCGCGATCGGGGCTGCCCGCCAGGTGGAGGCGGCCGCCGCCGCGGTCGAGCACGACGTCGGCGGGATCGGCCTCCAGCAGCTCGGCGGCGAGCCGGCGCGCCTGGTCGACGACCTCGCCGGCGGAGCGGTGGATGGCCGACCCGCCGGCCTGCGCCGAGCGCGAGGCGAAGGTGCCGATCCCGGCGGGGACCTGGTCGGTGTCGCCGGTGCGGACCTCGATCCGGTCCATCGGGATGCCGAGCCGGTCGCTGGCGAGCTGGGTCCAGGCGGTCTCGTGGCCCTGGCCGTGCGGGCTGGCGCCGCTGCGCACGACAGCGCCGCCCTCCCTGGTGATCTCGACCGCGCCGTACTCGCCGCTCCCGAGCCCGTCGGCGACCTCGACGAACATCCCGATGCCCATGCCGAGCAGCACGGGGTCGCCGGCGGCACGCCGCGTCGCCTGCTCGGCGCGCAGGCCCGCGTAGCCGACGGCATCGAGCACCTTGTCGAGCAGGCCGTGGTAGTCGCCGGAGTCGTAGACGGTGCCGGTCGGGGTGGTCCAGGGGAACGCCTCGCGGGGGATCAGGTTGCGCCGCCGCACGTCGGCCGGGTCCATGCCGACCTCGGCCGCGAAGCGGTCGACCGCGCGCTCGATGACGATGTTGGCCTCCGGCCGTCCCGCGCCGCGAACCGGGCCGGTCGGGGTGGCGTTGGTGACCACCGCGCTGCCGGAGACCTCGATCCGGCCGATGTCGTAGACGCCGGCCGCCAGGGTCCGGGCGCGAGTCACCAGTGGCCCGGCGAACAGCGGGTAGGCGCCGGCGTCCTGAAGCGCATGGACCCGGTAGGCCAGCAGGGTGCCGTCGCGCCTGCCGCCCAGCCGCACGTCCTGGACCAGCCCGCGGCCGTGGTGCATGCCCATCATGCTGTCGGTGCGGGCCTCCACCCAGCGGACGGGGCGGTCGAGGTGGCGGGCGAGCCAGCCGACTACCACCTCCTCGCGGGAGCTGCCGTTCTTGGCGCCGAAGGCGCCGCCGACCTCGCCGACCACCACGCGGATCCGTGCCTGGTCCAGGCCCAGCCCGCGCGAGAGCGCTCCGCGGAGCCGGTGCGGCGCCTGGGTCGATGCCCAGAAGGTGAGCCGCCCGCTGTCCGGGTCCCACGAGGCGGCCGCGCAGCGCGGCTCGATCGGCGCCGCGAGCAGCCGCGGGTGGGTCATGGACAGCTCGATGACGACTTCGCAGTCGTCGAACAGGGCGGGGTCGTCCTGGCCGCCCATGCGCATGCAGGTGTTGGTGCCGGCCTCGGGGAACAGCAGGGTCTCGTCCCTGGCCGCCTCGCGCGGCGAGATCACCGCGTCCAGCGGGTCGTAGTCGATCTCGACCAGCTCGGCCGCGTCGACCGCCCGCTCCCGGGTGTCGGCGATCAGCGCGACCACCGGCTCGCCGACGTAGCGGACCACGCCGTCCGCCAGCCACGGCCGCGGCATGCGCTGGTCGTGCATCGGGAGCGGCGGCAGCGGCTCGAGGCCGAGGTCGGCGGCGGTCACCACCGCCAGGACTCCGGGTGCCGCCTTGGCCGCGGTGGTGTCCATCGAGGCGATGCGGGCGTGCGCCATGGGGGAGTTGACGAACACGACCTGGCCCGAGCCCGGCAGGGGCAGGTCGGCGACGTACCGGCCCTGGCCGGTGACCAGCCGCTCGTCCTCGATCCGGCGGACCGGTTGCCCCAGCGGGCTGCTGAACTCCCCGTTGGCACTCGACGCCATGCACGCTCCGTTCAAGGTTCGTCGCCAACACGCGGGCCGCACCAATGATAGGGGCCTGTCAGGCACTGTCCGGGCATGCGCTCATGAGAATATGGTCGGAAAAATCCATCCGTAACGGATCCTGACGTCAGGCGATACCTACAACGATGAGCAAGACGGTCGACGGAGCTGCCGCCGTCGAGGCGCTCGTCGAGCGCGCTCGGCACGGAGATCGTGAAGCGCTTGCCGGACTGTACGACCGGTATCGCGACCGCGTCGCGCGATTCGCGACGGGTCGGCTGAGCGACGCCGAGAAGGCGGAGGACGTGACCAGCGAGACGTTCGAGGCGATGCTGCGGAACCTGCGGTCCTACCAGCCGGGGACCGACTTCGAGGCGTGGCTGTTCACGATCGCGCACCGGCGCGTGAGCGACTATTTCCGCCGCATCGGCCGCCGCCGAGAGGTCGAGCTGGACGACGCCGTGCACCCGGCCAGCGCCGGTCCGGAGGACGACCTGGTCGCCGCCGAGAGCCTGGCCGAGGTGGCGCGGGCCTTTCGCGACCTGCGCCCGGACCAGCAGGAGGTCCTGTCGCTGCGGGTGCTCGCCGGCCTCTCGGCCGCGCAGGTGGGCGAGGTGCTCGGCAAGTCGGAGGGCGCGGTGAGGGTCTCGCAGCACCGCGCTCTGGCATCGCTCCGGGAGCTGATAGGGGTGAAGGCCAGATGAACGACGACCTGGCCGCCCTGCTCCGGCTCGACAGCGCTCTCGACGACCTCGCCCAAAAGGCCGCCGGTGGGGTCGGCGAGGCCGCCGGTGGGGTCGGCGAGGCCGCCGGTGGGGCCGGTGAGGCCGCCGGTGGGGCCGGTGAGGCCACAGTCCCCGAGGCCCCCGCCCCCGGGGAGTTCCCCGTCCCCGAGGCCCTCGCCCCCGAGGCCCCCGTCCCCGAGGCCCCCGCCCCTGAGGCGCCGGAAGCCGCCGCGGACGGGCCAACCGTGGAGCTGGACGGCGCCGCGCACTCCGAGGTGCCCGATGGCGAGGCCAACGGGGGTCAGGGTGCGGCGGCGGACCTCGACCCCGCGGGGCTGACAAGGCCGCGGGGCGAGCCGACGGTGGAGCTCGACACAAACGGGCTCTCGGGGCTGCATGGCACGGCGGCCGGAGGGGTGAACGGGCACAGGCGCCCGTCCGGGGAGCGGGCGAGCGCCTGGACCGACGGGTTCGGCGACGTGGAGTTGGTCGACGAGCTGGTGGCGACGGCGGTTCGGCTGCGCGACTCGGTGCCGACGCCGGCTCCGGACGCGAGGGCCCGGGGGCGGGAGGCGTTCCTGGCGGCGGTGGACGACCTCGCCCAGTCGGAGACGCCCGGCGAGAGGCGCCGGCGGCGGCTGATCCAGGCCGCCGTCATGGCCGCCGCGCTGCTGCTGATCGCCGTGCCCGGCGCGCTCGCGCGCCAGGCGCTGCCCGGCAGCCCGCTCTACGGGGTCCGGGAGGCGGCGCAGGGCGCCAGGCTGGCGCTCACCCCGAACCCGGTCGACAAGGCGAGGCAGCTGCTCGACCAGGCGACCGGCATGCGCGACGCGGCGATCGCGAACCGCTCCGACCGCGACGACTGCATCCGCGCGGGCACCGCCAAGGTCCAGGAGGCGCTGGCGCGGCTCCAGGGCGTCGCGGGCAGCGCCGCCGCGGTCCAGCGCGACCGGGCGGACGACCTGCTCGACGACTTCCGGGACCTCGCCGAGGGCAGGCTGCCCGACGACCACGGCGGCCGTGGGTCCGGCGACGACCACGGCGGCCAGGGGACCGACGGCCACAGCGGGTCGGGGAGCGGTCGCGGCTCGGGATCGGGCGACCCCACATCCGGCGGCTCCGGCAAGGACTCAGGAAGCGGTTCCGGGAGCGGCGGATCCGGTAGCGGCAGCGGTGACGACCACGGCGGGACCACCTCCGGCGGAGGCTCCACCTCCGGGAGCGGTTCCGGGTCCAGCGGGAGCGGCTCCGGGTCCAGCGGGAGCGGCTCCTCCGGCGGTCCCGGAAAGACCTCCGGCGGCGGGCACGGTGGAAGCCA
>JBEDUQ010000231.1:0-6896 GCA_040414855.1 Actinomycetota bacterium
TCTCGAACGATCGGTCGTAGCCGAGCTGCTCGATCGCCCGGAGCAGGGTCGGGTCGTAGAGCCCGCTGGTGGCGCGGGCCGCGCGCAGCGCGGCGCTCACCACCTCGAGCAGCAGGTCGCTGACGACGGCAGGCCGGCCGGACCTGGCGTTGAGCCGCGACAGCTCGCTGTCCGGACGGAAACGGCTCAGGCGCTCCTCCCACCTCGCGAACAGCCGCTCGACCTGGTCGGCGGCCGCGTGGTGGTCGGCGGCCGGGCGGTGGTTGGCGGCCGCGCGGTGGTCGGCGGCCGGGCGGTGGGCGGCGGCCGCGCGGTGGGAGGCGACCTGGCCGGCCGCGGCGCCGTTGGCGGCAGCGTCGGTCAGCACGCGGATGCTGCTGCCCATGGCGCGGAACTCGAAGCGCCGCAGCGCACCGGGAACCACCGGCTCGGCCAGCTCACGCGACCCGGCGCCGGCAAGGTCAGGAGACACTGCTCTGACCGTGCGACTGGCTCTGGCCGCCCTGCCCGTCGCCGAATCCGTACCCGCCGCCCTGACCGCCGAAGTAGCCGTCGTCCGGGACCTGTCCGGGCGCCACTTGACCGCCCGGACCGAACTGGCCGTCCTCGCCGCTCTCGCCACCACCGGCCACCCCTCCGGGACCAACACTTTCGCCGGGGCTGGTGACCGACCGGCCGGAGGCCGGGTCCGTGCCAGGGCCGCTCGCACCCTTCGCGCCGGCGACTCCGACCACGCCGATGAGCACGCCAAAGCCCAACACCGCTCCGGCGGCGATCCTCCGCTTCCACCGCGCGACCCGTTCGATCGCCTCAGCGCGGGGGTTGTCCCGGCGTGCGGGCATCCGCGGTCCGGGCGGCCGCCGCGATCTCGCTGGCCGGTCCGTCTCCATCCGCACCTCCCGGCGGTGGCATCTGCCGACCCCCGGCTACTTTGACATGCGAAGGTTCGGGCAAGCGATTGCCCGTGTGGGAGTTGTGTAAGGTCCCGCGGCTGAAGCTTGGGAGGGCCGGCAGCATACCCCCCAGATCAGCCGCTACCGGTCGAGTCGCGCATGGTGGGGCATGGGAGCTTCGAGGATCTCGATCCCCGCGCCCCATGGGTCCCGGGTGAAGAAGCGGCGCCGGTCGCCCCACGAGTGCGTGTCCTCGGTGCCGGCACCGGTTGCCTCGACCCGTCGCCGGAGGGCGTCGAAGTCGTCAGCGACCACGCAGAAGTGCCACGGTCCCGCCGGCGGCGGCTCGCCCGGGGAGAGGTGGACCTGGCCGTCCCCGAGCTGGAACCACATCCCTCGCTGGTCGAACTCCTCGGGCTTGCGCACCTCCTCGAGCCCGAGCGCGCCGGCGTAGAAGCCGCGTGCCTCGGCCTCGGCTCCAGGCGGGTAGACGACGTTGACGTGTTGGAGAAGCCGGCTTGCCATCATGTCCTCCCAGCCACTCGGGGTGGTCGAGTGGTGGGAACAGACTACGACGGCGTGCCGGCCGCTGGCTCCGGGTGGGAGCAGACTACGACGGCGTGCCGGCCGCTGGCTCCGGGGTGGGCACGGCCCCGAAGCGGCGGCGCCGGCCCTGGTAGTCGCGCAGGGCGTTGAACAGCTCGTGGCGGTTGAAGTCCGGCCACCGCAGCTGCGTGAAGTAGACCTCGGCGTAGTAGAGCTGCCACAGCAGGAAGTTCGAGAGCCGCCGTTCCCCCGCCGTGCGCACGAGCAGGTCGACGTCGGGCATGTCCGGGGCGTCGAGCCGGGCCGAGATCGCCCGCTCGTCGATGCGTTTGGGACCGCGGCCCTTGCGCGCCTCGGTGACCAGCTCTCGGACCGCCCGGGTCAGCTCGTCTCTGCCGCCGTAGTCGAGGGCCACCGCGAGGGTCATCTGGGTGTCCTTGGCGGTCAGCTCCTCGGCCTCCTCGATGCGACGGCGGACGTGCGGCGGCACCCGGTCGCGGCGGCCGATGAAGCGGATGCGGACGTTGCGGTCGTGCAGCTCCTGCGAGCGCCGGACCAGCAGCGACTCGTTGAAGTTCATCAGGAAGCGCACCTCGGAGGCGGGGCGGCGCCAGTTCTCGGTGGAGAACGCGTAGACGGTGAGCCAGGACAGGCCCACGTCCAGCGCTCCCTCGACCGTGTCGAACAGGGCCTCCTCGCCCGCCTCGTGGCCCTTGTTGCGGGGCAGCCCGCGGTCGCCGGCCCAGCGGCCGTTGCCGTCCATGACGATGGCGACGTGGTCGGGCATCGCGCGCGGGTGGAGGTCCGCGGGGAGTGCGCGGGGATTCCGGCTTGGCATCAGCGATTCACCAGCGGATAGGAGCGGAGGCGACGATCGAGGTGGTACTCGACGTAGCTCTTGACGACGTTGGCGGCTTCGCGGCGGGCGGCCGGCCGGGGCTTGGTGGCGGCGGCGCGCTCCATGTCCTCGCCGAGCAGGTGGGACAGCAGCGGCACGGTGCCGGGGTCGAGCAGTGACTCACCGCCGTTGCGGCAGGAAGCGCAGAGTGCGCCACCGCGAGTGGCCGAGAAGGCGCGCAGCTCGGCCTGCCTGCCGCAGCCGGCGCACTCGGTCAGCATCGGACGGTAGCCCTCCAGCGCCATCAGCTTGAGCAGGAAGGCGTCCAGCACGGCGGACGGGTCGCCCGGGTCGCCGTCCAGCGCCCGCAGCGCCCGCACCAGCAGCAGGAACACGCGCACGATCGCCTCGCGCTCCTGCGCGACCTGGTCGACCGCCTCCAGCATGGCCGCGCCCGCCATCACCCGGTCGTAGTCCTGGCGCAGGAACCGGAACGGGTTCACCAGCTCCGCCTGGGTGATGATGTCCAGCTCGCGACCTCGATACAGCGACAAGTCGACATGGCTGAAGGGTTCGAGGCGGCCGCCGAAGCGCGACTTGGTCTTGCGGACGCCCTTGGCCACGGCGCGGACCTTCCCCTCGCCCTGGGTGAGCAGCACGACGATGCGGTCGGCCTCGCCGAGCTTGTAGGTGCGCAGCACGACGCCCTGCTCGCGGTAGAGGTTCACGCCGCCACCCCTCGCAGCACCGCCGCCGGGTCGAGCACGGCGACCCGGTCGGCCCCGGCGTGCTCGAGCAACTCGCTGACGGCGCCGGCGTCCGTGGCGCCTCCGGCGACGACGCCGATGGGGACGCGGCGCGTCGGCAGCGCCCGGCGGATGGTCGCGACCTGGTCGGCGGTGGCCGCCGCCTGGGTCCCGAAGCCGGTCTGCACCAGGTCGACGCCGGCCTCGACGGCCAGCCGGGCGACCGCCCCGAGCTGCTGGTCGTCGAGAAGGTGCGCCTGGAGCACCGCGCGGACGTGGACGCCGTCGGCATGGGCGAGCCGGCAGAGCGCCTCCAGCTCGCTGGCCAGCGCGGAGCCACGCTCCCCGAGCGCCCTCGACGGTGCCAGCGCGACCGCCACGTGCCTGGCGCCGGCGCCGACCGCGGTGCGCAGCCCGTCGAGGTCGAGCGGCCCGGCGGGCTCGGAGAATGCGGACGAGGCCGACGGGTCGCCGAGCGCGGCCACCACCGCGACCCGGCTGCCTTCGCTGGCCGCGACCGCCCGCGCCGCGGCGGCGGTCCACACTGTCACCGCGGCGAGCCCCGACTCGACCGCTCGCGCGCAGGCGTCATCGACCTCACCTGGCGTGAGGTCCGGACGAAGCAGGACGTGCTCCAGCTTGTCGGCCAACTCGGTCAGAGAGACCCTCCTTGGGCTGCGAGGGCAGTGTATCCGTCCCCGAGACCCAGTGGCGGGCTCGCGACCTACGGGACCGTGGTCGGCACCGGTAGCTCCTGGACACCGCCAGAGTCGACCTCGAGCCGGCGTGTGACGTGCAGGCCAGAGAGCATGCGCCGGTCGTGGGTCACGACCAGGAGGGTCCCGTCGAAGTCGGCCAGGGCCGTCTCCAGCTCCTCGACGGCGTCCAGGTCGAGGTGATTCGTGGGCTCGTCGAGGATCAGCAGGTTCGTGCCCCTGGCCATCAGGATGGCCAGGCTGGCCCGTGACCACTCCCCCGGCGAGAGGTCGGTCTCGGCCCGGCCGGCGTGCTCGGCGCCGAGGTCGAATTTGGCCAGCAACGACCGCGCCTGCTGCGGTGTCAACCCGGCCTCGCGCCGCACCCGGTCGAGAAGGGTGGGCGGCGACCCGGCGGGACCGAGGCGGGCCTCCGCCGGCCGCGTTTCGGCGGGACCGGGGCGGACGTCCGCCGGTCCGGACCACGTCTGAGTCGGGTCGGTCGGGGTCCAGCCCGCAAGGGGGCCGCGACCTTGGCCGAGGTAGCCAACGACCACGCCGGCGCCGAGGGGGGCGTGTCCGGAGTCGGGGGCGAGCTCGCCGATCAATAGGCGGAGCAGGGTGGTCTTGCCGGCGCCGTTGGGGCCGGTCACGGCGAGGCGGTCCTGCCAGGAGATGTCGAGGTCGACCGGACCGAGCCGGAAGTTGCCGAGCCGGACGACCGCCCTCGACAGCGTGGCGACCACGGCGCCGCTGCGGCGGGCGGCCTTGAGCCGCATGCGCAGCTCCCAGCCCTCCCATGGCTTGTCGGGTGCGCCGAGCCGCTCGATCCTCCGCTCGAGCGCCTTGGAACCCGCGGCCGCGGCGGTGGCGCGCTCCTTGCGGCGGTTGGCGAGCGCCTTGTCGTTGTCGGCGGTGCGGTTGCCCCGCGAGCTGACGCTCCAGTCCTTACGGCGGCGGATGGATGCCTGGAGCCGCTCGCGTTCACGCTCGGTGTCCTCGTAGCGGGCATAGGCCTGCTCTCGCTGGCGCCTGCGTTCCTCCAGATACGCGTCGTAGCCGCCGCCGTATTCGCTGAGGCGATGGCTGACCAGGTCCAGCTCGGCGACGCTGGTGGTTGTCGCGGACAGGAACGCCCGGTCGTGGCTGACCAGTACGACCCCGCCGGGCGCGCCGCCGCCGGGACGCCCCGGGGTGCGCTCGCCCACCAGGAACCGCTCCAGGCGGTCGAGGCCGGCGAAGTCGAGGTTGTTGGTCGGCTCGTCCAGCAGCAGCACGTCGAAGCGCGCGAGCAGGATCGCGGCGAGGCCGAGCTTGACCCGCTCGCCGCCGGAGAGGCTGGCCGCCGGGAGGTCCAGGACGCGGTCGGCGTCGAGCCCGACCTCGGCGAGCACGCGCGGCGCCCGCGCGTCGTGGTCGTCGCCGCCGAGCGCGAGGAACCGCGCCAGCGCGTCGTCGTAGGCGGCCAGCTCGGCCGGCTCGGGACGATCCCTGGCTATGGCGAGCGCCGACTCCATGGCCGCCTCGGCCGCGGCCAGGCCGGTGCGGCGGCGCAGGAAGGCGGCGACGCGCTCGCCCGGAAGGTCGTCCGGCTCCTGGGGCAGGTAGCCGACGGTGAGGCGCGGCGGCGAGGCCTCGACGACGCCGTCGGTCGGCTGTTCGAGGCCGGCGAGGACCCGGAGCAGCGTGGACTTGCCCGCGCCGTTGCGGCCCAGGACCCCGATGCGGCTGCCGGCGTCCACGATCAGGTCGACCTGGTCGAGGATCACCTGAGCGCCGCGCACGACCGACACCTTTCGAGCGGCGAGCACGGGCGGCACCTCCTCTGGGTCGAGCCGATCGGCGGGGGGATGAACGCTTCGAGGGTGCCACGCCGAGGCCGCGCGGGCGACGGCTTTTCGACTTCTGTGGACAAGCGAACGCGGCAGCGGCTGTCGTACCCGGTCTGCCCGTCTTGATCTGGAGTAGCGTGATCGTGCTCGTGTTGGACGCGACGATGGGGGTCTCGTGGCCAGAGTCCAGCAGCGCCAGACCGTCGATCTCTCCGCCTACCCCGACCTGGTGGTGATCTACCTTGGCATGCAGGCCAAGAGCCTTCGGGGCCTGAGGACACTGCTGTCCTACGGTCAGCGGATCACCCGCTCGGTCGAGGCGGCACCCGACGGCTTGCTGCGGCACCAGTTCATGATGTTCTCCCTGTTCCCGCCGCACCTGGGCATGCGCCAGTACTGGCGGGACTTCGACGCGTTGGAGCGGTGGGCCCGGTCGGAGCCCCACCGGACCTGGTGGCAGGCGCTGCTGCGGGATCCGGGTGGGACCGGCTTCTGGCACGAGACCTATTTCATCCGGGGCGGCATCGAGACGATCTTCCTGGACGTGAACCCGCCGACCGGGCTGCTGTCGTTCGCCCAGGCCCATGAGGCGAGGGGCGCGATGTTCTCGGCCCGGCGGCGGCTGCGGGTGCAAGGGGAGGAGCAGGCCCCGCCCGGACTCACCGAAGAGGAGTTCTACCAGGCCCGCTGACCGGCCCGTCGTCGCCGGGGGCGACCGGGCCCGTGACATCGAGAGGAGCCCGGCCCCGATGTGCGGGTGCCGGGCTCCGTCGTGCGGGCGATTCAGTTGTCGTCGCCGCTGCGCTCGATCTTGACGGGGTGGAAGTTGGCGTCGAGGTCGACCTCGATCTTGGTGCCGTCGCGCTGGATCAGCTCGACGTGGTAGACGGCGCCGGTGGCCTCGGTCTCGTGCTCGATCTCGCGGACGCTGGCCCCGGGGATCGCCGCGAGCGCGGCCGCCCGGGCCCGGCGCGCCGCGGTGCCGGCCAGGTTCGCGTCGTCCCGACGTGAGCTGGTGCCGCGGTCGTCGCCGGCCGGGTCGTCCAGACCGGACCGGGTCCCGCGGTCGTCACCGGCGCCCTCGTCCAGACCGGAGCGGGTCCCGTGGTCGTCGCCAGCGCCCTCATCCAGTCCCGAGCGGGTCCCGCGGTCGTCACCGGCGCCCTCGTCCAGACCGGAGCGAGTGCCGTGGTCGTCCGCGACCGTGCCGCCGGTGGTGCTGACGGTCGCCGACCGGTCGCCCTCGTTCATCGCGCTGGCGACGCCGATGCCGCCGATGAGGAGCATGAGCCCTGCCGCCGGAGCGACGATCCACCTGGTGCCCTGTCGCATCGTGGTTCCTCCTG